>CAYQMC010000001.1:0-52191 GCA_964418285.1 uncultured Chryseobacterium sp.
AAACCGGCAGGGTCCGATGACCACGAATAGGTGGGGATGGCTTCCCCATTCACCCGTACGTCGTCGATGAGCCAACCATAGTAGTTGATCGAGGCATCGGAGGTGATCCGGAAACGGATCCGGAACGATGTGCTCGAGGCGAACTGCGCAAGGTCGAAGGTCTCCAACTGCCACAAGGCTGTTGCAGGGCCTGTTCCAGGCGTCGAACCGGAACCTGTGAATTGATTCTGCCATGCGCTAACGCTATTGCGGGAGAAGCGCACGTTGCCGCCGGTGAAGTTGGAGGTGTTCACACCCTGGTACGCGTTGGCCGGCAAGGGCGACCAGGAGCTTCCTCCGTTCAAGGAGTAGTCCACGAAACCGTAGTCGAAGCCTTGCTCCAGTCCACAGATGTGCTGGAAGCTCAACACCGCGTTGGGTGTAAGTGCCAGGTTGATATCGGTGGTCATTCCGTACTGACCGCTTGCATCGATATCATGGGTCAGCCTCACCGATCGTTGTCCTTCTGCAAAGTACTCCGTGTTGGTCGCTGCGGAAACGCTGTTGCCGCTGGTACCCCAGCCTGTGGCAGGGAAAGTCTCGAAACCCTGTTGTAGCGCCTCGATGGACGTGGTCGCCTGGGCGCTTAGGTCCACACTGCCAGGACCACATAGGAGTGTTTCGCTGGCGGATGCATTGAGCCCGGTGGGTGGCAATGTCACCGTTGCAATGGTGGAGGTCGAGGACGATGAGCAGCCGGGGACTCCTGCACTGGCTGTCACCGAGTAGGCGCCTACGTTGGCGAGATCGAAGCCAGGGATCTCGGGGTTCTGCTCGGTGCTCGTGAATCCATTGGGACCAGTCCAAACGAAAGATGTTCCGCTGGTGGGGCCTGGGTCCAGCACCAGTGTGCCACCCTGGCACACCGGAGAATTGGAGGTGGGTGTCACCACCACCACGGGCAGCGGGCAGCATGTAAGGTCCGCGGCCCATCCGGCCTGGGTGACCAACAGACTGTTGTAATTGAAGCGCAGTGTGATGCAGCCTGTGGGGTGCGTACTTTGGAATGAGCCTGGGAGGTTCGCATTCAGATTGCCACTGAAGGTGCCCAGCAATGGAGAATTGATATCCGGACCGTTGTAGACACGAACGATATCCTCCCCCCTTGTATTGAACGCGGTGAATACAAGGTTGATCGCTTGTGTAGCATTGTCAGGGCAGTACGTGTAGACTTCCTGGTAAGGGAACAACCCGCCTGCGTAGTTCCCATTGGGTCCTCCTTCGTCGTACACGGTGTCACCACAGTCCGAATCGATCTCTGTCGCACTGAGGCAAATGCCAAGATCACCAGCGGCACCAAGGTCCGTGTTCGTGAACAGGCGTATGGTATAGTCCCCATTCGCCACAAGACCGGGTAGGATCGTTGATGCCGGTGAGCCACCGTAGCAACCGACGAGTACACCATTGCATCCTCCCAGGAACAGTTGCATACCCCAGTGCCCGATGGTGCCTGCCGTGATATCCACGGTGTAAGGACCTTCGAATCCTGCTGTATTGAAAGAGAACCAGATATCCTGTATCGTTCCAGTGCCATCACAGGTTGGCGCAGCACCTTCCGAAGTGGCCTCTACAGTTGTTGCTTGTACCGTGCCGTTCGCACAAGTACCACTGGCTACCAAGGCAAGGATAGTTGCGTCGGCGCATGCGTCATTGGCAGGTGCTTGGGCACTGACGCCAAGTGCCAGGAATACCATACTCAGAAGCGTAAAGATCCTTTTCATCGTGCTGGACTTTGGTTGAACGTGTGGAGGTCGGTTTTCGGGTAGGGGAAGAATAGTGGATTCAACGTTGGCGTGCGGTCACATGACAAGCTAGTGCGCGCGGTGCTGGTCTTTCCGGTCAGTCGGTGATCACGATGCGTGTGTGTCCAAACTCCCCCGAAATGGCCTGGAAGACCAATACATAAGTACCAGCGGATAGGCCTTGCACCGACAACGTCGAGCGGCCCTGCTGTGCACCGTAACTGGCTTGCCCTGCGATGCGTCCAGTGGGGTCGTGCAAAGTCAGGGAGCCTGGGCTCGGAGCATGCACGTACAACACGCCACCGGAAGCGGGATTGGGGTGTACGCGCACGTCGAGCACACTGTGCTCCGCGATGCCTGCGCAGGCATCCACCTCAAGCACTTGCATGGCGGATGCGGAACAACCGTTGGTATCAACCACGGTGTATTCGATGGGATAGGAACCGAGACCCACCACCGGGTCGAAGGAGGTGATGGGTACACCGTTGAAGGTATAGGTGCCACCGGCGGGTGCCCCTCCCGTTAGTGACAGTGGAGGAGCCGATAGGCAGAGGAGGGCGAATTCGTCCAAGGTCACATCGGGTAGTGGTACCACCGTCACTTCGATCGAAGCAGCAGGGCCTTCTCCGCAACTGTTTGCGCCCACGATCGTGAGTGTTCCTCCCGGGGCGGCCACTATTACATCGATGGAATCGCCTTCCGCATCGCCGCTCCACGCCGTTGGCAGCGTCCAATCATAGGTTTCGCCGCCTACCGGATCCACGCTGAATGTGGCCTCCTCGCCGGCACAAATGACCAAGGGACCGGCAAGTCCACCCGGTGCCAAAGGAAGTCCCTGCACGACGATGTCCAAGGTACTGGCGCTGCTGTTGCATTCGCCAACGCTGACAACGCTAAGCATGCCGCTTGTCGCATTCGATCCAAAGGTGATGGTCACCGTCGTTCCAACCTGGTCCAGGGTTACGTCGGTTCCGCTGTATGTCCATGCATAATCGGTCACACCAACCACTTCGTCGATGCTGTAACTCCCCTCGTCCGAGGGGCATACAAGGGCGATACCCGCGATCGCACCCGGCGCTGCTGGCGGCACGCAGGCCACGTCCACGTTCACATTATCGAACAAGGCGATGTAGCCTGATGAGGCGTCGTCGCAATTGCCGATACACCCCGCTTGGAAATACCCCCCCGTAAAGTTCAGTGCAACGCCCGTATGCGTGCCATCAACGCCAGTGGCAGTAGACGGGTAGGAGCCAGCGCTCGGGTCGGCGAACGAACCTGTTCCATCGCTGCGCACAGCCAATGTCCAAGTATCGGTAGTGGGGTCATAGGTCACTCTTATACTGTGGTAGTTGGCATAGTTCACCGTTTGGGATTCGGCGATGTTGGTGATGCTGCCATTGTGGATGCCGTTCTCGAACCGCACCAAACGGATCCTGTTGGTACCACCGTGCAGTACCGCGTACCCTATTGAGGTGCCGTTGGGGTTACAGTTGTTCGTGGCACTCAGTATTCCACTTGCCGAGTTGGTCGCAAGGATGTAGCCAAGTCCGATGGTCCGTCCGTTCTGGTTCGCTGAGCTGCTGCAATCGAAGCCCCCGTTCGTGGTGGCGTTGGAAGGGGATTTGCGCATGTTGAAGGTCCACGTGATCAGGGCGCCATTGGCTCCAAGCACGGGGTTGTATACCGCATTGTCGTACTGTGACCCCGGGCCGCCGCAGGCCACATAGGCGAAGCCTTGTCCATGGGCCGAAGAACTCCTTCGGTTGGTCACCTCCAAACGACCGTTGGTGATGCGGGAGCCGTGGTTGCCATTGGTATAGGTACTCCATGGCGAGGTATTGATGGGCACACCGCTCCCGAAGCTCCACGTGTTGGAACTTGGTGTGGTAAAGCTCTCGGCATATGCCGATATGGGTCTCGCTTCGCCCGGAATGAGCACTAGACCGAGAAGCGCCAATGCGTATTGTGCTTTCAAGAAGTAGGGGGGATGTGGTTGATACAATGATAAGCCGAAGACTTGGAAAGCCAGCTCGATCTCTCGCGGTCGATCAACACGTGGATGTTGATTGCATATGCTGTTGTTCGGTTGCTGTCCTTGGATGAGTTGGTCCCGGCCGACCAAGGAATTCTTGCACGCTTTTCAGTCGAGGCGCGCGGTATGAGCGCCTGCTGATACGGGGCTACACCAGCCTTGGCTCGGCAGTGCTCACAGCTACCTTAGCGGCATGGTACACCAGCATGTGCATGCACATGGGCCTTCGCATGGACATGCACACGGCCATGTGCATGCGGCCGGTGCTGGTGCACTGCGCACCGCATTCTTCCTGAATCTGGCATTCACGGGCGTGGAACTGGCGGGCGGGTTATGGACCGGAAGTGTTGCGGTGCTCACCGATGCCGTGCACGATGCGGGCGACTGTCTTGTGCTGGGAGCAGCCTGGTACCTGCAACGTGTAGCCACCAAGGGGCGGGATGCCCGATATAGCTATGGATACGGCCGATACAGCATGTTGGGTGGTTGGCTCACCTCAATGGTCCTCATGGCAGGTGCTGTGTTCATGTTCTCCGTTTCCGTTCCTCGCTTGTGGGAGCCAGTGATGCCCCACACTACCGGTATGATGGGACTTGCGGTCTTCGGGCTTGTCATGAATGGCTTGGCTGCGTGGAAACTGCACGGAGGAAGCACTCTGAACGAACGTGGTGCATACCTGCACCTGCTGGAAGATGTGCTTGGCTGGGCGGCCGTGCTCGGGGGTGCCATCGTCATACACCTCACCGGCTGGGCCATCGTGGATCCCTTGCTCAGCATGGCCATCAGTATGTACATCCTGGTGAATGCCATCGGTACGTTCCGCAAGGGAACGGGTATCCTCATGCAGGAAGTTCCGAAGGACATCGACCTCGAAGCCATTTCCGGACGACTGCTCGCCATTCCCGGGGTGATCGACCTGCACGACCAGCACACCTGGACACTGGACGGTAACTTTGTGGTGCATACCATCCATCTTGTTCTGGACGATGTGGGTCTGGAACAGGCCTGGGCGACCAAGGCACAAGCACGCAAGGAGTTGCATGCCTTGGGTATCCAACACGCCACCATCGAACTGGAATGGAAGGGTGAGCAATGCGGGCTCGGGCAACACTAGAGTACCTTTCGACATATACCGACCAAGACCCATGCGCAACCCCTTCCTCATCCTGCTGGCTGCGACATTGCTGCTGCTTACATCCTGTGTGGCCAAGAAGAAATTCGTTGACGCCACCGACCATGTGCAACGCTTGAAGGCCGATAGTTTGGGCTTCGAGGAACAGGTGAAGGGCCTGATGAACGAACGGACCCAACTGCAGAACGCGCTGGCGGCCACCGAAGCGCGGCTTGCGAACAGCGAGGAGGAACGCGAAGCCGCACAAGCAAGCCTGCGCGATCGCGAAGCACTGCTTTCCCAAAAGGACGCCGAACTCCTGGACAAGGTGGAACGCATGGACGACCTGAACCGTCGTCTCGATGCCCAGACGGCTGCACTGAGCGGACTCCGCAAGCGGATCGCCGATGCCCTGGTGAATTTCAAGAGCGATGAACTTTCGGTTACCCAGAAGGACGGAAAGGTGTATGTATCGCTCAGCGAAAAACTCCTGTTCAAGAGTGGCAGTGCCGAGGTCGATCCCAAAGGCAAGGAGGCCATCGGCCAACTGGCCACGGTGCTCAAGGCCAACAGCGATATCGGCGTGCTTGTCGAAGGTCACACAGATTCCATTCCCATCGCCAGTGGACGATTCAAGGACAACTGGGAACTGAGCACTGCCCGGGCTACGAGCATCGTGCGCCTGCTTACGGTCGACCATGACCTCCGACCCCAAAGTGTTACGGCTGCCGGCCGTAGCGAGTTCGTTCCGGTTGCCAGCAACACGGATGCCGATGGCCGGGCGCGCAACCGCCGCACGGAGATCATTCTCACGCCCGACCTGAAGGAACTCTTTGAATTGGTCGGGGAGCCTTGAACGAAACTCGGCTGCGACAGGGATCGACCTACTTTCGGCCGGTGAGATCGACGGTTGTTTGTTGCATGCTGGTGCTGGGCCTGGGTGCCTTGGCACAAGCGACACCGCGCATCAACGAATTGCAGGCATCCAACTCCAGCATCGTTACCGGTGATCGGGGAGATACACCGGACTGGATCGAACTCTACAACCCTGCTGCGCACTCCATCGACCTCAAAGGGATGCGCTTCGTGGTGGCCGGTCGCCAGCACCGCTTCGAGCACAGCTTGATCATTGCGCCCCAAGGCTTCCTGGTGCTGTGGTGTGATGGCAAGCCCAAGCGCGGTATCCAACACATCGGCTTCAAGCTGTCCAAGCATGCAGGCTCGGTCCTGCTCGTTGCTCAGGATGGGGTCACCATCCTGGACGCGTTCACGTGGCAGGACCTACCGAACGGGTCGAGCATGGCCCGCATGCCGGACGGTGGACCAAGCTGGGGCTATGCCGATGATCCCACGCCCGGCAAGGCCAACTCCTTGCTGGCTCTGCGGACCCGACGTCTTGATACGCCTGAACTCCGGTTGGATACCCTTGCGGATGGAAGCATCCGTGTGTGTGCCGAAGCACAGGCTGGAGGTGTCGTCAGATACACCTTGGATGGATCTCCGGTCACGGACACCACAGCCGCGCTGCCCGAAGGGCCAATGACCCTTCCCCTGGGTTCGGTCATGCGTTTCAAGGCCACGGCCGACGACGCCCTGCCCAGCAGGGAGTGCATGATCACCCTGCCATGGATCCCCTCGGAGGAAGCGATCACATGTCTTGCCATGGATCCGGGAGCATTGCATGGTGATAGCATGGGGATCGATACACCCGGCCGCTTTGCGAACAACACCCGCAGCGGTAAAGCGTGGGAGCGTCAAGCCTTGCTCGGTCTTGGGGATACCGACCCGATCAACGTGGGCATCCGGATCAGCGGAAGTGGATCGCGGGGATCGGCCAAGCGTTCATTCAAACTATACACACGAGGTCGGTATGATAGTCCTGAGGCAGGTATTCCCTTGGCGGAGGGGGGGCGCTTCGATGAAGCCATCCTGCGTGCCGATGCTTCGCCCTTCGCCTTTCTCCGCAATCGATTCATCGAGACCATCGTGCAACGTCACGCATTGGCTGTGGATGTGCAGGTTTCGACGCCTACTGCCTTGTATTTGAATGGTCACTACTGGGGGCTTTACCGCTGGTTGCCGCCGAAGGATGCCGCTTGGTGCAAAGCCATCAGCGGGGCCGAAGCGGTGGATGTGTTGGCCGGTCCCGGCCACGTGCCGATCAGTGGCAGCGATGCGCATTTCATGCATGCCCGTGATGCCTTGTTCCGTTCGGCGCCCTTGGATAGTTTGGAGGAGCTTATGGACCTGAACAGTTTGGTGGATTTGGCTTGTCTGGATCTGTGGACCGGGCGCCCGGACCACGACCTGAACGTCCGTTGCTACCGCCCGCGCCGAACAGGCGGGCGCTGGCGCTGGATCCTCTACGATATGGACCTATGGAGTCCGGTGGAACTGAACAGCGTGGAGGCCATGTGTGCGGCCGGTATGCCCGAAGCGCCTTACGTGCCACAACTGCTGGCCCACCCGGAGCTGCAGATGCGTCTCCTTGCACGCATGGTGGTGCTTCAGGCCACGGCATTCATGCCTGAGCATGCCACTGCGTTGGCCGATAGTATCCATGCTGCACATGAAGCCGAGCTGCTGGCCGACCATGACCGCTGGGAACCCGACCTCGGTGGTCCACACCCTTCCCTGGTGCGCGAAAGCATGCGGAACTTCATCGCCGAGCGAAGCCAGTATGTGATGGAGCATCTTGCCGAACACAGCGGACGGAAGCTTCGATCGCTCGCTGTGGATGTGCCTGAGGCCACCGAAGGCACCGTTTACTTGAACGGATGTGTCCTGCCTGCCGGTAGACAGCGGATCAGCTGTTTCAGCAGGGTGCCGCTGGAACTGCGCGCGGTACCTGCCACGGATATGGAGTTCGTTGGGTGGAAAGGGTCGCCAGACCAAGGGCCGCAGGTGATGGTGGATCCGGCGGAATACGCCCGTGTCCGGCCCCTGTTCAGGATCGTGGTGCCTTGATCCGGCCGGCGTTCTGCCGTGCACGTTAAGCCGTGGTCAGGCTCAACAGGGATTCGAACAAGGAACGCCCGTCCGTATTTCCCAGGCGTTCGTCCGCGGCGCGCTCGGGGTGCGGCATCATGCCGAACACATTGCGACTGGCGTTGCACACCCCGGCAATGTTCTCCTTGCTCCCGTTGGGATTGGCCAGTTCGCTGATGCGGCCATCGGCATCGCAGTAGCGGAACAGTACCTGGTCATTCTCGTGCAAGCTCTTCAGCGTGGCAGCATCGGCATGGTAGCGGCCCTCGCCGTGTGCGACCGGTATCCGCAAGGCGCGGTCGGGTACCGCGCTGGTAAGGGCGGTGCGCTTGGTGGCCGGGCGGATGAAAACGTTCTTGGAGATGAACTTCTGCCCATCGTTGTGAAGCAATGCGCCGGGCAATAGCCCCGCTTCGCACAGGACCTGGAAACCGTTACAGACTCCAAGAACAAGTCCACCTTTCTGGGCGTGGGACACCACTTCCTGCATGATCGGAGAGAAGCGTGCGATGGCGCCGCTGCGCAGGTAATCCCCGTACGAGAATCCACCGGGAAGCACCACCATGTCCACGCCCTTCAGGTCGTGGTCCTTGTGCCAGAGGCGCTCGACCGTGCTATCCGGAAGCGCTTCCAACACCTGCACCATGTCCTCGTCGCAGTTCGATCCCGGGAAGGTGACAACACCGAATTTCATGCTTTCCACCTTGTGGCATGGTAGCCACAATGGTGGCGCAAAGGTAGGCAGTGTGCCCGGCCAATGCATGGATCGGCCGTGGACTCCCACTTCCTGATCCGCAAGAAGGATCACGGAATTCTCGGCGGTCCCACCCTCCGGGACCGATCACGTTCACCCCTTGCATAAAGGACACACGGCCCGGTGCATGGCAGTGCATGGCAACGCCGTGGAATAAATGGCTCGCCTGCGGAATTAGGGTTGAAGGCCCGACACTGGAGCACATCCAAGCCCATCGATCTGACGCCCGAGAGTCAAGAGAGGAATGTTCAACTCCAATTCACCCAGAGTGCCGATACAAGGAGAACCAGCACCGCGAGTTCGGAAAGCCAGGCACGACGCGTACCACGGATGGCGTGGCTTGCGAATACCGCCAGGGGAGCGGCCAGCAATACGGCCGGATAGGAGCCTTCCACAACCTCGTTGAGCGCAATGAGAACAGCAGACGCGAAGAAGAAGGCCATGAACGAGGCCTGCAGGTTCTTTTCGCGCATGACACCACGCTGGTAGAGGGACGTATAGGAGAGCAGGGATACCAGCACCATGATGATGAGCACCGAACGTATCGCCCAGTGCAAGGCTGCTGGCACATGAAGGCTGCGTGCTGTGACAGGCAGGCCGCTCAGGACCGTCAACAAGGGCTGCCAGGCCCCGGCGTCCGACAAGCTGTGCAGCACCCAGGCGAAGTACAGCGGAAGCGCAACGCCCACGATCGGCAGGACGTACTCGCGCCACTGGAAAGGCCTGATCACCGACACGGAGGCCCAGGCCACCACCAGCAGGAAGGCGAAAGGAAGGTGGAACAAGGCCGCAAGGCCCAGAAGGAAGCCGGCATCGAACAAGGCTGCCAAGACTTTGGTGCCACCCGCGATGGACCAGATACGCCCCATCGCTGCCAGCACGAAGGGCATGCCCAGCAGGGCTGGTTCAAGCACAAGCCCTTGGGACGACACACCCATCAGGAGCGGGAAGAGCAGGGCTGGCAGGTGCGTGCGCTGGCCCATCAATTCCGCTTTGTTGGCCAGCAATGCCAACTGCACGGCGCATAGGCCAGTGACCATGAGGGCCAACGATCCGGGTAGCCAGGGAATCCCCGTGGTCACCGATACGACCAAGCGGTAGAAGGGCATCGCCGGGCCGTGCAACACATCCATCCGCCAGATGCCCGGAAGCGCAATGGCGGGTACCACCAGGAGCAACGCCAGCAAAACGGCGGGTCGGTTGCTGCGGAAAGCCTGAGCGAACATGGTGTTCCGTGGGTAAGGGGTACTGTCTATCTTTGTGCGGCCCCAAGCTTACGCACGATGCAACAGATCTCCTTCACCATCGCCCAACTTCTGGAAGCAACGTTCACCATCCTGCCTGCATTGGGGTGGTTGCCCCCTGTGGCATTCACCGTGGTCATCTTCCTGGGCTTGGTCTATTGGATGATGTTGCAGGCCCGCTACGACCGCAAGGCCAAGCAGAACGGTACCCTGGCCTAAGCTCAGGCTTTCTGCACGTTCGGTTTCACCGTTGGCACGCGGATCAGGTCGTGCCCGATGTCGCTCCGCATCGTTTTCCCTTCGTAGGCAATGAGCGCCGCACTGCGGTATGCCGATGCGATGGCATGCTCCAGATCCTTCCCGAAAGCGGTTACCACCAGCACACGTCCGCCGTTGGTCACCAACTGATCTCCCTTCATGGCGGTGCCCGCTTGGAACACATAGGCGTCCCGCACCAGCTCCAGTCCCGCGATCGGTCTGCCCTTCTCGAAATCGCCGGGGTAGCCTTCCGATGCCAGCACCACGGTAACGGCGGTGCGGTCGTCCACATCCACATGGCCTTCGCTCAGGGTTCCTGTGGCGATACCCTCGAACAGGTCGAGCAGGTCACTGCGCAGGCGGGGTAGCACCGCTTCGGTCTCCGGATCGCCCATGCGCACGTTGTACTCGATCACGTAGGGCTCGCCGCCCACGTTCATAAGCCCGATGAAGAGGAAGCCCTTGTAGGGAATGCCGTCCTTGCGCAGGCCGCGGATGGTGGGTGCCGCGATGCGGTCGTGGACCTTCTGCATGAAGTCCTTGTCGGCGAAAGGCACGGGAGAAACAGCACCCATGCCGCCGGTGTTGGGGCCGGTGTCGCCATTGCCGATGCGTTTGTAGTCCTTGGCGCTGGGCAGCATCTTGAAGGATTCGCCATCGGTTACCAGGAATGCGGAGAGCTCGATGCCCTTGAGGAATTGCTCGATCACCACACGCTCGCCGGCATTGCCGAAACGGCCGCCCTCCAGCATGTCCTTCAGGGTGGATGCCGCTTCCTTCTTGTCGCTGGTGATCACCACGCCCTTGCCGGCCGCGAGGCCATCGGCCTTGATCACGTAAGGTGCCTGGGCACGTTCCAGGTGTTCGATGGCCTCCTTCAGCTGGCCCTTCACGAAGGTGCGGTGGGCTGCCGTGGGTATGCTGTGGCGGAACATGAACTCCTTGGCGAAGTCCTTGCTTCCTTCGAGCTGCGCGGCCTGCTTGCGCGGGCCGATCACCGTAACACCCGCCAGCTTGGGGTCATCGGCAATGCGGTCGTGCAGGCCGTCCACCAAGGGCGCTTCAGGACCTACCACCACGATGCGGATGCGCTTCTCCAGCAGGAAGGCGCGCAGTTTGGCGTGGTCCTTCAGGTCCAGGTCCACATTGCGACCATGGCGCACCGTGCCGGGGTTGCCCGGTGCTATGTACAGTTCGTCCAACAGGGAGCTCTGGGCGATCTTCCAGGCCATGGCGTGCTCCCTTCCACCCCCACCGATCAACAGGACATTCATGCCGTTGCGCTTTCGTACAAAGGAACAGTGCAGGGCATGGGGGTTGAAATGTTCTTTTCAACAGGTGGTGGATACCGCCGTACATGAACGACGAACGCCGCGGCCCAGAATGGGTCGCGGCGTTCGCAGAATGTCGCTCGAACGATCAGTGCTTGTGCGCTGTGCGCTTGATGCTGCAACCGGTGTTGCGCGTGGTGGCAGGGTCGACCGTTTCGCCAGCGGACACGGCAGCCATGGCGCGCTTCAGCCAATGCTCCTTCACTTCAGCGGCCTTGGCCACGTTGTCGTCGATGGCGCCCTTGTAGGCCAGCTTCATGCTCTTGTCGAATAGGAACACGTGCGGCGTGGTGCGCGCACCGAAGGCATCGGCCACCACATGGTCCTTGTCCAACAGGTAATAGCCGTCCAGGTTCTTCTCCTTGTAACGCTTCTGCATGTCCTCGAAGCTGTCGCCATCGTTGCGCTTGGCCTCGTTGCTGTTCACGAAGGCAACACCAATGCCCATGCGCTTGGCGTAGGCAGCCAGCTCGCGGTAACGCCCTTCCCAGCCTTCGCTGCCTTCGGAACCCACCACGAAGGGACTGGTGTTGCAGGAGAAGATCACCACCAGTCCATTGGCTCCGGCGGCATCCTTCAGGCTAAGTTCCTTGCCTGAAACATCCTTCATTTTCACCGTGGCGCCCGGCAGGTCGGCACCCAAGGTCAGGTCTGGCAAAGGGTCGTGGGTGGTGGTGGCCATCAGGCCGAAAGCGGCCAGTGAAGCGATCTTGATCAACATGTTGCTTGGAGTTGTAGGTTCATTCGAGGGAGTACCAAAGTAACAACAAAGACCGTGCTGGGCACCCCACAGGTTGCCTGGCAAGCATCCGTCTATCTTGGATGCCCATGGAAGTGCAGGATATCATGATCCCGTTGGTGGCCCTTGTGGCCTCCTTGCTCACGCTCATCAGCGGCTTTGGGCTGGGCACCCTGTTGCTTCCGGTCTTCGCGCTCTTCTTTCCGCTGGAACTGGCCGTGGCGCTTACTGCCGTGGTACACCTGCTGAACAACCTGTTCAAGTTCGGGCTGCTGTGGCGCGATGTGGATCGCGGCGTAGTGCTGCGTTTCGGACTCGCCGGTATCGTGGGCGCATGGCTGGGCGCACGGCTGCTTATGCGCATGGATGACCTGCCCTACCTCTATCCCGGAGTGAACGGACCGGTAAGTACGACCCAAGCGGTGATCGCTTTGCTCATGGCCATCTTCGCCATCATCGAATTGTTGCCCAACGCCAAGAAGTGGGCACTTCCACCCAAATGGCTGGTACCAGGCGGTGCGCTCAGCGGTTTCTTCGGCGGACTAAGCGGCCACCAAGGCGCACTGCGCAGCATTTTCCTCTTGCGCAGCGGACTGGGCAAGGAGGCCTTCATCGCCACAGGCACTGCCATTGCCGTGCTGGTGGACCTTACCCGCATACCCGTTTACCTGCGCCGCATGCCGGAAGGACTGGTACAGGATCAATGGCCACTGCTCACACTTACCACGCTTGCTGCCTTCCTGGGGGCATGGTGGGGCAAGAGACTGATCCCAAAGATCACCTTCCGGGCGGTGCAGGTGGTGGTGGGGATGCTGTTGCTGGGGATCTCGGGTGCGTTGTTGGTGGGGGTGGTATAAAGAAATCCATGTTGCATGGCCACCCCGACCGGGTCCCGGCAGTGCCATCGGATGTGTTGCGGAGACTTCGAGGTCGTTATCCCTGGTGTTGACTTCGCAGTGGGGCAATACCTTCGCACATCCCCCATGGAACGCATCCAGAACCTGATCGATGGCACCTTGCGCCCGGCCGAAAGCGGCGCCTGGCTTGATGTGCACGCCCCTGCCACCGGTGCCGTGCACGCGCATTTGCCGGACAGTGACGAACGCGATGTGCAAGCTGCTGTATCGGCGGCCGAACGGGCCTTTCCGAAGTGGAACGCCATGGGGCGTGAAGGACGCAGCGCCGTGCTGTTGAAATTGGCCGAGCTGATCGAGCGAGACCTGGAACTTTTCGCCAAGGACGAATCGCGCGACAACGGCAAGCCGCTGAGCCTGGCACGCAAGGTGGACATACCGCGTGCGGTGGCCAACTTCCGCTTCTTCGCAACGGCCATCCTGCACTTCCCCAGCGAGGCGCACCTGATGGACGATGTGGCGGTGAACTACACGGACCGGCAACCCATCGGCGTGGTGGGCTGCATCAGTCCATGGAATCTGCCGCTCTACCTCTTCACGTGGAAGATCGCACCCGCGCTTGCGGCCGGCAATTGCGTGGTGGCCAAACCGAGCGAGGTAACGCCCATGACGGCCTTCCGAATGAGCGCATTGTGCGAAGAAGCGGGCATGCCACCGGGTGTGCTCAACATCGTGCATGGCCTGGGGCCGAAGGTGGGTGCTGCGATAACTGCGCATCCGCGGATCACAGCCATTTCCTTTACCGGCGGTACACGCACCGGAGCCGAGATCGCCCGTGTGGCTGCCCCGATGTTCAAGAAGTTGAGCCTTGAGCTGGGCGGCAAGAACCCCGTCGTCATTTTCGCCGACTGCGATTTCGAGGACATGCTGGCCACCACAGTGCGCAGCAGCTTCACCAACCAGGGCCAGATCTGTTTGTGCGGTTCGCGCATCTTGGTGCAGCGCAGTATCTACGACCGTTTCAAGGAAGCCTTCGTGGAACGTGTGAAGGCCCTGCGCGTGGGCGATCCCGACGACGCATCGAGCGATCTGGGTGCCGTGGTATCGAAGGAACACATGGAGAAGGTGCTCAGCTATGTGGAGCTGGCGAAAGAGGAGGGAGGACGCGTGCTCTGCGGCGGCGAACGCGTGGTGCTGGAGGGTCCGCTGAAGGACGGTTGGTACCTGGCGCCCACGGTGATCGAAGGGCTCGATGCCGCCTGCCGCACCAACCAGGAGGAGATCTTCGGGCCGGTGGTAACACTGCAGCCCTTCGATGATGAGGAGCATGCGCTGGCCTTGGCCAACAGCACGCCGTACGGTTTGGCCGCGGTGCTCTGGACGCGCGATGTGAAACGCAGTCACCGCATGGCGCGGGCGCTTCAGGCCGGTATCGTGTGGGTGAACTGCTGGATGATCCGCGATCTGCGCACACCCTTCGGCGGCATGAAGCAGAGCGGTGTGGGCCGCGAGGGTGGGGTGGATGCGTTGCGCTTCTTCACCGAGGCGAAGAACGTGTGCATCAGGCTTTAGGCCGCAGTCGTTCGACCTGCTGCTGCTCCTTCATACCATTGGTGAAGAACCAACCGAAGTGTTTATCGAACCAACGTTCCAGTGCGGAAAAGCGTTCTGAGAGGCGGTGGAAGAGCGTGGCCATGGCTTGCAGGTTTGTCCCTAAGAACTCCAAAGCCGTGCCGATCGTTGCGTCGGATCCGATGGTGATCCACGAACGGTAAGATGTACGCAGATTACGGCTGCCCCACGGGAATGGGGATCAGCATACGGGTCGTGCCATCGCCTGCAGGGGTGGTGGATACACGGAGAGGTTTTCCGGCCGCTCGTGCAAGGGCCAGGATGGCTTGCTGTGCAGGAGTGGCTCCACGTGGTGGATCGCCCATGGTATGGATGGTCCTGCTCGCCTGCTCGGCGTCCTCGACGGGTAAGCGCGCCAGCAGGCCGATGGACGTCCTGCCCTCATGTTGGAGCAGGGCGATGGCGTTGTGCCGGTGCTGGGATCCAAGCGAGCGCAGCACTTCCAGACCGACCCGTGCCAAAGGGGCGACCCGCCCTGAGAGGGTCCTGTCGTTCGCGGTCTCCTGATCGATGATGCGCAACAGCGATACCTCTGCCGCTGCATTGTCCAGGCCTTTGTAGAACAGCGTCACACCTGCTTCCGCAGCAGCGGAATGCCAGCGCTGCAGGTCCGCCGCACCGCTGGATGAGCTGGGGGCGGGGTCCACATCGAGGCTGAGGGTGAAACGCAAGTGCTCCGCATCGATGTCCGTGAAGCTGTGACGCAGGACGTTGCCCGATCGGCGAGCCATTTCGATGAGGCCCAGCCCGGCTCCCCCGCGCCGGGTGCGCCCCTCGCGTTGCAAGGTCTCCAGGTAGCGGGTCTTCAGTTGGTCGCGGTCCAAGGCACCGAGCCCCTTGAGTTCGGCGACCAGGTCCTCCGCGTCGCTGCGAATTATCGGATTCATGGTGGTGACCTCGTTCAACCCCGGAGCGCTGCGAAGCAGCAGCAGGCATCGACACCCGCGGGAGGATGATCCAGCAAGGCTTGAAGGGCGGTGCCGGATCACATTCTGGTAGGCCTCCACCAGCACAAAGGCCAAGCGTGCACGCATGGACCGGTCGGCTTCCGTGCTGCCAACGACAGCTTCGCCCAAGGTGATCAAGCGTGCGGTGTGCGCGTCCAGGAACTGCCCGCTGTAGAGGAAGGTGTGCCGATCGCCTGCGAAGGCATCGTACAGCGAGTACAGGGGTGCGGCATCCATGCGCAGGGATAGCCAAAGATAGGATCCATGCCGGGGTAACCTAAGCTCCTCGGCAGGGCGAACACATCTGATCTCCGAGCACCGTTCATCCGTGACCCCGCTCGGGTCGGATCCCACGACGGCCGTGCTTTTCTATTACCTGTGCCCTTTCAGGATCCAGTTTCGTCAAGTCATGTTCGACCCTCAAAGGTCCACTGTGAAATGGACTGGGATCCACGCGCCATCCCACGACCGAACGGGTGGCAGATCAAGTAGCATGGGATGTGAACATGATCCCGATCGATGCGTTCGCCCTGAGCTCTTCGGCGTCCCGCTACCTTCGTCGCCCAAGCTTCACCATGATCGACGAGCAGCTGTTGGATCGGACCCATTTGTACGTGAGGCGCTGGTTCGCCCGGCGCATGCCCCCGCACATGGTCTTCCATGACCTGGAGCACACGTTGGGAGTTGCGCGCGCGGCAGTCGCCATAGCGCGGGCCATGAAGCTTTCCGCCACGGACATCGCCTTGGTGGAAGTGGCTGCCTTGTTCCACGACACAGGCTACGCCTTGGGGTATGCCGGACACGAGGAGCACAGCGCCCGCCTGGCCGAGGACTTTCTGCAAAAGCACGGTGCATCCGCGCGCGAGATCACCCGTGTCCGCTCGCTCATCATGGCCACTCGGTTCGATGCCAAGCCACGCAGCACCCTGCAGAAGGTATTGCGCGATGCGGATTCCAACAAGGCGGGGCAGGCGGATTTCCGTGCCAGGAGCGAACTCCTTCGTCGTGAATTGGAGGTGGTCCGTGGTACAGCCATCGATCCCCGTTCCTGGAATGCAGAGGATCTGGCCTACCTCAGTGGACACCGGTTCCATACCGCCTACGCCCAGCGTCGTTATAGTGCCCAGAAACGCATCAACCTGCTGGACCTGCGCAAACGTGCGGCCATGCCGGAACGAAAGCTCAAGGCCAAGCGGGCCAAGGAGCGTTTCATGGACCGCGACATGAGCTGGTTGTCGTTCAACGAGCGTGTGCTCCAGGAGGCGCGGTCGTCCGCTGTTCCCCTGTTGGAACGCCTGAAATTCCTGGCCATCTACTCCAACAACCTGGACGAGTTCTACCGGGTGCGTGTCGCTTCATTGCGCAGTTTGGGCAAATTGAACAAGGTCGTGCGCCAGGTGCTTGACGTACCGCCGGAGAAGTTGGTGGACCGGCTCAACCGCAAGGCACTCCAACAGCAGAAGGAGTTCGGCGCATTGTACAGGGGCACCTTGTTGCCGGCCTTGGCCGACCAGGGCATCCGCATCCTGCGCGAGACCGAGCTCGATGCCGCTCAGCGCAAGGCGGTGCGGTCCTATTTCACCAAGCGCATCGCAGCGCTGCTGAACACAGCCGCAGTGCGGGAAGGAAACGCACCCTTCATCGAGGACCGCAAGTTGTACTTCGTGGTACGGCTGCGCCAGAACGGCCAAAGGAAGAACCGGCTGGTACTCCTGAATATTCCCGCCGAAGAGGCCGGCCGTTTCCTGCGTCTCCCTTCGAAACAGGGCTCGACCGACGTGATCTTCCTGGATGATGTCATACGCGTGTGCCTTCCAGGGATCTTCGCAGGACATAAGGTGCTGGACTGTCACGCCGTCAAGCTTTCACGCGATGCGGAGTTGTATCTGGACGAGGAGTTCGGGGGTAACGTCAAGGACAAGGTGCGCAAGAGCCTTCGCAAGCGGCGTACCGGTGTGCCATCGCGATTCCTGTACGACAATGCCATGCCACCGGCCACGTTGCGCGCACTGCGTGCGCTGCTGGGCCTGTCCAAACAGGATGTGGTGGCCGGCGGTCGATACCACAACTTCAGTGATCTGATGAAACTACCCGTGGAAGGGTATGCACACCTGCGTGATGTGCCCTGGCCGGCGATCGATCATCCGGCATTCGGTAAAGGCGGGAATGCATTCCGCACCATCGCTTCGGGTGATCGTCTGCTGCACTTCCCCTACCACGATTTCGGCGCACTGGTCCATTGGTTGGAGCAGGCCGCCACCGATGCGGCAGTGGTGCACATCGCGATAACCTTGTACCGCGTTGCGGACGGCTCTGCGGTATGCCATGCCTTGTTGAAGGCCCTGGAGCAGGGCAAGCGCGTCACGGTCTTCGTGGAAGTGCAGGCCCGTTTCGATGAGACTTCGAACCTGTACTGGGGCGAACGCTTGGAGAAGGCCGGTGCGAACGTGCTGTACAGCTACGAGCGGCTCAAGGTGCATTGCAAACTGTGCCTTGTGGAACGCACCGAACGGGGGCGCATAAAACGATACGCCTACCTGGGTACCGGTAATTTCAACGAACGCACCTCGCGCCTCTATGTCGATTCCGCCTTGCTCACGGCCCGTGGATCCATCACCCGTGAAGTGGAGGGTGTCTTTGCGCACCTGAGGGACCGTCGACTGCGGCCTCATCAGGAGCACTTGATGGTGGCACCACTGACCTTGCGTACCCGGCTGGAACAGCTGATCGACAAGGAGATCGAACTGGCCCTGAGCGGACGTCCGGCAGAGATCATCCTGAAGCTGAACAGCATCGAGGACCGCGCCATGATCCGGAAGCTTTACGATGCCAGCAATGCCGGCGTGAACGTGCGCATCATCGTCCGAGGCATCTGTTGCCTGGTTCCTGGGGTGAAGGGCATGAGCGAGAACATCACCGCGATCAGTATCGTGGACCGTTACCTGGAACACACGCGTGCCTACGTGTTCGGCAACAACGGCAAGACACTGGTGTACCTTTCCAGTGCCGACTGGATGGGGCGCAACCTGGACCGCCGGATCGAAGTGGCCTTCCCCATCCTGGATGCTGCGTTGAAACAAGAGGTACTCGACATCCTGGAGATCCAATGGAGCGATCGGGTGAAAGCCCGCTTGATCGATGCACGACAGACCAACCCGTATGTGGTGCCGGTGCACGGCGAGCGACAGGTACACTCGCAGGAGGCCACCCACACCTATCTGGCCAAGAAGGCGCAGCGGGAGGCAGGTTCGTGATCGGACGTTTAGGAGTTGCGCACTGGGATCGCCAGTACAGGGCAGTGTACGCGTCGTAATACGCGTTCCGTGGTACTGCCCAACAAGGCATCCCAGGTACCCGTTCGGCCGTGGGTGCTCATCACCACCAGATCATGCGCTTGCGCGGCTTCAACGATCCCGTGCACCACATCATCCGTCTCTACGACGTGCTCACGCCACTGCAGGTGTGGGGTATCCGCTGGCAATACATCGGGCATTTCCGCGCGGCGTCCGACGTGGAACAAGGTCAAAGAGACCGGATCTTTGGCCAACATGCGGCATACCTCCATGGCAGCATTCAGAGCGGCTTGAGGAGCTGGATCGCGTGCAATGGGGATCAGCACCTTGGAAAGTGTGGTGTTGCCATCGGCAAGCACCAGGCCTTCGCTATCGTGGGGAATAAGGATGCTGGGGCGTTCGCTTGCGCGCGCCAAGTGCTCGGCCACGGAACTGTGCGGCCAGCCCAGCGGACCTTCGCGCTGGCTGGTGCCCATCACCAGAAGATCGGCCGAATGACGTTCCAAGTGGTCCAGGCAGACGGCTACGGGGTCGCCACCACGTGCGCTCACCTTGCGGATGCGCAGGCCCACACCGGAGAGTTCGTCCATTGTGGAGCCATGCGGTAGCACGCCCCAACGCTCCAGTTGGTCACGCACTCCGGGAAAGGCTCCCCAGTCCTCCTCTTCCTGATCCTCATCGCTCACATGCAGTATACTGAGCTTCGCCTTTGTGGTCAAAGCCAGTTTCAAGGCATGCCGGAATGCGGTGCGACTGGCCACGGAAAGGTCCGTAGGGTGCAGGATCCCGCTAAGGCGGGACAGATCGTGGGGAATGGATCGGTCCATGGGCGCAAGATGGTATGCCGGGATGGAATTCCGACCAATGATCATCATATTGGAGTTCTTGGAAGGAGTGTCCTACTTTCTTTACATTTGCAGCCCGTTCGCAAGACCGGGTTTCCATATTGGGGGATTAGCTCAGCTGGCTAGAGCGCTTGCATGGCATGCAAGAGGTCACCGGTTCGACTCCGGTATTCTCCACGAAAGGCGGTTCGCATGGACCGCCTTTTTTCGTTCCGAGGTCAGGAGGTGGCGCACCTTTGCCACATGCCTCTGCCCGGATCCCTCATCGAACAGCTCGCCGAGCATCTTTCGGCCCATTCCGGGCAGCCGGTGGACATCGAGGAAGCCTTTCCCGTGGGTGGCGGCTCCATCAACGATGCGTGGCGCTTGGAGACCGATTCCGGGCGTTTCTTCCTGAAGACCAACAGCGCCGACCGCTTCCCCAGCATGTTCGAAGCCGAGGCCGATGGGCTGCAGCGCTTGCGTGAAGCCGGGCCATTGCATGTACCCGAGGTGATCGCCCACGGTGAGGACCACAGCGACGGCTTCCTCCTGCTCGAATGGGTCGAAGGTGGCATCAAGGGGCCGGGGTTCTGGGCCGAATTCGGGCGGGGACTCGCACAACTGCACCGGCATACGCAGGAGCATTTCGGGTTGGATCGTGACAACTACATCGGCAGCTTGGTGCAGCGGAACACACCGGAGCGCGACTGGCCCTCCTTCTTCATCCACCAGCGCTTGGAGCCGCAGCTCAAGATGGCTCGGGACCGCAAACGCGTTGATGCCGGCATGGCCTTTCGTTTCGAGCGGCTGTTCCACCAACTGGACAGGCTCTTCCCGGCCGAACCTCCCGCTCTGCTGCACGGTGACCTTTGGACCGGTAATTTCCTTTGCGATGACGCAGGCCGTCCGGTGCTCATCGATCCCGCCGTGTACTATGGACACCGGGAGATGGACCTGGCCATGACCAAGCTGTTCGGCGGATCCGATGATGCCCTGTACACCGCCTACCACGCTGAGTGGTCGTTGGAGCAGGGCTGGAAAGAGCGCGTCGACCTGTGCAACCTGTATCCGCTGATGGTCCATGTGAACCTCTTCGGCGGGGGCTACATGGCGCAGGTGGAGGGGGTGCTCAAGCGCTTCGCATAGCAATGGTTCCCAAGCGAAAGTCTCGGAACACGTTGGGACGCATCCGAGGCTTTCGCCAAAGGCCGGGGCAACTGGTGAACAAACCCCTTTGCAGACCATTCCCCGGCCAGGGGGCTCCTGGTCACTCCACGATGAGCCGCTGCTGCTTCATGATACCGTTCGTGTACACCACCTGCACGATGTACACACCAGGGCTGATCCCGTCCAGTGCGTAGTGCTCATCCGGGAGCATTTCATGGACCTCTCGCCCGCTGGCATCCAAGAGCAGCACATGCCGCAAAGCATCCTTGCCCAGTATTCGGAACATTCCGCTTGCCGGGTTCGGGAAGATGGTAGGTCCGGTCATCCTATCCGTACCACGCACGGCCATTGTGGGGCTCCAAGAAAACTCCCCGTTGTGGTCCACCTGTTTGATCCGGTAATAGGAAATGCGATCGCTCGGATTAGGGTCAAGGTGGGTGTAATCCGATAGCTGTTGTGTGGTTCCCTGGCCATCCACCCAGGCGATCTGTCGGAGATCCACCTCGCCATCGATCATGCGCCATACCTCGAAACCGGCATTGTCGAGTTCGGTGGCGGTGGTCCACTGCATCAATACTTCGCCTTCGGTGATACGTTCAGCAGAGAAGGAAAGCAGCTCCACCGGCAGTGGTAGACCGAAGGTGGTGATGTACAGTTCACCGTCGTCATCCAATACAGCGGTATAACCGTGCGTTCCCCCGTTGCCTTGGATACGTGGCTCCAATGCCGGAGCTGCCGGGTATAAAGGCGTCCATATGTTGCCCGGTGGGTTGTTCATCAAGGAGCAATCCTCCATCGGACCTGCATAATGGGCCACCCCGGCATCTGCAGGGACACCTACGGCGGGATCCGCCGTGGCATAAGTGCCGAATTCATCCCCGCTGTGGAAGAGCCGCACGATGGCACCGGTGGTGATGGGGAGCTGTGTGCTGAGCTGCCAGTTGCGATCCAGGTAGTGTTGGCCGATGAGGCTTTGACGCACCGGGCCGTTGTTCACGTATACGTTCATGTTAACAGTACCGAGCACCTGGCCATTGTCGTTGAAGCGCGCCACCACCTTGCGGTCTTTGTAGATCCATTGGTCCTGTCCGCCGCCTGTACTGGTGATGGGGTCGGCCGGACCACAGGTGTTGAAGGCTTCGTTCCAGAGCTCGGGCGTGAATTCGTAGGCACCCATGTCCGGCAGTGTGGGGTCGCGCGGCAGGCCATCCTTGTCCGTGGTCACACCGGGGAAGGGTTGTGCCGCATCGTTGATCTCCATGCCGTATGCATGCAGGTCGTTGTTCCCATCGTAATACTTGGGGTCCGCAATGATCGAGTTCGCATTCGTGCCGGTGGCCAGGCTGAGCGTGGCGATGTCGGTATGGGTCCCACCCCACAATATCGCCAGTGGAAAGAAGCCAGTGGTATGGAAGCAGTTGTGATCGCCTTGTACCCCCGTATTGGTGACATACACAGGGTTGGTGCCGGTGCCGGAGAACACATTGTTCCTGACATTGACCTCGGTGCCAGTGCCGGATGCCGCGTACAAAGCGTACCCATCGTAGCGCTGCATGTGGAAGCTGTTGTGGACGACATCGATGCGCTCCAGATCTCCACCGATGTTGATCCCCAAGCGGCCTCGATAGAGGAATTCGTTGTTCGCGATCAATGCTCTGGAAGGCGCCAACGGCGCCACGTTGTACAGTGTCAAGCCCGATGCTGTGGTTGACGCTATGCTGTGCACCTTGTTCTTCGTGAAGGTGAACGGCCCCGTACAGTTGGAGAGGGCGACCGCGAACTGGTCGCGGCCTTCGAGCTGGTTGCCGCTCATGGTCAAGGTTCCAGCGAAGTTCGCGAAGTAGAATCCCGCATTCGGAGTGGTGCGGATGCAATCCGTGATCGATATGTGTTCCATGGGTCCTCCGGTGGTCCACCACATAGCGGAATAGCCTCCGCTCAAATGACATGCCTCCAATTCGAGCTGTGGTTCTCCCGGACCGTTCTCCCTTTCGATCAAATGGCCGTTATTGTTGGTCGCAAAGATGTACAGTACAGCGCAGTTCCGAAGCCTCAGGTATTGATCGCCGGTCGCATTCGGATCCACGTACACGACCCGCTTGTACTGTGACCCACCGGGCCTGTTGAAGGTGATGTGTTCCATGCTGACCCACTCCATACCGCGCCAATGCATCAAGTGATTGTTCGCAGGAGTGAAACTCGCGGGCCACTCCACACGCACCAACGAGCTGTCCATGGACATCCCCCTGAAGGTGATCGTGTTCACACTGCTGTTCCCTGACACCGGTGCAAGGTCCAACTGTTCGTTGTATGTGCCATCCTCCACTTCAAAGACCACCGGGCCGTTGATCCCGCAGTTCTGCATCTTGCGGATTGCCGAGGTGAACGACGGGAAATCAGCAACCACCGATGGGCCAATGGTGTAGGTGCCGTTCAGGGTGAAGCAGTACTCCGTGGTCTCATCCGCGCCGATATCGGGCATGGTGGCCACCGGCTGTGGTCGCGGCTCACCATCGGCATCCGCCGTAACGCTGGCAAGGGGGGTGCCGTTCCCGGCGCAGGGGGATCCGCTCTGGAGGTGCAGATCGCTTACGGCGTTCACGTACAACGGGTCCTGGTTCCTGGAATTCGCATCGAATCCCGTGGCCGCGTTCAGGTCGGCGATCGTGGAATGCGTTCCATTCCACGTTGCGAAGGAGCTGCCGCTGCCGAGGTAATAGCAGTTGTAGTCGGCTTCGGAAACAGCGGTCAGGTCCTGCACTCGTATCGCTAGAAAGGTGGGCGAGAAGAAACTATTGTTGATCAGACGGACCTCCGCGCCTGGTCCACCCGTGATGTCGACCCTGCCCGAGCAACTGTTGTGGAGCATGTCCACGTACTGAACGGTCTGGAGGACGCACGCCGCACCCGTGCCTCGCATGAAGTTGTTCACGAGCAGGCCCTTGTTCGTGGGTGTGCCTACGCAGTTGCTGATCAGGAGCGCCGTTGAAGCGTTGGAGTACATGCGATTGCCGCGGAATTCGAAGCCGCCATCGCAATCGCTGAGCACATTGTTCAGGAAGAGGGCGGAGACCACCGTGTTGCTCGTGAAGAGATTATCGATCAGATGGACGCCGCCATCCACCGCATTGAACAGGATGCCTGAGTTGTACAGGACATTGCCCTCCATCCGGATCTCATCCGCCAACGAAGAGCCCCTCCAGTACACGGAATAGCGTCCATTTTCAAAGCGGTTCTCCGTGAACCGGATACCGGTCTGCAGCACCGCATCATCCACGTGGACCAGGTTCTGGTTCGCCGGTGCCGGAGCTGGGTTCACCACCCCTTGGAAACGACAACGTCGGAAGGTGATGTCCGCTGCGGGACCCTGGATCGACACCACATGTGCGTAGGTGGCCGATCCGGCGCGTCGAAAGGAAAGGTGCTCGAAGGTGATGTGCTGCGCGCCATTGATCCGTACCGCATAGTTCGGGTTGAAGGTGGTGCTGGTGGACGTGGATACGATGACGTTGGCCAGGGTGCTGTCCAGGGCCTGCCCCCGAAAGGTGATGGTGTTGGTCGCGGATGCGCCGGCTATCGGGGAGACGACGACCCGTTGGAAATAGCTCCCATTCGCCACCTCCATCACCACGGGACCGTTCACCCCGAGTGTATTCAGGTCGGCGATGGCGGCCGCGAAGGAAATGTAGTCACCACCACCTCCGGGATCGATCACATACGTGCCGCTCATTTGGGCATGCACCGGGGTCATCGTGAACACGAACAAGAAGAGCGCTGCACTGTGCCGAAGTTGGGAGAACATGGCCGAAATCGCTTTGGTGTGCAAATTCCCACATCACCATCGCGCAGTTCAAGTCGCAATGGGTGAACGACCGATCCTGTTGGGTGAACGACACAGGGTAAGTCCAAAGGGAAGGAACAGGACTTGGTGGAGCATTGGTCCCCCGAGGACCTTCGCCGGTCAGCAGCAATGATCCCATTGCCCCGCACTTGGCCAGCTCTGCAAAGCAACGCGGGGCACAGGCCTCCATTCCCGGTATCGGCTGTTCGAAGAAGTCCGGGGTGCCCGTAGCCTCCCTTCGCTCCTCAACTCATCCACCGGTGGTGCAAGCAGCCCATGGTCCGGGGCTACCATCACGGACGGTGCAAGGTCCGTTCAGTTCAGCCCTGAAATGGAAGAAGAAGTTCCGTTGGGGAGCAGTAGCGCCTTCACGGCGCAGTGAACTTGTTCAGCAGGCCCTTGCCCTTCTTGAGGATGTCGTTGGGGCCGTTGGAGGTGGAGTTCGTGGTGGACGATCCGCTCGTGGTGTTGGGCGCTGTGGCTTGTTGCACCGCTTTCTGTGCCCCGGATGTCGGCTTGCAGAGCATGCCCGGCTCGTAGCTGTTGATGCGCGCGATATCATCCGGACTGGTCAGCATCCACACTTCCAGCGCGCTGATCTTGTAGGTCTCGCCGGTCTTCTGGCCGTTCTTCCAAGTGCCGCCACCTTTGGTGAGGGCCATGCGCGTGTGGGCGTCCTGCGTGGCGTTCCACCATTCCATCATATCGGCTTGCTGATGCTTCACGCCGGGATCCGCGCAGTACTGTTGTGCATAGGTGCTTTTTCCTTTGAAAGCGTTGTTCACGGCCTTGTTCACCAGGTCCGCACCGCGCTCTGTCAAGCGGATCGTGCTTCCCTCCACGAAGTGGTGCGGCGCAAGCATGCGCATCAGGTAGGCCTCGAACTGTTCTGCCGTGCTTTCTCGAAGCAGCTTGTGTGTGTACATGAACACGTCCACGTCACGCGCGAACTCCGGGATGGTCACCTCGCCCAAGGCTGCCAAGGCTGCGGCAGCCTGCTCTTCTTCCACACGACTGCCGATGGTGGGCATGGCGCGGATCTCCTCCGAAGTGAAGGTGCGTTTGTTCTCCTCCTTCGTTTCCTTTTGCGTGGTGATGAGGTTGGGTTTCCATGGACCGCTTACTTCATCGCGGTAGAAGCGTGTTTCCTGGATCACGGTCTCGGTGGCCACCTCGGTGTTGCTCACGATCCGATCCCCGACCACTTCGAACTGCATGCTGAAAGACAATGGTGAGTGCCACTCGGTCTTCGGTTCGTCGGCCACGCGGATGCTCTTCAGGTCCACCATGCTATTGTACCGGTACGAGCTGAGGAAGGCTTTGAGGTTCGCTTTCGCATGGGCCAGGATGTCCGCCTCCGAAGGTGTGGGGATGCCTTCGTAGGTGTTGTTGGTGGTCTTCCATTCCCGGTAGCTCGGCGGGTTGCCTGTGTGGTAGCGGGCGAACCCGGATACCACCACCTGCGCGTTGGGGTATTCCGCGATCCCGGCAGGTAACCAGATGGTGGCACCTCGCTCCCAGAACCACTGCGTGTGCGCATCGCTCCATGACTTCTTGGTGGTTCCCTTGGAGAGTTCCACCTTGAGTTGCTTGGGACTGGCGATGTCCTTCAGTATCTGGGCATCACTGGGTTGTGCGAACGCAGCGATCGCCGTAAGGCTGATGGCCGCAACAAGGAGGGCAAGCCGGATACGCATCTTCGTGGACATTTGGGTTCACGAACTTGCGACGGATCCATGGTATAGTGCCGTCCCGATCGGGTGAACGTCGGAATGGGTTGGGTGAACGGATCAGAGCGTACGGATCCGCGCCATCAGCGCCTCCTTGTACGTCTTCCCCACGGGGATCACCTGCGTGCCCATGCGCACACAGCCGTCCTCCACAGCGGTCACCTTGCGGAGGTCCACCACGTAGCTGCGGTGTATCCGCACGTGGTGCGGACTGTTCAACTTCTCTTCCACGGCTGCGAGGGTGCTGGTGATCACGTACTTCTTCGTCGGTGTGTGCAAGGTCACATAGTTGTCGTCCGCTTCCGCCAACCGGATCTCGGCCAGGGGCACTTTCACCAAGCGGCCTTTGTCGCGTACGAAGATGCTGTCGTCGATCACGAAATCGCTCCGTTGGGCGGTTTCGGGCTGGGTGCTCACGTCCAGCTTTCCGGCGGTGCGTGCAAGGGCCACTTCGATCTGTGTGTGCAGGTCGTTCTCATCGAAGGGTTTGATGATGAACCCGGCTGGCCGCACTTCCTTGACACGATCCAGGGTCGCCTTGTCCGCGTGGCTGGTCACGAAGATGAAGGGCGTGGGATGCTTCGCGTTGATGGTGGACGCCAGTTGGACGCCGTCGGCACCATCGCCCAGGTTGATGTCCAGGAGCAAGAGGTCCGGCTTATGCGTGATCAGTTCGGACATCGCATCCAAGGCGTTGTCGCATACGGCGCACACGGCGTAGCCGAGCTCGTCCAGATGGGCGCGCAGGTCCTCCGCGATAAGCGGTTCGTCCTCCACCACGATGATGCGTACCGCGTTCATTGGACCTTCTTGTACTTGCGGATGATGAGCCGGGCCAAGGTACCACCGTCCCGGATCACGCTGTGCTCGGCGCCCAACTTCGAGGAGAACGACCTGATCATGTTCAGCCCGAATCCGGTGCCCTCGGCATTGCGGGGTGCAGCCGGATCATAGCCGATGCCATCGTCGTGCACATCGAGTATCAGCACATCGGCGGGTCGCCCCTGCGGGTCAACGCCACTGTTGCCTTCCCCAGCGGTCTCGTACATGGCTATCGATAGCACTCCCTTCCTTCCGTCGGGCCACGCGTATTTCAGCGCGTTGGTGATCAGCTCGTTCAGGATCAAGCCCAGTGGGATCGCGGTGTCCACATCCAAGGTCATGGGTTGCACCTCCATGTTCAGCGCAACGCGATCGGCCTGCACCTGGTGGCTGCTCATGAGGCTGCGCGCAAGCTTCTCCACATAACCTGGCATGCTGATCCCGGTGAGGTCATCCTCCTTGTACAGGTCCTGGTGGATCAGTGCCATGCTCTTCACACGGTCGCGTCCATCGCGCACGGCACCGCGCGCCTTCTCATCGGTGATACCACGGCCTTGTATGCTCAACAAGCTGCTCACCACTTGCAGGTTGTTCTTCACGCGGTGGTGGATCTCGCGCAACAGCAGTTCCTTCTCCTTCAGTTGCTCCTCGATGATCGCGTTCTTCTTGGCCAGTTCTCCTTCGGCTTTGCGCTTCACACGGTACGCGCGGTAGGCGAACACAGCCGCCAAGAGCAGCAGGACCGCACCCACCACCACGGCCCGTATCGTGATCGCGCGTTGCTCCAGGGCGGCGGCGCGCTCGGCCAATAGCGCATCCTTCTTCCCGCTTTCGTATTTCTCGCGCACCTCGGCGATCTGTGCACTGCGTTCGGCATTGAGCAACGTGTCGTTCAAGGCCGTCATCTCCTTGTAGTGGATCAAGGCGGAATCCATGCGGCCGATCGCTTCGAAGTGCTCGCTCAAATGTCCTTCACCATCGGCCGCCACTTTCGACCCGCCGTTGGCGCGTGCGATGCGCACCCCTTCACGCAGGTGGATCAACGCACTGTCGCGAATGCCGTTCGCATCCATCATTCGGCCCAAGTTGATCAGCAGGCTTGCGCGGTTCAGCTCATCTTCGCCCACGGGATGCACCGCCAGTGCAGAGCGAATGGTGGCCAGGGCCAGCTCGGGGTCGCCTCGGTCCAAGTAGCACACGGCCAGGTTCATGCGCACCTGGGCGATGGATGACCGCTCACCGAGTTCGGTAAGCATGCGATCCGCCAATTCATAGTAGACCACTGCACTGTCCTTTTCACCCTCATAGAAGTGGATGTTGCCCAGGTTGTTGCCCACGTTGGCGATCCATGCGGTATCCCCCAGCGCTTCGAATCCGTCCAGCGCAGTGCGGTATTCACGTGTGGCCTCCGCGAAACGGGAATCGTGCTCCAGTACGCTGCCCACGTTGTTGTGCGCCATGGCCGTGTACCAAGGGTCATCGCCCTGCTCGAAATGCGATAGGGCAGCTACGTAGTGTCGCAAGGCACCATCCTGTTCCCCCTTGGCGGAATAGCACATGCCGGTGTAATTGTGGCCTTTGCCGATCTCCAAGGCCACCCCGCTGGCCTCCGCTAGTTCCACATATTGCCTTGCGAAGAACAAACCGCTATCCGGATCGCTGAATACCGTGGCACGCAACAGTGCAGTGAGCACCGGTAGTCGCGCGGTGTCGTTGGGCAAGCTGTTCAGCACGCGGAGCAGGCTGTCCAATTGGGCTTCACTGGACAGCGAAGCCGAGCAGGCAAGAACGATCAGGAGCCAACGCATGCCGCAAGGTGCGGAAGTTCGATCAGAACTGCGGTCTTTCCGGCTCGTTGTCCAGCACCTTGGCGATGCGCGCCAGCACTTCAGGGGTGAGCAGGTCCTGCGCCTCGCTCGCCTTGAGGTTCTCCTTGAGCTGCGCCTCCTTGCTGGCGCCCAGGATCACGGTGCTCACATTGGGGTTCTTCAGGCACCAGGCAAGGGCCATCACCGGCAGCGAGAGCCCAAGACCATCAGCGATCTTGTTCAGCTTCTCCACGGTCTTCAAGCGGGCGGGTGTGAGCTCGCGTTCGCGCAACCAGTCGAGTCCTGCCATGGTAAGGCGCGTGCCTTTCGCGGCCTTGATGTCGCGGTGCTTGCCGGTGAGAATGCCACTGGCCAGAGGGCTCCAGATCGTGGTGCCCAGGCCTACGGTCTTGTACACCTGGTCGAACTCCACCTCCACCTTGTCGCGGTGGAACATGTTGTATTGCGGCTGTTCCATGACGGGGGCGATCAGGTGGTGTTGATTCGCCACCATATGTGCTTCCATGATCTCCTGCGCGCTCCATTCACTGGTGCCCCAGTAGAGGATCTTGCCGCTCATGATCAGCTGGTGCATCGTCCACACGGTTTCGGCAATGGGCGTATTCTTGTCCGGGCGGTGGCAGAAGTAGAGGTCGAGATAGTCCACTTGCAGCCGCTGCAGCGCGGCGTTGCACGCCTCCACCAAGTGCTTGCGGTGCAGACCCACCTGGGTCGGCAATTTGCCGCCGGTGCCGAAGAAGGCCTTGCTGCTCACGATCCAGGTGTCGCGCGACCACTTGGTCTTCTTCAGGATCTTCCCCATCACCTTCTCGCTCTCGCCACGAGCGTATATCTCGGCGTTGTCGAAGAAGTTGACCCCGTTGTCATAGGCGGTCTTCATCAGCTTCTCAGCAGTAGCATCGCTGATCTGTTTGCCGAAGGTGAGCCAGCTGCCCAGGGAGAGTTCTGAGACTTGAAGACCGGAGGTGCCGAGGCGACGGTAGCGCATGGTGGTGGAGTTGAAGGGTATGGTTTGCCGATGCGGACGTTGATGGAACAAAGGTCGGGGCTTAAGGTGGGCCGTTGGCAATTGAAGGAGGGGTCCTTGCGCATATGTGCTTTCCGGATATCTTTCACCACCACGATACACCTCCCATGACCCCATCCTTACCCGCGCGATACCTCGTTATCGCTTTGTTGTGCGTCAGTGTGCGTTCCCTCGCCCAGTGCCCCAATTGTGTGGCCGAGGTCACCTGTACGGCTTCTCCGGCGTACCCCACGTTATGTCCCGCCCAGCCACCTGATGCCACTGCCGGCGAGTTCTACGAGTCGGACATCACGTTCTGGTTGCCCACCCAGTTCACCGATCCGGGCACCGGCTTCGATGTCACCTTCCAGCAGATGACCATCACCAGCGTTACAGGGCTGCCCTTCGGACTCACCTTGGAAACGAGTTCGCCGGATGGCATCTATTTCCCACAGCAAAGCCAGTATGGCTGCGGCCGCATCTGCGGCACGCCCGTTGGCCCTGGCACGTTCGATATCACCATCAGTATCATCGCTGGTGTCACCTTTTCGGGCATCGATATCGATGCGCCTGAGCAGTTCACCATACCGCTGGTCGTGCTACCGGGCAGCGGTGGCAACAGCAGTTTCACCTTTGGTCCCACCTCCGGCTGCGGCAGCGTGGAGGTCGCTTTCGAGGCACTTATCGATGCCACCCCTTCGCCCATGAGCTACGACTGGGACTTCGGCAACGGTGTTTCAAGCACGGAGCAGGACCCTATTGTCACCTTCGATGAGCCCGGATCCTACACGGTCGAACTGGAGACCACGATACTGGGTTATGTGCTCGATGCGGTCAACGTGAACGGGTTGAACGGAAACTGGTGTGGCGATGTGGAAGAGGCCTTCTGCAACTGCGGAACCCCGATCATCGGCACCTGTCCGGATCTCTACTTTGTGCTAAGCAATGCCAATGGCCCCGTGTACACCAGTCCTACGAACGGCGGGGGCACCAGTACGTCATGGTCGGGCCTGGGGATCGCGTTGCAGGATCCTCCTTATGCGATAACCGTGTGGGACGAGGATCCTGTGAGCCAGGACGACAACCTCGGCACCTACGCTATCGTTCTTGATCCAGGTGCCACGTATGGGTTCAATGTGGCCGGTGGAACCAACGGTGTGCTGACCATCGACCTGGTAGCCCTGCAGACGTTCAACGACACCGATGTGGTCGAGGTGTTCGACCTGCCGGAGGTTGTCGTGGAAGCGCAGCCCAATGGCCAACTCTGCGTGGCCGATACTGCCCTGGTGGCCTACACCTGGTTCCTCGATGGCGATACCGTGCCGGATGCTTTCGGACCTTGTGTCGTCCCCACAGGCCCCGGCTTGTGGTGGGTGGTGGCCACCAACGGGTTCGGTTGCACGACCCAGAGCGATACGCTCGTTGTTTGCCCTCAGGTGGCAGTGGTCCAGACCGGGGCGGTCCTCTCGGTTCCTGCAGGATTCAACAACTATGTGTGGAGCTATGGCGGTATTGCACTGCCCAATGGCAATGGACCGGCCATAACCGCTGGTGCCGATGGCCTCTACACCGTAGTGGTGCAAGCCGAGAACGACTGTGAGATCACGGCAACCTACATGTACAGCACGGTCGGTATCGCCGAGCTGGAAGCTGCAGGAGGTGGGATCCTGGTCTACCCCGTTCCCAACGATGGTGTGTTCACCGTGGAGGCCGCCGGGCTTACCGGCGCCAGCGCAGGCCTGCGCATTTCCGATATGAGCGGGCGTATCGTGTACGAGTCCCGGGAACGGATCGCCTTGGGCCGCTTGCGTGCAGCGCTGATGCTCGATACGGCCCCAGGACCGTATGTGGTCCAGGTATGGGACGAAACACGGAGCTTCACCCAGCGGATCATGGTGCGGTAGGTCATGAAGAGGCATCCCGTAATGCAACGCATGCGGCCGCGACTGCCGTAGCTTTGTTCGTGCAACAAGCCCCCGGCACGGGCGTTGCTGTTCCCAGATCCTACCATGCGCTCCGACTACGACCTTCTGATCTCCAAGCTGGACGCCTTCATCCGGAAGTACTACAAGGACCGGCTGATCCGGGGTGCGCTGTATAGCATAGGCCTGCTGGTGGCGGTGTTCCTTGCGGTCTCACTACTGGAACACCTTGGTCGCTTTGGGATACTGGCCCGCACCTTGCTTTTTTGGGGTGCCTTGGCAGCCATGGCAATGGTGATCGTTCGTTTCGTGGCGATCCCCCTGGTCAAACTGTTCCGCTTGGGTTCCCTCATCAGCCACGAAGAGGCTGCACGCATCGTGGGCACCCACTTCACCGAAGTGCGGGATAAACTGCTGAACACCCTGCAGTTGCGGGGAATGGCCCAGGACACGCCGGAGCAACGCGATCTGATCGAAGCGGCCATTGCCCAGCGGAGCAGGGAGTTGGGGCCTGTGCCCTTCACCAACGCCATCGATCTTGGTCGCAACACCCGTTACCTGCGTTATGCCCTGCCACCTTTGGCCGTGTTGCTCATACTGCTCTTCGCAGCCCCAAGCCTGATCACCGGTCCCACACAGCGCCTCATCCGCCATGGTAGTGAGTTCATCCCCGAAGCTCCGTTCCGTTTTGTGCTTGTGAACGAGGAACTCACCGTGCCTGAGCAGCAGGATATCGAGGTGGTGGTGGAGCTTACCGGCGATGTGGTGCCCCAGCAGGTGGAGTTGGAAGTGGCTGGACAGCGCATTCCCCTTGTCAAGAAGGATGCCCGGCGATTCGCTCATCGATTCCGAAACGTGCAAAAGGATATCAGCTTCCACTTCACTGCAGAAGGCTTCCGCAGCGAGGACCACGAATTGCGTGTGGTGCCACACCCCATGCTGCTTGATTTCAGGCTTGCGTTGGACTTCCCCGATTACTTGGGAATGCCGGATGAGACCATCGACAATTCGGGCGACGTCACCGTGCCGGCAGGAACGCGGATCACATGGGACCTCAATGCGCGCAGTAGCGATCGCCTCGACCTGGTGTTCGATGACACCACCCTGGTGCTGGAACCTGCGGCCAGGACCACCGGTGGCCAGTTGTTCCGGAGCACGCGTCGTTTCATGGCCGGCCACAGCTACCGCATGACGGCCCGCAATGGTGAACGCGTGGCCGACGATGCCTTGCAGTATCGGGTGGAAGTGGTGCCGGACCTGTACCCCACCATCCAGGTCGAGACCCGTGCCGATAGCACGGCCCCCAAGCGCCTGTTCTACCGGGGCGATATCGGTGATGACCACGGGTTCAAGCGCCTGCTGTTCCACTACCGCTTCGTGCAGGGTGGCGATAGTGTGCCGCCGGAACTGCGCAGCGGAGCCAAGGAACTGCGGATCGCTCCGCGCGAAACGCGCCAGGAGTTCTTCCACAGTTGGGAGTTGTACGGACTTACCGTGCTGCCCGGGGACCGCATAGAGCATTGGTTCGAAGTGTGGGACAACGATGGCGTCAATGGAAGTAAGAGCACACGCAGCGCCACCCAGGTATTTTCCGCACCCACCCTCAAGGAACTCGCTGATCAGCAGGACATGGATAGCGACGCGCTCAAGAGCGCCATGGAGGAAAGCATCCGCGAGGCGCGCGACATACAGCGTGAATTGGACAAGCTGCGGCGGGAACTCCTCGAGAAGAAGGAGCTCAACTGGCAGGACCAGCAGAAGCTGGAGAGTGTGATGGAGCGTCAGCAGGAACTGCAGAAGAACATCGAACGCAGTACCGAGCAGTTGCGCCAGACCCAACAGCAACAGCGGGAGTTCAGACAGATGGATGAACGGCTTCTGGAGAAGCAGCAGCAGGTGCAGGAGCTCTTCGAGAACATCCTGAACGAGGAAATGAAGGAACTCTATCGGCAGATGGAGGAGCTCATGGAAAAGCTGGACAAGGACCTGTTGCAGGAACAGCTCGAGGACATGAAACTGGACCAGGAGGATGTGGAAAAGGAGCTGGACCGCGCCCTGGAAATGTTCAAGCGCATGGAGGTGGAGCAGAAGGCCGAGGACATCGCCAAGCAGTTGGAGGACCTGGCGCGTGAACAAGAGAAGTTGAGCGAGGAGAGCAAGAAGGGTGATACCCCGACCGAGGAACTAAAGGAAAAGCAGGAGGAATTGAACAAGGCCTTCGAAGAGTTGCGCAAGGACATGGACGACCTGGAGGAAAAGAACGAAGCACTGGAGCAGCCCATGGACCTGCCCGAAACCGAGAGTGCCGAGGACGAGATCCAGAAGGACCAGGAGCAGAGCAGTGAGCAACTGGACAAGAAGCAGAACCAGAAGGCCTCGGACAAGCAGAAGAGTGCTGCCGAGAAGATGGAACAGCTCGCCTTCCAAATGCAAAGTGCGATGGCGAACAATGCCGAAGAGCAGCAAGAGGAGGATATGGATGCGCTGCGGCAGCTGTTGGAGAACATCGTCCACTTGAGCTTTGAGCAGGAGGGCCTGATGGACCAAGTGACCACCACCAACATCCGCGATCCACGCTTCATAGAACATGGCCGTACCCAGCGCAAATTGCGCGACGATGCCAAAGTGATCGAGGATTCGCTCTTCGCACTGAGCAAGCGCGTACCCCAATTGGAAAGCATCGTGAACCGCGAGATGAACGCTGTGAACGCCAACATGGACGATGCCACCAACTACATGGGCGAAGCACGCGCCAACGAGCGTTTCCGTCCCATGGCAGCCGACAAGCAACAGTACGCCATGACCTCCTTGAACAACCTTGCCCTGCTTCTGGATGAAGCGCTGCAGCAGATGATGCAACAAATGCAGCAGCAGGGCAATGGCAGTTGCGACAAACCGGGGAAACCGGGCAAACCCGGCCAGGGCAAGGCGGGCATGTCCAAGATGAAGGCCCAGCAGGAAGCACTCCAGAAGCAGTTGGAGGAAATGCGGAAGGCCATGGAGAAGGGGAAGAAACCCGGCGAAAAGCCCGGTGAACAGAACCCCGGAGGGATGGGCATGCCCGGCATGAGCAAACAATTGGCGCAAATGGCTGCACAACAGGCGGCCATCCGCAAGGAAATGCAGCGCATTGCACAGGACCTGAACAAGGATGGAAGCGGGGCCGGCAACGAATTGAACAAGCTGGCCGAGGAGATGGAGAAGCAGGAGAGGGACATCGTGAACAAGAACCTGAGCCCTGAGACCATGCGCCGCCAGCAGGATATCATGACACGCCTGTTGGAACACGAAAAAGCGGAACGGGAACGCGAACAGGACAATAAGCGTACAAGCAACGAAGGGCGCGATCAGCCACCACCGGATCCTGCCAAATACTTCGACTACCAGCGTCGGAAAGCACGCGAGGCGGAATTGCTCCGCACGGTGCCCCCCGGCCTTAAGCCATACTACCGCGATCGGGTGAATGCCTATTTCGGTACATTTGACCGACCCTGAACAGCCCATGGGAGCCTTGACCGAAGAGTTGGAATTCACCCAACGCATAGACTTTCCCGCCAAGGCGGAGAACATCGCGTTGGCCGAGAAACTGATCGATGAAGCCTGCGCCCGGCACAATGTGCACGAGAGCCGCTATGGCAACATCCTGATCGCGCTTACCGAAGCGGTGAACAATGCCATCCATCATGGCAATCGTCTCGATGCGACCAAGACCGTATCCCTCGGTTACCAGGCCAAGGATGATAGTCTGGTGTTCATGGTACAGGACCAGGGCCCTGGATTCGATTTCGAGCATCTGCCCGATCCCACCGACCCCCAGAACATCGAGAAACCCCATGGGCGCGGCGTGTTCCTGATGCGTGCGTTGGCCGACGATGTGGAGTTCGCCGATCAAGGTGCCACCGTGGTCTTGGCGTTCAACCGGGCACCTGCCGAAGACAAATGATCGGTGCCATGCCGAGCGTCGCGTTCAAGGTCATGGATGTCCCGAACGCCTTTCGCCAGCGCGAAGTCTTGCGTACATGGCTCGGCGCTGTAGCAAAGGATCATGGTCTGGATATCCATGAGCTGAACTTCGTCCTGCTTACCGACGATGCCTTATTGGACTATAACAGACGGTATCTGGACCACGACGAATACACCGATGTGATCACTTTCGATGGTCAAACGGGGACGGGCGTTTCCGGTGATGTGCTCATCAGCTACGACCGGGTCAGGGAGAATGCGGCCACGTTCGGTGTCAGCCCCCGGCACGAGTTGCGCCGTGTGATGGTGCATGGGCTGTTGCATCTATTGGGCCACCAGGACAAGACCAAGGCCCAGCGTGAGGCCATGCGTGGTCTTGAGGACAGGTACTTGCAACTCCTCGACCGAGCGAAGACCTGATCTCAACCACCAGCGGACCGCGTGGCGGAATCCTTGGAGCTACTTATCGCCGTACGCCTCCGAAAGGCCTTTCGTGCGTGCTGATACACTGGTCCTCATCTCCTTCTCAAGCAGAACGAATTCCTCCTTGGAAGCTGCCCAGGCTTGGGGCTCCATACCGGACATGCTGGTCAGCGCGCCCTCCACCTTGGAGATGTCGGCTTTGATGTCGCTTTGAATCTCCACAAAGCGCTTCGCGGCAATGCGATCGGTGGTCTCGCTCAGCTTGCTGACGGCATTCAACTGGTTGTTCAGATCACCGTACAGTTCCTTTAGGGAGCTGGCCACTATGCGCATTTCCACCAAGGCGGGATCCTCCACCTGTTGTAGCCCGGAATTGGTCGGGGCCTGTGCGCGAAGAAATCCACTAGTGAGGACCAGAGCGGCGAAAATAGGGAGCAGTAAGTATTTCATGATGGTTCAATGGGTAGCAGACGGCGATGTGCAGCACGTGCGATTTGCACGCTGCAAGATAAGGCGATGCGATGGGAGCACAGTGTAAAACGGGATCGAGCTTTGGGTGAACAGAAATGGGCCGGAATCGGACTTGCTCGTTAGCGTCGTTCATACCTTTCCCCCCTTCCCAAAAAGTATGATCGAGGCAAAGAAGGCCCTGGACCTGGTACAGAACAAATTGGTGGCCTGGCTGGAAGCCATTGTCGAAATGCTGCCGAACATGGCACTGGCAGCTGTGATCGTGGTGGCTTTCTGGTTGCTGGCGCGCGGCGTAAGGCATCTTGCCAACAGGGTGCTGATCCGCTTCTTCCAAAGCAGCACGCTCCAGCGCTTGTTCAGCGGTGCATTGTATGTCACCATTGTGCTTGTCGGGGCATTCGTGGCGCTCAGTATCCTGCATCTGGACAAGACCGTTACTTCACTTCTTGCCGGTGCTGGAATCCTAGGCCTGGCCTTGGGTTTTGCATTCCAGGACATTGCCAGTAATTTCATTGCAGGTGTGCTCATGGCGGCGCAACGTCCGCTGGCGGTCGGCGATCTGGTCGAGACCTCCGGAGAAACCGGTGTTGTGCAGCGGATCGATCTGCGGACCACGGAGTTGCGCAGCCTACAGGGCTTGCAGGTCATTATTCCCAACAAGGAGGTCTTCCAAAGTGTGCTTATCAACTACACCCGCAACGGAACGCGCCGCGTGGACCTGGCGGTGGGGGTCAGCTATGGCGAGGACCTGGAGCATGTGAAGCAGGTCACCATCGCTGCGGTGAAGGGTGTCCGGGATGTCCTCTTGGACGATGGCGTTGACCTGTTCTACCAAGGGTATGGGGACAGCAGCATCGATCTGGAGGTGCGATTCTGGATCACATCCTCAAGCAACAACCACTTTCAAACGGTACGCAGCAATGCCATCATGGCCGTGAAGGCCGCTTACGATAAGGAGGGCATCACCATTCCATTCCCCATTCGCACGCTCGACTTCGGCATCAAAGGTGGTGAGCGACTGGATAGCATGTTGGGTGGCCGATGAGGATCGAGATCCTCGCGGGTCGTTGAGCGAAGGTGCATATTTGCACAGGTCGGCTACCACCTACCTGAGCGCAAACCCGCGCGAATACAACTTCCACCTCCTGCCATGAGCAATGTCCTTACTCCTGTTCACACTGTCTTGCTGTGCTTGTTCGCCTTGGTCGGGTACACGCAGGACCCCACCCAGGTCCGGACCAAAGAGAGCCTGCAGGATCTATACTCCACCTACCTGACCGAGGAAGGATACAAGCCGGAGATCGACGAGGACGGCGATGTGCGTTTCAAGCGCGAGGGCAAGACCTATTTCATCAATGTGGATGCCGGGGATACCGCTTCTTTCAGGCTGGTGTTGGCGAACATCTGGCCCATCGAGAGCGAAGAGGAACGTGCAGAGGTACGCCTGGCCATGGACCATTGCAACGCCCTGGCCAAGGTTGCGAAGGCATACATGGTACGCGATAATGTGTGGGTAGCCATCGAGACCTTCATCGCGAGGCCCGAGGATTTCAAGGTCATTTTCGAACGCTCACTTTCTGCCATGGACCATGGCGTGGGACTTTTTGCCCGCCGGATGCGTACCGAGCGGTCCGCACCGGATCCGCAGATACAGGAAGCCCCGCCACCGGGTGTCCGGTAGCGGGGCTTCCTGCTGGGCGGGGTCCGCTTATTCCTTGGTGAATTTGCGGGATACCACTTTGCCTTTTCCGATCAGTTGCAGCGTATAGTTGCCAGGAACCAGGCGGGATACATCCAGCGACCCGTTCTGCAGGTTGCTTTCCAACACCAGGCGGCCTGTGGCGTCCAAGATCAGCACGGTACGTTGCGTGGTCACCGAGTTGCCTTCAACCCGGAGGGTCCCGGTCGTGGGGTTCGGGAATATCCGTAGTTCATCGGCTTGTGCCTCTTCCACGATATCCGTGGTGATCGTGTTCTCCGTGATGTTCAGTGTGGTGTTGATGTCGGGGTTGCTCACCACGCTCACCAAACCTGAAGGCCAGTACACCACGACCTCTTCGATCTCGGTATCCTCCCCGATACCGAAGTGTGCCGTAAGGCTGCTCATGTGACGGAAGCCATCACCGCTTTTCACATCGCGCATCTGGTTGCCCATGGCGCTGGTGATCGCTACTCGTGCACCGATGCCGTGTTTGTTGCTCTGGACACCGATCGTATTGATCTTGATCCAGTTGTTGCCGTTCGGCACGTTCATGCGGATGGTGCCACCGTTCACCACGTCCAGGAAACCATCGTTATTGAGGTCGCCCACCCCGCCAGCGCTTACACCCGTGTTCACCGGCGTGAAGGTCCAGTCGCCGTTGTTCAGCATGACCACACCTCCACCACCAAGCACGTCGATGTAGCCGTTGTTATCGAAGTCGTGGGCCACATGTTCGATGCTGGTGCTGAAGAAATCCTCCCAACCGGTGCCTGCGGTCACGTCATCGAATGTGCTGCCGTTGTTGCGCATCACCTTGTGGCCTCCGGCTGCGAACGAGCTTGCGCCCACGATCACATCCTTGTTACCATCGTTGTCGAAGTCGCCCCAGGCTGCTGACCAGGTCTGGACATCATCGGCGAGACCCAGTTGCTCTCCGACCTCGGTGAAGGTGCCATCGCCGTTGTTGCGGTGCATTTGGTTGGTGCTCGCCACGGAGTTGCCACCGCGGCACTTGGCGATGAAAAGGTCGACATCTCCATCACTGTCATAATCGATCCAAATGGATCCGTAGTTGCCTCCGTTCGGGGTGTCGCCAAGGCCACCTTGGTAGAAGGTGAGGTTGCCTTCTCCATCGTTCAGGTAGTACACATTGGGTTGCACATCGTGGCAAACGAAGGCATCCAGGTGACCATCGTTGTTGATGTCCACGAAGTTCGAACGCTGCGAGAACACGTATTCCGGACCAGCCACTTGGGTATAACCGGTTCCATCGGCATTGGCCATCATGAAGGAAACGCCGTTTCCGCCACCATACAACAGGTCCATATGTCCGTTCGCATCGATATCGCCAACGGCCATGCTCCAAGAAGGGGAGTTCACCGCTTGGGGTGTCGGCGTGTCCACCACATCGAATACGCCGTTGGCCTGTTGCTGGGCCACTCGTACGTTGGTGCCGGTCACGCTGACCACATCATCCAGGTAGTCACCGTTCATGTCCACCACGGCCAAACTGCTGCCACTGGTGCTCACCGGAACATTCATGAAGGTCAAAGCCCCGGTCGGTATGGGTCCTTCGTTCAGGAGGAAGTCGAAGCCGTTGGATGTCCAGCGGTTGTCGAACGCTATACGGTAGTTCGTACCCGCCTCGGCGAACCAGGTCACCAAGGAGGTGTAGTCCACACCACCGTCGTCATCGCCGGCTACACATACCAAGGCATCGCAAGGGCCGGCGTAGATGTGCACACGTGTATCCGTGTTCCCATTCTGCGGCAGGCTGGTGGAGATCGTCACCGAGATACTGACACTGGGGGTGTAGCTGTACCACATGCCAGCGGAGGTTTCGCCGGCCCCGTTCTGGGCGCAGATCGGGTCGGGTATTTCCAAGCCGTTCACTTGGGCCACGGTATAAGTGCCGGCAGTGATCGTGATCGGGGTCGCACAAGTGCTTTGAGCGTGAGCGTGAACACCCAGGCCAAGTGCGAGCAGAAGAGTAAGGCTTTGTTTCATCATGAGGCGGTTTTCATTCAGTTGCAGGCAGGTTCAAGACTTTCTATCCAAGCGGTGATCAGGGCCAAGCCTTCTTGGTGTACCACGGACCGGCCCAACAGCGGCATACGCACGCTTTCATCCGTGGAAGCAAGGCGATGGTGCATCATGCTCCGTCCGGGAACACCGGACGAAACGATGTGCGTCAACGAGGGCCCCAGATCCTCCTCCGGAGCAACGCACACGCCCAGGTTCACCGGGTCCACGGTCTCGCTCCAGGCGAAGCGCATGGGGCGGTAGTCGCAGTGGCTTCCTTCCGCATGGCAGTGTGCGCAGTTCATGTCCACATAAGCACGCACCCGGTCGGTCAGGCTTGCGGTCATGTCATCCCAGCGCACCGTGGCGTTGATCGCCGTGGGCGTGCCCTGGGCCAGGTAGCCCACCTGGGTCCACTTGCCCAGTTGGTCCATGCTGCCATCCACGAAGGGGTACGCCATTTTCAAGTTCTGGGGCTTGGGGCCGATGGGCATGGCGATCAGGTCGTCCTTGTGGCAAACGAAACACTCTCCCTCGGAAGGGATCCGGTAGTTCACCTGCTTGGTCAGTCCGTTCTCGTCGATCCAGTCCACCATGGTATAGCCTCCGCCCATGTTCAACACGGCTTCGGTCTGCGCATCGTTCCACACGTATTCGGCGAATCGCCAAGTGCCGTCCAGCTTGTACAACAGGCGGGTCTCCACGATCCTGCGGCTGTCGCTGGGCTGCACCCGGTCGTAATAGAAGTTCTTGATGAGCACGGTGCCATCCGGGAAGTCCAAGATGTTGTGGTCCCCGGCATAGCTGGCCTGTACGCCGGGCATCATCCAGATGAAGCGTTGCTTTTTGGCGTAGTCGCTGAACAAGGGCGTGATCACTTCGTACGGCAGAACTCCTTCAACGGGCTGCATCTGTGCCATCGGGCCCTCGAAGAAGTTGTAGTCCGACAGGACCGGGTAGGGAAGCGCCTGTGGGTCGAAGACCACCGGAGATGACCCTCCCTCAGGAACCGGGGCAGCAGGCTCTGGTACATCCTTACGGCACGACAAGAACAGCCCCAATACCGAAGCGAGGAGCAGAAGAATGCTGTGCGTACGCGATAGACCCATTTTGAGCAGGATGCCGAAGCTAAGGCCTTGACACGATCCAGGGACCCGACGTTGCTTGGCTGGATCCTTCTGTTGTTGAACTCCTGATCGTGCTGGTCCGCTGCAAAGCCCCGGTTTGGAAGGGCGGGTCACCGGCTGGCTAACTTGCCGCCCCTCCGCCGGGACCCATTGCACCGCGGAGTTGTTCGTATGGCCGACCACGACACCGATCCAGCTACAGCCCTGCCTCCAGGGCCCGATGCCGATAAGCGCCTCTTCCTGCTCGATGCCTACGCCCTGATCTACCGGGCCTACTTCAGCTTCATCAAGGCTCCGCGCATCAACAGCCAACGCCTCAACACCAGTGCGTCCTTCGGTTTCACCCTGACCTTGCTTGACTTGATCAAGCGCGAGAAGCCCACCCACATCGCGGTGGTGTTCGATACCGCCGCGCCCACCGACAGGCACATCGAGCACGTGGAGTACAAGGCGAACAGGGAGGAGATGCCCGATGACATCCGCAACAACATCCCCTACATCCGCCGCATCATCGAAGCGTTCAATATCCCGGTCATCGAGAGCGATGGCTATGAAGCGGACGACGTGATCGGGACGTTGGCCAAGAAGGCCGAGCAGGAGGGCTACACCACCTACATGGTAACGCCCGACAAGGATTTCGGGCAGCTGGTGACCGACAAGGTCCTGATGTATAAACCGGGTCGCGCAGGCTCGCCACCCGAAGTGCTCGGCCCCAAAGAGATCTGCGCGCGCTGGGGGCTCCAGAATACCGATCAGGTCAGGGATATCCTGGGCTTGATGGGTGACGCGGTGGACAACATACCCGGGATCCCGGGCGTAGGGGAGAAGACCGCCATGAAACTGGTGCAGGAATACGGCAGCCTGGAAGCTGCCATTGCCAGCGCCGGGGGGATCAAGGGCAAGCTGGGCGAGCGCCTCTTGGAGCACCAGGAGCAAGGCAGACTTTCCAAGAAATTGGCCACCATCCTGATCGATGCGCCGGTGGAGATCGATCACACGGCCTTGCATCTGGACCCACCTGACAAGGACAAGGTGCTGGAGGTGTTCAGCGAACTGGAGTTCCGCAACCTGCTGAAGACCGTGCTGGGCGAAGAGGCCCAGCCCAATACGCCCGCCACAGCACCCAGGCGCAGGGCAAAAGGCAACGAGGACCAGATGGACATGTTCTCCGGAGGTGATGCTTCCGACACCGGTGATGCCGCACCCATGACCACCAGCCTGGCCACGCTGGAGACCACCGAGCACGAGTACCGCATCGCCGCTACGCAGGAAGAGCAGGAAGCCTTGGCCAAAGAACTCGCAGCCCAGGAGCGTTTCTGCTTCGACACCGAGACCACCAGTGTGGACGAGCGCCGCGCGGAGCTTGTTGGCCTGGCCTTCAGCTGGAAGACCCACGCGGGCTGGTATGTTCCGGTGCCTGCCGACCGTGCCGAAGCCGATGCCGTGGTGGCGCGTTTCAAGGCCGTGCTGGAGGACGAGCGGATCGTGAAGGTGGGGCAGAACATCAAGTACGACCTGGTGGTGCTGGAGAGCTACGGCGTGAAGCTGGCCGGACCACAGTTCGACACCATGCTGGCCCACTACCTGCTGCAGCCCGAGTTGCGCCATGGCATGGACTTCATGGCCGAGACCGTTTTGGGTTATCGCCCCGTTAGCATCACCGCATTGATCGGTCCGAAGGGTAAGAACCAGCGGAGCATGCGCGATGTGCCCATGGAGCAGGTGGCCGAGTACGCCGTGGAAGATGCCGACATCACCTGGCAGCTCTACGAGGCCTTTGCGCCGAAGCTGAAGGAGGACGGCTTGGAGACGCTTTTCGCCGACTTGGAAATGCCCTTGGTGCGGGTGCTGGCCGACATGGAGATGGAAGGGATCCGCTTGGACGTTGATGCTTTGAAAGCCTTCAGCGAAGAGCTGGGTGCCGACATCCTTCGCTTGCAGGATGAGATCCGCGCGGCCTGCGGCGGCGTCGCCTTCAACATCGATTCCCCCAAGCAGCTTGGTGATGTGCTCTTCGAGACCCTGAAGATCGGGGGCGACAAGCCCAAGCGCACCAAGACCGGCCAATACCAGACCAGCGAGGATGTGCTTTCGGAACTGGCCCAGGCGCACCCCGTTGTGCCCTTGATCCTGGACTACCGCAGCCTGCGCAAGCTGAAGGGCACCTATGTGGACACATTGCCCACCATGGTGGACCCCCGCACCGGGCGGGTACACACCAACTACCGCCAGGCCGTGGCCGCCACCGGTCGCCTCAGCAGCGATGACCCGAACCTCCAGAACATCCCCATCCGCACGGAGAAGGGGAGGGAGATCCGCAAGGCCTTCGTGCCACGCGATGCCGACCACTTGCTGCTCAGCGCCGACTACAGCCAGATCGAACTGCGCGTGATCGCGCACATGAGCGGCGATGCGAACATGCAGGAGGCCTTTCGCAAGGGCCTCGATATCCATGCGGCCACAGCGGCCAAGGTCTTCAACGTGGACCTTGCCGAGGTGAGCCGCGAACAACGGAGCCGCGCCAAGGCCGTGAACTTCGGCATCGCCTATGGACAGGGCGCCTTCGGCCTGAGCCAGAACCTGGGCATTCCGCGGGGCGAGGCCAAGCAGATCATCGATGACTACTTCGCCCAGTTCCCTGGTGTGCGCGGCTACATGGACGAGCAGATCGCCTATGCCCGCGAACATGGCTACGTGAAGACCATGCTGGGCCGCCGGCGTTACCTGCCGGACATCACCAGCGCCAACCAGACCGTGCGCGCAGCGGCGGAACGGGTGGCCATCAACGCGCCCATGCAGGGCACGGCGGCCGACATCATCAAGCTGGCCATGGTGCGGATACACCTCCGCATGCAGCAGGAAAAGCTCCGCAGCCGCCTACTGTTGCAGGTGCATGACGAATTGGTCTTCGATGTGCAACTTGACGAGGCCGATGCCGTACAAAACCTCGTTCGTGAATTGATGGAAGGCGCGTTGAAGCTGGAAGTCCCCCTTGTTGTTGACATGAACATGGGGAAAAACTGGCTCGAGGCACATTGATCCGGCCATCCGTTCAGGGCACCTTTACACGACTCACCCCAAACTCCCCAGACCACGCCCATGCGCACCTCGAAATGGTCCTTGATCCTCGCCTTCATTCCGCTTTTTGCGGCATGTTCGGGAGGCTCGTCCGAACAGGATGAACTCGATACCACCACAACCACGGATCCAGCCCAGGACGCCCGCTTGGAGAAGACCCGGAACATCTTCTACAATGTACCCTCCCCCATGGAGACCGCAGCGCTGCTGAAGAAAGCCGGTGCACAGTACAATGCGGGGATCCTCAACGATGTGAAGAACGTGGACAACTACACATCGGCGAGCAAACAGGCCCTCAACCTGGGTGTGTATGGTGCCGACCTGAGCTATGCCAGCGTCTTCAACCAGACCCAGGAGAGCATGTTCTACACTTCATGCTCCAAGAAACTGGCCGACCGCCTTGGTGTCATCCACGCCTTCAACGACAGCACGTTGGAGGCCATGGAAAGCAACATGAACGACCGCGATGCCTTGCTCGACATCATCAGCGAGACCTACTGGAGCATGGATGCGTATCTCAAGGAGAACGAACGCGAGAACATCAGTGTTTTGATGATCGCCGGTGGATGGGTGGAAGGCCTGTATATCGCCACCCAGGTATCCAAAACGAACGATGCCCCCGAACTGCGCCAGCGCATCGCCGAGCAGAAACTCTCCCTGGGCGACCTGATCGGTCTGGTGGGTAGTTACGAAGGCGAGGAAGAGATCGTGGGCAATGTGAAGGCCGACCTTGAGTCGTTGGCCGCCTTGTTCGCCGATGTGAATGTCGGTGGAGGTGGGGCCACCTTGACCGAAGAGAACGGTGTTGCCGTGATCGGCGGTGATAGCCCGGCCGCGGCCCTCACCGATGAGCAACTGGAAGCCATTCGCGCGAAGGCCGAAGCCATCCGCACCAACTACATCAATTAAGAGCCACCATGCTGAACAGGAACATTCTGATGAACGCGGCCTTGGTGGGCGCCTTCCTGCTGACCGCATCGGCTGCGCAGGCACAGTGCCGCAGCTTTGCCAAGAACAAATGTGTGCCTGAATTGGCACCCTACAAGTTCAACGAGTCTTTCAACGGTGCCCAACTAGCACCGGGCGAAGAGGCCGAGGTGAACCTGACCTTCTTCTCCGGTCAGGAGTACCGTGTGCTCGTTTGCGCACACCCCATCCTGGGTGAGGTGAACTGGAAGCTGGTGGACAACAACAACAAGATCGTCTTCGAAAGCCTCGCGGACAAACCCAAGAAGAACTTCGACTTCAAGGCTGCGAGCACCACGCAGATGAAGGTGGTGGTCTGGGTGCCACCGATGAGCGGAAAGAGCGACATGGTGCACGTGGGTTGCGTGGCCATCATGCTCGGCTTCAAGGAATAGTAAGACGTGCCCCCTGGCCTGCGGCAACAAAGGACCCAGCGGTACACGTGGAAGGTCCCGGTCGAAAGGCCGGGACTTTTCATTTTCAGCGGATCAGTACCCGGCTTTTGCGTTCCAGGTCCGTGCGCTCCTGGAACCGCAGTTCATAGTGGTTCCCGGAATTGGGTGGGGCATCGACCACCAAGGTCGTGCGGCCCATTTCCAGCATGTCCTTGTCCAAGGCGATGGCCGACAGTGTATCGCGCAGACCCTGGTCGGTGCTCAAGTAGACCACAAGGCGGTTGTCCCTGCCGTGCTCGTCGCTGACCACTTGTGTGCGGCCCAACCGGAGGCCGCGGGCTTGCAACCCGGCGCTGAGTTCCACATCGACCTTCCACGTGCGTTCAACGCCTTTGGTGACCCCTTCGATGACCTCCGTGGCCGCGCTCCCAGCGATCTCGCCACCCTTGTTCAAGGCCTCCTTCGTCTTCTTTTCGGCCCAGTTGCAGCTGCCGGCAAGCAGTGCCACGGCAACAAGCGCGGTGGTCATCCTGGCATTCATGCGCTCGAAGATAGGCTGTTGCACAACGCTTAGTTTCACACCCCGGACCAATGAGCAACGCTACCCGAACCATCCACTTGGCGGACAAACTGCCCCATGTTGGAACCACGATCTTCTCGGTCATGAGCCAATTGGCGCATGAGACCGGTGCCATCAACCTGTCGCAAGGCTTCCCTGACTTTCCGCTGGATGGGGAGTTGTTCGATCTGGTGGATGCGGCCATGCGTGCAGGCCACAACCAGTACGCACCCATGCCGGGCCTGCCTGCCTTGCGGGAGGCACTTGTGGCCAAGGCGCAACGCCTGTACGACCATGCCTATGATCCCGCTACCGAAGTGACGGTGACCGCCGGGGCCACACAGGCCCTGTTCACCGCACTGGCAGCATTGGTCCGCCCGGGCGATGAGGTCATCATCATCGATCCGGCCTACGACTGTTATGCGCCCACGGTGGAACTCTTCGGTGGGGTGCCCGTCCATGTGCGCTTGAACGATGCCATGGGCTTCGATGCCGATGCTGTGCAGGCCGCACTTACATCGCGCACCCGTGTCCTTATGATCAACACGCCACACAACCCGGGTGGCGGTATCCTGCGCGATGCCGACATGCAACGCATCGCCGCTATGTTGCGCGATACCGATGTGGTGTTGATCAGCGACGAGGTCTACGAACACCTCCTCTTCGACGGGGAACGCCATGCTTCGGCGATCCGTTATCCGGAGTTGCGCGGTCGGGCATTCGTGGTCTTCTCCTTCGGGAAGGTGTTCCATGCCACAGGCTGGAAGCTGGGGTACGTGTTCGCTCCCAAGGCGCTCATGGCACTGTTCCGAAAGGTGCATCAGTTCAACGTCTTCAGTGTGAATACGCCCATGCAGCATGCCTTGGCCCAGTACCTCCGTGAGCCCGGCCATTACGAAGGACTGCCGGCCTTCTTCCAGGCCAAGCGCGATCGTTTCGCACACGGTCTTTCGGGTTCGCGCTTCAAACTGTTGCCTTGCGCGGGGTCGTATTTCCAGGTGGTGGACTACAGTGCGATCAGTGCGGAGCCGGACCTTGCTTTCGCGGAACGCTTGTGCCGGGAACATGGGGTGGCGGCAATACCCCTTTCTCCCTTCTACAAGGACCCACCAACCGAACCCCGTTTGTTGCGCTTCTGCTTCGCCAAACAGGATGCTACATTGGACGCGGCCACCGCCCTGCTATGCAAGATCTAAGGACCACCCTTGTGCAGTGCATGCTCCACTGGGAGGATGCGGCCGCCAACCGCCAGCACTTCAGCGAGCGCCTCGCATCGCTGGCCGGCACCACGGACCTGGTGGTATTGCCGGAGATGTTCAGTACGGGCTTCACCATGCACGGCGCCGCTGTGGCCGAGACCATGGATGGCCCAACCGTGCAGTGGATGCGCGAACAGGCCGCAGCGCTGGATGCCGCCATCTACGGAAGCCTGGTCATCACCTCCGAAAGTGGCATCACCAACCGCGGGCTCTTCGTTTGCCCTGACGGGACCGTTACCCACTACGACAAGCGACACCTGTTCCGGATGGCGAACGAGCACGACCACTATGCCGCAGGCAGGGATCGTGTGGTGGTGGAGTGGCGCGGCTGGCGCATCCTCCTCCAAGTGTGCTACGATCTACGCTTCCCCGTTTTCAGCCGTAACCGTAACGATTACGACCTGGCCCTCTACGTGGCCAACTGGCCGGAAGCAAGGCGGTACCCGTGGTCGCAGTTGTTGGTGGCCCGGGCCATCGAGAACCTGGCCTATGTGGTGGGCGTGAACCGTGTGGGCATGGACGGCAAGGGCATCCATTACAGTGGCGACTCCGCCGTGGTGGACTTCAAGGGCGAGCATGTGGTGCAGCTGGAAGCAGGCCGTGAACTGGTGCGAACGCTGCGCCTGCAAGGCCAGGCCTTGGTGGATTTTCGCACGCGCTTCCCGGCCCACTTGGATGCCGATGCCTTCGACCTGCATTAGTGGGTCACCACCAGCCTGCGCATGGCGAACAGGCTTCCGCTGCTGATGCGCACCAGGTATGCCCCGGCAGGCAGGTCTCCCACGGGAATGGATTGTCTTACGCCCACTTGCCCAAAGCTGCGTACCAAGCGACCTTCCAAGGAGAACAGCTCCACGTCCTGTTGCGTGAAATGACCTTCGATCTGGAAGCTTTCGGTGCTGGGGTTGGGGTGGATGCTCCAACTGTCCGCGAGTTGCTCCGGTACGTTCAATGCGTCCACATCCACGATGTTGATGTCGTCGATGTAGAGATCGTTGCCACCGCCGCTGAAGAACTCGAACTCGATCAACACGTTGTCGGTCTGGTAGCTTGGAGGAATATTGCTCACGAGCACTTCGGCCCAGTCCTCGGCACCGGGGACAAAGGTTCCGTTCACGGTGCCATCGACCGTGGGTAGTTCCGATCCGGCCAGGGTTCGACGAACGATCCAGGTCCTGCCGCAATCGCGGCTTACACGAACCAGGAGTTGATCCGTGTCGGCGGTATCGCGCTGTGCGAAGGCATAGCGGAAACGCAGCACGGGGTTGGGCGTTTGGGTCATGTCCAAACGCGGAGTGGAAACGGTATGGCGCAGTCCTGGTGCATTGTTCTCCATGCGCATGGAACGCAGACCTGTGGCCGCAGGCCCTTCTGCCACGCCGAAGCAGGTGGCTCCCTCGCATGCTTCAAAAAGTTCGGTATCGGTCAGGTCGTTCGCGCCCTCGAAGCCTTCCATGTACGGAAGCAACTGGCCAGTGGCCGGAAGTACGCGCATGAAACGCGACTTGGTCACGCTCACTTGGTCGGTGCCATTGGAGACGTTGAGGGTTACATCGAAGATCCCCGGGGTGCTGTAGCTCAAGGCGGGGTTCTGCTGGGTGGAGTTTTGCCCGCCGCCCAATTCCCACGTCCATTCCGTTGCACCATGGTAGGAGCCGTCGAAGAACTGGAGCGGCTCGGTGGTGCAGACGGTCCGGCGTGTTGCGTTGAAGTCCGCTGCGCATAGTACGGGCGTGGAACCCAGTCCCGTGGCATTCAGGTTGGCCGCCGTCCAGAGGTTGTTGCGCTGCGCCAGTGGGCTGTTCAAGGCGGCATGCACACGTTGCTTCTGCCCTTCGGTGAACATGCGTGCGCAATAAGCGTAGTCCATGAAGTTCTGCACGTTGTCCAGTTCCCCATCGCAGGAGATGCCGTTCAGGTTGCAGTTGCTCCAGCCGATGGTGTTCGGGGTATCGTCCACCTCGTCGCCGATGTCGCAGTTGTCCTGCTGGCCCACAGGGAGGTAATAGAATTCGGGCACGTTATTGCCGCCCCAGATGTGGTACAGGTCCAGGTAGTGCCCCAACTCGTGGGAGAGTACCACCGAGCGTAGATCGTTGCTTGTGCCGGTGTTTCCGAAGTAGCTGCCCTGGATCACGATGCCGTCCTTTTCCGGTATGCTGTCCGCTTGGAAGGGCATCAATGCATGGCCGGCCAATCCGGCGGCGTTGCGCACGATGTAGACGTTGAGGTACTTGTCTCGTGGCCAGTGTATAAGGGTCTTTACATTGTGCGTTCCGGTGCTGGTCATGGCACTGCGGATGCGGTTGATGCCACTGGTGCAGTTGCCCTCGGGATCGAGTCGTGCCAGCTCGAACTCCACCTCCATGTCCGCCGCGATGGGCTGGAAGTTGGGCACGATATCCACCGTGTCGGGATTTTGTTTCCGGTAGTTGCGCGTAAGGATCTCGATCCCATTGCGGATCTGCGCAGCGGAGATGTTCTCCGGTCCATCGAAGTGGATAACATGCACCACCACAGGGATGCGGTAAGGTGATTGTCCGAAAAGGCCGATGGATAGGACGATGGCTAGAAGGGAGGGCAGTGCGCGTTGCATCCCGAAAAATAGGCTGCTTCCAGCGATCGGAACAGTTCCATGGTGTGGTGGTGATCAGCTGCGGATCGACCTCAAGGGTGTCGAAGATCGTGTGTAAGCCGATACGTATCGGACAGTGGCCGTGGAGATCTTCGACCTGACCGGCAAGCAGATCGTGACCCGGATGATCCCCACCCAGGGTGATCGTTTGAACACGGTGCTGGACCTGCAGGGTGAGCTCGCCACGGGCATGTACCTGGTGAACATCACCGCCGGTGAGAAGCGCTACACCGAGCGTCTGGTGATCGCGAACTAAGGCGACTACCAGCAAAGAAGCGGAAGCCCCGCCCCGGTCCGATAGCCATCGGACATCGGGGCGGGGCTTTTTCGTTGACAGGCGGGTACCTCGAAGAACCCCGCTCCGGCGGCGATGGAGGCAGGGGCGCTTTCCATGTGCACTTGCTCTCGGCCGGCCATATTTCGTTGCCTACCGGCCAGGCAGGCAGGTTGTCTGGCCGAACGCTGATCATGCGTGCCTCCCGATAGGCTTCGGGACGTTCGAGGTTCTTCGAGGCACCCAAGTGCATATTGCCGAGGTATTTCATCCACTTCGTTCATCGACTTTTATGCCGCTTTGGTGGAAAAAGAACCGATGTATTTTTCACGGGTAGCCACTTGTTCGGAAGCTCCAACATGGAGCTAAGATGTCCGCAATACCCTATTGAAAGGCACGATCGGCGGGCAGAGCTGGCAAGAAACATCCTCTGGCAGAAACGATCCGATAGACCCGATACGAATTCATGACCACTTGACACGCGGAGTCTGACGCATCTACATTGCGCCGATTTCCAACGCTTTCCGAGCCTGCCAACATCCCTTTCATGACGCTGGTACCGGGCGGCTCATCCACCGAGCCCTGACCCATCAACACTCAAAACCCATGAACCGCCCATCCCTTCTCCCAATATTGCCGGCACTTCTTCTAGCCACGGCACTATACGCTCAAACCCCCGTTCTCAATGAAAATTTCTGGGTAACCAATGGCACGGTTGAAGCTGTTGCACACGACGAAGCCAATGACCTTGTGTACATCGGGGGTAGTTTCACCTACGTAGGCCCCAACGAACCGTACGGCGCAGGCATTGATGAGACCTCCGGTGCGGTGGACTTTAGTTTTGCCAATCCGAATGGAACCGTAAACACCTCGGTGCCTGATGGCAACGGTGGCTGGTTCATTGGTGGAGGCTTCACCGAAGTTGGTGGTATGCCTCGCAACTGCTTGGCGCAGATCGATGCTTCAGGCCAAGTTACGGCGTGGAACCCGAACGCAAATAACACAGTCCGTGCCCTTGCCGTCTCGGGCGGCACGGTGTATGCGGGAGGTGGTTTCACCTCGATAGGCGGTCAAACCCGCAATAATATAGCAGCATTGGACGCCACTACAGGCGCTGCCACGGCGTGGAACCCGAATGCAAGTGGCATAGTCTTTGCCCTTGCCGTCTCGGGCGGCACGGTGTATGCGGGAGGTAGTTTTACCTCGATA
>CAYQMC010000002.1:0-26137 GCA_964418285.1 uncultured Chryseobacterium sp.
CCGTGTTCGATGCGACCCAGTTCTGCGAATACCTCGCCGATACCGGCCAGGTCATTGAGCATATCGATCGGCTTCCGGCCGCCCAGGGTGGCCCGTGGTGCATCCAGCCAACGGCGGAATTTCTTCGTGTCGCCGAACACCTCTTTTCCGCGCTCCATCACTTGCATGATCAACTCCACGCGGTCGCTCTGCAAGGGGTCGAATCGGGTGTTCTCTTTGATGCGGCTCTGCAAGGTCCGGGGGCTTACATACACCACGCTGGCCCATTCGTTGAGGTCCAATGGTGTACGCTTCACCATGGTGCCGAAACGCTTGCCTTGGATACGACCCACCTCCTTGCCATCACGCTTTGTGGCAAAGCGGATCGTGGTGTTCATGACGAAGCTGCCTTGCGATAGGGCCTTATGCTTCGCCTTCCTTGGCGCGGCTTTCTTCACTGTCGTTGTCTTCCCCATGGCCGTGTTGACTTGTTCAAATGTAGCGAGCAAGTGGGGCAGAAGAGACACTTTGCACAAGCTTCCGCCTACGCAGCCATTTGTGTCGCGCAAGAGGCGAGCCCGAATACATGGGGTAGATGAACTGGCAGGAGCCAGCCCAATGCAACATGCTTGGGTCCACCCTCACCGCCCCTCCACCACCACCCGCACGCTCTCCCGCACACCCTCTGGCCCGGTGATGCTTAGCACATAGACCCCCGCTGCGATACCCGGCAGCGGCAGGTCCACCCGGTGGCGGCCGTTCCCTTGGGTGCTGAGCACACTGCGGCCTTGCGCGTCCAGGAGCGTGATGCGGTGGGCTTCGCTCCAGGGTATGCTGCCCCAGAGCACCGTGTGGCCGGTGGCCGGGTTGGGGGCTATGCCGAAGCTGCGCTCGCCCTGCTGTTGCAGGCCGGTGCTTAGGAAGAGGTACTCGGCACTGGCCACGCAGCCGTACACGCTGGTCACGTCCACGCGGTAGTTGCCGTTGGCCAGGGCGGTGATGCTCTGTTGGTCGCCACCGGCAAGGGCCTCATCGTTCAGGAACCAGCGGTAGCGCAGGCCCTCGGTGGCGCTAAGGACATCGGCCTCCACGGCCTGTATCTGGGGCAACCACAGGGCGCAGTCCACCAGGGTGTTCAGCGTGGTGTTGGTGATGATGGGCGGGTTGAGGTCGAAGTAGATGCCGGCGCTGTTGGTGATGGCCGTAAGGTGCGGCAGGCCGGGCAGCAGGCCCATGCGGAAGCTGAGGAAACCCTGGCTGCCCAAGGGGTCGCTGGCGCTATCGGGCAGCAGGATGTTCTGCAGGCGGGCGGTGAACACCCGGCCGCTATCCACCCGCAGGTCGGTGGGGGCGAAGGAGTGGCCCAGCAGGGTAAGGCGGCCCAGGTCGGCCTCCAGGGGCAGGGTGTCGCGCAGCACCACGGTCACGGCGGGTGCGTTGCCGGTGTTCTGGTAGCGGATGGTGTAGTCGATGTGCTCCGTGGAGATGTCCACCGCGCCGAACTCCCCGAAGCCCACGGGGTCGGCGAGCTTGTCGTTGGGGTCGTAGCTGCACACCACGATACCCTCCACCTGCAAGGCCGTGGTGTCCACGATGCTCCCGGGCAGGAAGGGGTCGTATTGGAAGGCCTGTACGGTGAAGCGGGTGCTGTCGCCGATGGCCGTGAAGTCCGGCCGGATGGTGGTGAGCTGGACGGTGAAGGTGCTGTAGAAGCCCAGGTCCGCGTAGCTCCAGTAGTGGATGCCGTTGGCCACGGAATCGGCGGGTGGCACGGCGCCGAGCAGGGTGAAGAGCGTATCCATCGCCAGGGCGATGATGCCCCCTTCACCGAAGGTGCCCAGGTTGGTGGCGCTGAGCCAGTGGGTAACGGTATCTGCACATACGCCGTTGGGCGGCAGGAAGCCGAGGTCGATGACCGAGTTGGCGTTGTTGACGAAGAGGCCGAAGTCGTGCCCGGCGCTTACGGGTTCATTGGCGCTTGGGGAAACGGTGTACTGCAGGCTGTCCGAGGTGATGCGCCAGAGGGTGGTGTCGAACACGGGCCGCACGGTGAAGGTGCCTGCATCCACATAGGCCTGGTACACGCCGTTGTTGGTGGAGAAGGGGAAGTTGGGTGCGGGTGCAGCGGTCACGGTCGCCCAGGTAACAGGCGGGTCGTTGGCATCGCGCACGCCGTCCTGGTCCAGGTCCCAATAGAGGCGGCCCTGTATGCGGAAGAAGCTGTTCTGCCGGTTGTTCAGCCATTCCAGCTGCGGGTCCTGGTCCTCGGCGTACACGATGTCCTTCAGCCCATCGCCGTCCAGGTCCACCACGATGGAGGCGTTCAGTTCCGTGCTGTACGGCTCGGTGGGCTGCAGTGTGTTCAGGTCGCCGAACTGGCCCACGCCGTTGTTGGCGAACCAGCGGAACTGCGTGTAGTTGCCGTTCATCAGGTCCAGGTCGCCATCGCCGTCCACATCATGCAGGTGCATGATGGAGGTCCAATTCTGGGTGTTCAGTGACTGCGGCTGTGCGAAGCTGCCGTTGCCATTGTTCAGCAAAACTGCGATCGCGTTGTTGGAACCGTTCAGCACCAGGTCCATGTCTCCATCGCCATCCAGATCGGCGGCGTGGAGCTCCGAAGCGAAGGAGAGGTTGATGGGCAGGTTGGGCTGGGCGACGAAGGTGGCATTGCCGGTGTTGCGGTACCAGCGGGCCACGGTGGAGCTGCGGTTGGCGGCCACCATGTCCGGCAGTCCATCGCCATTCAGGTCGGCCATGATCACGGGCCCCAGGGTGATGGATGCATCCACGGGGATGTGCGCGCTGAAGGTGCCACCATCGTTGCGGCGCCAGCCCACGTTGGGGCTGCTCACCACGTGGTCCAGGTCGCCATCGCCGTCCACATCGGCCAGGGTGATCAGGTAGTTGTCCGGCAGGTAGATCTCCTGCAGCAGGGTTTCCGGACCGAAGGTGCCGCCCTCGTTGCGTTTCCAGTAGAGGTCGCGCGTAACGGTGCTGCCTGCCAGGAAGAGCAGGTCCAGGGCGCCATCCTGGTCCAGGTCCTGCAGGGTGAAGTTGGAGATGGCGGTACCGCCCATGGACATCTCCTGGCCGGGTTGGAAGGTGCCGGGACCCACCTGCTCGAAACAGATCACCGGGGCCGAGGGGCCCTGGGTCATGATCAGGTCCAGGTCGCCATCGCCTTCCAGGTCCAGGCTCTCCAGGCGGAAGGCGCGGTGGAAGGGAGGTACCACCACCTGTGGACCGAAGACCAGAGCGCCTTGGTTGAGCCGGTAGCTTACATCCTGGAACGGTTGGCGGCGAAAACAGAGGTCGATCCGCCCGTCGCCATCGATGTCCTGGGTGATCGCGTTCTCTCCACTGATGGGAAAGCCGGGGTCGTACTGGCCGAAGGTGCCGCTACCGTCGTTGAGGTAGATGCGTCCCGCGCTTTGGTGTCCGGTGATCAGGTCCAGGTCGCCATCGTCGTCCAGGTCGGCCGCCCACGCACCGCGCAAGGCGTTGATGATCGCGATGGGGTTAACGGCGGAAAAGCTGCCGCCACCCTGCCCCGCGAACCACACCAGGTCATCGCTGCCGTAGCTCACCAGCACATCGGTGATGCCGTCGCCGTTGAGGTCGTGGAAGGCAGCGGTGAGCAGCTGCGGCAGTGCGGCCGAGATGGTGTTCGCCGTGCCGAAGGTGCCGTCGCCGTCGTTGGCGAACCAGGCCAAGGTCTGCGTGGTGGGCATCATGGCAAGCAGGTCCAGGTCGCCATCGTTGTCCACATCGGCCAGGTCCAGCAGGTCCACACCAGCAGCGGTGCTGCTGATGGTGACAGCCGTAGCGAAGCTGCCATCGCCCAAGCCGGGAAAGAGGTCGATGCGGCCATCGGCTGGGCTGGCCACCACCAGGTCCACCAGCCCGTCTCCGTTCAGGTCCGCGGCACGCACGAAGGCCGGTTCCTGGAGATCGCTGGTCACCGTGGCAACCGTGAATTCCCCGAAGCCGTTGTTGAGTGCCACAAGCAACCCGTTCTGTACACCGGCCGCCACCACCAGGTCCTCCACGCCGTCGCCGTCCACATCGGTGATGGCCAGCGAGCGCGCCGCAGTGATGCCGGGTATGGCGGCTTGTCCGGGCAGGTATTGCCCGTTGCCCAGGCTGCGGTACCACATCACCGCTTGCAGGTAGGGCGCGGCGCACACCATGTCCAGGTTGCCGTCCTGGTCCAGGTCGGCGAATCGCGCATCGTTCATCACGCCCGGGAAGTTGCCCCAGATCACTTCTGCTTCGCCGTATTGGACATGCAGCAGCGTGCTGAACGAAAGCGCGAACGTGATGAGCAGATGCCGGTGGTGCATGGGGGTGGGGCTTGTGGGAGGCCAAGGTAGCTGGTGCTTGCGCAAGGTGCGTTCGGTTCGGCGGCGTAGGCATATGGGAGCGGGGAAGGACCGCGTAGCGTCGCCTCGCTCTGCTGGGATCCCAAGCCAGGTACACGTCATTGGTTTGTCAAGAGACACCGAGAGGCGCTGTTCATTCCGTCCATCCTTCGTAAATTTGAAGGACCTGCAACCCTGAACCAACCCCTAACCATGCGATCATCCCTATTCAGCGCCCTGTTCTCGGTGGCGCTGCTTGTGCCATTCGTGGCCCAGGCCCAAGGCCCCGAATACATTCCTGGCGACATCCTCTTGATGCTGGAAGAAGGCGGTAGAGCAGATGCGGTGGCCAAGGACCTGCAAAGTCTGAACGGCATTGCCACCGGCCTGCATGTGGCCGAGGAGGTAAGCGCCCCCATGCGGGCCTGGCTGCTGAAGTTCGACCCGGAGGCCTTGCCGATGGCGACGGTGTTGCGCGCGGTGCAAGCCCACCCCCAGGTGCAGATGGCCCAGCGCAACCATTACGTATACGAGCGCAACGTGCCCGATGACGCACAATACGGGCAGCAGTGGCACCACCAGAACATCAACAGCGAAGGTGCTTGGGATGTATCCACCGGTGGTGTTACGGCCACGGGCGATTCCATTGTGGTATGCATCATCGAGCGGGCCGATGTGACGCACCCGGACAACCTGGCGAACGCCTGGTTCAACCGGGCCGAGATCCCCAACAATGGGGTGGACGATGACGCCAACGGCTACGTGGACGACTACCGCGGCTGGAATCCGCCGGGCAACGATGACAACGTGTACAACGGTGCGCATGGCACCCAGGTGGCCGGCATGATAGGCGCTGTGGGCGACAACGGCCTTGGTGTGGTTGGTGCCAACTGGAACGTGAAGATGATGGTGGTGAACTACGGCGGGGTGTCCGAATCGGCCGTTGTGGCCGCCTACACCTACCCGCTGGTGATGCGCCGTCTCTACAATATCTCCAACGGCCAGCACGGTGCTTTCGTGGTGAGCACCAACGCGAGCTGGGGCATCAACAACGGGCAGCCTTCCAACTCGCCGCTGTGGTGTGCCATGTACGATACGTTGGGCACGGCGGGCATCCTGAACTGCGGTGCCACCAGCAACAGCAATGTGAACGTGGATGTGGTGGGCGACCTGCCCACGGCCTGCCCCAGCGACTTCATGATCAGCGTTACGGCCACCAACGTTTCTGACAACCGCACCTTCTCGGGCTACGGCCTTACCACCATCGACGTGGGCGCGCCGGGTGATAATGTGCGTACCACCAGCTTGGGGGGCGGCTACGGAAACACCAGCGGCACTTCCTTCGCGAGTCCGCTTACCGCCGGAGTGATCGGCCTGCTGTACAGTGCGCCGTGCGCCACGTTGATGAGCCTGGTGAACAGCGACCCCCAGGAAGGCGCGTTGTACATCCGGCAGGTACTGTTCGAAGGGGTGGACCAGGTGGGCAACCTGGGTGGGCAAACGGTTACCGGTGGCCGGATCAATGCAGGCAACAGCATGCAACTGATCATGAACAACTGCGGTCCCTGCCCGGCGCCCTACGGAGGCCTCGCCACAGCGGACGGGAACGGACAGGCCGAGTTCACCTGGAACGCACTTTCGGAAGGCCCCTTCAATGTGCGCTACCGGGTCGTGGGCGAAAGCGATTGGACCGATCAAACCGGTGTTGTGGACCCTACCTACCTGGCCACGAGCCTGGATCCTTGCGTGGCCTACGAATTCCAGGTGGAGATGATCTGCGATGGCGAAAGCAGCGGCTATTCCAACAGCGCTGTGCTCAACCCTCCGGTGACATCGGTGCCTGTGATCAGCTACGCCGGCCGTGATGTGATCTGCGCCAGTGACCCGGTGGTCTTGAGCACCAATGCCACAGCGGATGTGCTGTGGAGCAATGGCTCCACCGATGCCAGCATCACGGTGGAGGAGAGCGGGGTGTATTCGGTAACGGCCAATGGCCCCTGCAATAGCGAAACTTCCGAAGCCGTGGAGATCACGGTGTTGGATCCACAGGCTCCTACCGCGCAGGACGTGATCCTACCTGGCCCAGGAACAGCGGAGTTGAGTGCCGACGGGGATAACATCGTTTGGTACGATGTGCCCGTGGGAGGCTCGGCCGTGGGTGCGGGTAACGTATGGGAAACCCCATTCCTGACGAGCAGCACCTCCTTCTGGGCGGCTTCCTCCGAGGATAGCGAGACGGTGCTGCTGAACGCAGGTGCGGCGGCACGCACCACCACCGGCCAGTTCCACACCAACGCCAGCTTCTGGTTGCTCTTCACGGCCAACGAATCCTTCGTGATCCGCTCGGTGAAGGTGTATGCCAATGGTGCGGGCAGCCGCTCGATCGGCCTTATCAACGCCAACAACAACACCGTGATCACTCAGGCGGCATTCGCCATACCCAACGGGGAAAGCCGGGTTCAGCTGGACTTCGTGGTGCCAGGCCCGGGCAACTACGGCCTGCGGGTCATGGATGGCGATCCACAGTTGTGGCGTGATGGCATTGGAAGCAACCCCGGCTACCCTTACGCCTTGGGCAACCTGGGTACCATCACCAGCAGCAGCGCCACGGGGAGCAACGCCACGGCACTCTATTACTTCTTCTACGATTGGGAGGTGGAATCCGATGGCATCACCTGCGAAAGCGATCGTGTGCAAGTGAACGTGAGCATGCCCGTTGGGATGGAGGACGCTACGGCTGCCGATGGCATATCGGTGTATCCGAATCCCACCGATGACATCCTGTTCCTGGAGCTTTCCGGGGCGATGGCCGGGCAGCGCATGCAGGTACAGGTGCTGGACAACACGGGCCGGGTGGTCCGCGACGGCAGCATTACCTCCGATCGCACCGCACTGAATACGGCGAACTTCGCCGGTGGTCTCTATGTGTACCGCCTGGTGGATGCGGCCGGCGAGGAGCTGGCGCGCGGCCGTTTCGTGGTCGCACACTAGGAACGCATCGATCCTGCTCGGAACGCCATCCTTCGGGGTGGCGTTCCGCGTTCGGGGACGTAGCTTGCGCCCATGCGTCCGCTATCGGTCGTCATCATCACCTTCAACGAGGAGCGCAACATCGGCCGCTGCCTGGCCTCCGTGCAGGGCGTGGCGGACGATATCGTGGTGCTGGACTCCTTCAGCACCGATGGCACAGAGGCCATCGTGAAAGCCGCAGGTGCCCGTTTCTTCCAGCATGCCTTCGACGGGCACATCGAGCAGAAGAACCGCGCGATCACCCATGCGGCACACCCCTTCATCCTTTCGCTGGATGCGGACGAGGCCTTGGACGATCGCCTGAAGGCAGCGGTACTTAAGGCCAAACAAGGCAGCGCCGACGGCTACACCATGAACCGCCTGACCAACTACTGCGGCACCTGGATCCGCCACGGCGGCTGGTACCCTGATCGCAAGTTGCGCCTGTGGGACAGCCGCAAAGGCAAATGGGGCGGTACCAATCCGCATGACCGCTACATGCTGGAGCCCGGTGCACGCACAGAGCATCTGCCGGGCGATATCCTGCATTACGGCTACACGGCCATCAGCGAGCACATCCAGCAGGTGAACTACTTCACCGACATCGCGGCCAAGGCCAAGCACGCCAAGGGCCAGCGGGGAAGCATGCTGAAGGTGCTCTTCTCGCCGGTGGTGAAATTCCTGTGGGACTACGTCCTGCGCCTTGGCTTCCTGGATGGTTTCCACGGGCTGGTGATCGCATCCGTTTCGGCCCACGCCAAGTTCCTGAAATACGCCAAGTTGCGCGCCCTGGCACGGCCGAGCAAAGCATGAGCGCGACCGTCGATGTACATGTGCTGCAACTTTCCACCGCCAGCGATTGGCGGGGTGGGGAACAGCAGGTGGCCTATCTGACCAACGAGTTGAAGAGCCTGGGCATCGCGCAGACCGTGCTTTGCCCGGCAATTGCGCCCCTGCATAAGCACATGTTGCAGCGCGGCATTCCGGTGGTCGGCTTCAAGCCCGGCATGGCTTTGGACCTTGGGTTGGCACGCCGCGTAGCACGGGTGGCGCGCGAGCGTGGTGCGACACTGGTACACATACACGACTCGCACGGGCACACGGCTGCGGTGCTGGCCAACACCTTCTTCGGCATGGCCCTTCCCCTGGTGGTGAGCCGTCGGGTCGATTTCGCCATCCACAGCGGGTTCAGTGCCCGCTTCAAATACGGGCATCCCTCGGTGCGTCGCATCCTGTGCGTAAGCGATGCCATCCGCGAGATCACCAAGGCCGGTCTGCGCGACCCAGCGGTGTTGCGCACGGTGCGTTCCGGCATCGATCCCGCACGCTTCCGCGAAACGGCCGATGGAAGCTTGCATCGCTTGCTGGGCCTGCCTTCGGAAGTTCCGCTGGTAGGCTGTGTGGCGGCGCTGGCACCGCACAAGGACCTGGGAACCTTCCTTCGCACCTTGGCCGCATTGCGCGACGGTGGCTCGGACGCGCACGGAGTAGTGATCGGCGAAGGTGATCTGCGTTCGGAGCTCGAAGCCCTGCGTGCCGGGTTGGGTCTGGTGGATCGTGTCCACTTCACCGGGTTCCGGTCCGATGTACCCAAGCTCTTGCCGGAGTTCGATGTATTCCTGATGACCTCGCGTACCGAAGGCCTGGGCACGAGCATCTTGGATGCTTTCGCCTGCAAGGTGCCGGTGGTGGCAACGAAAGCGGGTGGCATACCGGAGATCGTCCACCACGGGGAAAGTGGCCTGTTGTGCCCCGTGGGCGATGCGGCATGCCTTTCCGCAGCCGTGCTGCGCGTACTGGGCGATGCCGAACTACGCGCTCGTTTGCGTGCTGGTTCGGCCAAGGTGTTGGACGCCCACCAGCCGCGTGCCGTTGCCGCGGCCACACTGAATGAATACCGCGCGGTATTGGCGGAGAGCAACGCTTAGTGCTCCTGAGGGCGCGGCGCAGCGAACACGAAGAGCGCGTAGTAGAACGCGAAGAAGGTGGCGCCGGCCTGCGTCTCCACCGTATCGTTGCTCAGGTTGCTTAGGCCGAAGAGGATGGCCCAGGCCAGGAAGAGGCCGTGTCGCCAGGCACCCAGTTTCCACGCCGGCCAAATGAGGGAGAACAGGATCCAGGCCAGGCCGAATACACCGAAGCTTACGGCCCAGGTGAGGTACTGGTCGTGCGCCCTGAGCCACCATTGAGGATCCAGTCCGTTGTTCTTCCTGGCATGGGCTGCGGAGAACGAGACCTGTGTATCCCCGGTGCCCACGCCGCTCCACCAGTGTTCGCGAAGCAGGTGGAGAGCGATCTTCTTGTACTCCAGGCGCATGGTAACGGAGTGTCCGTTGGCGCGATCCAAGGCGCGGTACTGCCCGATCTCGTATGCGATCTCATCGAAGCGCCGACGCAGCTGGGAGCGCTCCTGTTCATGGGGGTTGGTGATGCCTTGCTCGATGTTGCGGATGTCCGCATCGCTCAGTTGTAGCACACCCACACTGTCCTTGCGCAGTCCCATGGCCGTCATGTAGCGCACGAGCGTGCCGCTGAGCGGATGCCCCAGGTCGTCGTTGCCGAACAAAGCTTTGTTGCTGCGCTGGCGCCAGGTGCGCCCCACCTCGTCCCACGCGATCCACGCCCACACGTGCTCGCCGTTCTCGCGTTGCGGGTTGTTGGCGTCGAAGGTGTAGGGTTCGCCGCCGGCGGTGTACTCTTCCCAACCGGACTCCTCCGGAATGGGCGGGGACGTGCTTCGCAGCAGCATCATCGCGACTCCACCCAGGACCAGTGCGGGGAGAAGGATGAGCGCTACCCGTGCCACAAAGCGCCGTCCGGGGGATAGCCGTCCACTGCGGATCCATGCGAACACGGCGGCCAGTGCCAGCAGCATGAGCGCTCCTTGCAGGCTGCCCAAAGCGTTCAGGTAGTAAATGGCCCAGAGCGAGGCCCCGATATGGAACGCCCTACCCCAGGCAGTGCGCGGCAGGTACACCAGGAACACGGCGATGCTGAAGCACAGCATGAGCCCCAGTCGGATGTGGCTGATGAACATGGAGCGCGCCCGGTAATCGCCCACGGCGGCATCGGTGAGCAGCAGGCAGACGAAGGTGCTCACCACCACGCTCCATGCGCCCAGCAGGAGCAGGGTGCGCAATTCCACGGTGTTGAGGCGTGGGGTGGAGGAGAGCACCACGCCGAAGGTGAGCACGGGCAGTAGTATGCGCACCAGGTCAAGGCCCCAGGGCATGCCTTCCGGCGAGGTCCAAAGCAGGCCCAGCAGGTGAAGACCCAGGAAGGAGAGGAAAATAAGGGATGGTGCCGAGGTGAAAGCTTGGAGAAAGCGCTGCTTCAGGCTACGCCGGGCGAGGCCTTCCGCCAGCCAGTTGGCCACCATAAGCATCTGGGCCAAGCTTAGGTAGGCCGTGCTCCAGGGCAGGAACACGATGCACAGCACAAGGCTGCACCAGTGCACCAGTCGGAAAGGATCACGGCCCCAGCTGGGTAGCCCGCTCTGGCCCACGTGTTCTTGGGGGCTTACTTACCGGTCGCTGTACCCGCAAGGATCGTATCGTAGGTGCCATTGCCCAGCACATCCACCGCCTTCTTGATGTATGGGTCGCTGTGCATCGCCGCCTTGGCTCGGCCGGTCTGGAAGTAGTAGCGCGAAACGAGTTCGTTCAACAGCACATCCTCGATGTCGCTGCGGAAGAGCACGATCTCCTGGGTGTGGTCGGGTGACAGTTGTTTCTTCAGCGCTTCCAGCTGTCCTTCCACCAGATCGTAGTAGCGTTCCTTGCGGGTCTTTTCCACCAGTTCTTCCAGGGCCTCCATGCTTTCGGTGTCGTACTCCACCTCGTGATCCTTCACATAGGCGAGGAATTCGGAGAAGATCACGTCGTCGACGCGGAATGTTTCTGCCGGGGGGATCTCGGCATGGTCCAGCCGGTATTCCGTCGCAAAGTCGAAGAACAGGTCCTTCTGGAAAAGACCACTCACCACCTTGGCGAGTTCCTCTTCGGTGACTTCGGTATCCGGCTGCACTCCGCGCCCATCGAAGACGGGCCTTCCATTGCGCGTCTTGAATTCGGCTATGGCTTCCTCTTTCACCTCGGTCACTTTGCCGGTGCTGTCCCGTTGGGAGTAATCCAATTTCTGGATGCAACGACCGCTGGGGATGTAGTACTTGGCCACAGTGACCTTGATCTTGCTGTTGTAGCGCAGGTCACGGGTCTGTTGCACCAAGCCTTTGCCGAAGGTGCGTTCGCCCACCACCACGGCGCGGTCCAGGTCCTGCAAGGCACCGCATACGATCTCGCTGGCACTGGCACTGCCGCCATCAACAAGCACCACCAAGGGGATGGTCGCGTCGAGTGGTTCGCTCAGGGTCTTGTAGGTCTTGTCCCACTCGGCGATCTTGCCTTTGGTCTCCACCACCAGTTGGTTCTTCGGCACGAAGAGGTTCACGATGTTCACAGCTTCGCGAAGCAGCCCACCGCCATTCCCGCGCAGGTCGAGCACCAGCTTGGTGGCGCCCTGCTCCTTCAGCTCCTTAACAGCGTTGCGCACTTCCTGGCTGGCGGTCTGTGTAAAGCTGTTCAACTTCACATAGCCCACGTTGCTATTGGCGTCGATTATCCCCTTGTAGGGCACATCGGGGATCTTTATCTCTTCGCGCAGAAGGGTATGGACGGAGGGCTCTGCGTTCTTACGTCGCACGACCATCTCCACAGGGGTGTTCGCCTGGCCCTTCAGCAGTTTGCTCACCTCCTCGGTGCTCATTCCGGTCACTAAGCGGCCATCCACCTCAAGTATCTCATCACCGGCCCAAAGGCCCGCTTTCATGGCCGGGAACCCTTCATAGGGCTCGCTGATCAACACTTGGTCGTCGCGGCGCTTGATCAATGCCCCGATGCCACCATACTGCCCGGTGGTCATGAAGCGATAATCCTCCATATCGCTCTCGGGGATGTACTGCGTGTAAGGGTCCAGCGAGGAGAGCATGGCGTCGATGCCGGTCTTCATGAGCTTTCCGGGCTCGGTTCCATCCACGTAGTAGATGTTGAGCTCCTTGTACAGCTCATTGAAGATCTCCAGGTTCTTGCTGATCTCGAAGTAGCTGTCTCCTGCTGAAAGTGTGAATGCGCCTGCGCCAACGATGGCGCTGGAAACGAGCAGGGTCTTCCACTTGGGCATGCGGCTGGGCGTGCGGTTTTCCATGGGGTGGGTGTACTTAAGGGACAGGGTCGTGGCCGTGACCGCCCCAGGGGTTGCAAGATAGGATGCGCTTGAGGGTGAGCCAGCCGCCGCGCAATGCACCGTGCTTGCGCAGCGCCTCCACACCGTACTCGGAACAGGTGGGGCTGTACCGGCATGCCCCCGGCAACAGGGGCGAGATGGTGTATTGGTAGATCCGCACCAAGGCGATCAGTGGAAGGGCGAAGAGCTTACCCATGCTTGGACAACCAACGCTCCAGGGCCTTGGTTATTTTCTGCTCGGTCTCTCGATACCCGATGCAGGTGCGTGCCTGGTAGACAATAAGCCACGCGACCTGCTCCTGTTGGCCTTCCAGCCTGGCATACAGTTGGGGTTTATGGAGGCGATACGCCTCGCGCATCAGCCGTTTCATGCGGTTCCGGTCCACGGCATGGCGCAGGTTGCGGCGCGGAACGGCGAATCCCACTTGTGCTGGTGCCGCAGTGGGTAGGGCCATGCGTTTGCCCACCAGTTTGAAGGGAGGAACGTGTATGGCGGCACCCGTGGTGACCACATCGCGGATGCGTAGCTTTCCGCAGAGGTGCTCGTGCTTGCGGAAGGTGTTACGCGCCATGGCAAAGGGCAATACAGGCGCCGCGTACCACCACGCCAAGCGGTGCGCAGGCTTACTTCTTCTTCGCTTGGCGCTTGATGTACAGCTCAATGGCACCCGTCATGGAAGGAGCTTCGGGCAGGGGCGCTTGCAGGTCGAGGCGGTAACCGTTGTCCACGACCGCCTTGGCCGTGGTGGGGCCGAAGGCAGCAATGCACACATCGCCCTGCTTGAACTTCGGGAAGTTCTTCTTCAGGCTCTCGATCCCACCAGGGCTGAAGAATACGAGCATGTCGTAGTTCAGGTCCTTCAGGTCGCTGAGGTCGCTGGCCACGGTGCGGTAGAATACCGCGTTGGTGTACTTGATGTTGGCCTTGTCCAGCATGGCCGGTATATCACCTTTCTGGATATCACTGCACGGGAGGAGGTAGCGCTCGCTTTTGTGCTTCTTGATCACATCCATCAGATCGGAGAAGGTCTGCTTGCCGATGAAGACCTTGCGCTTACGGTAGACGATGTACTTCTGAAGGTAATAGGCCACCGATTCCGAGACGCAGAAATACTTCATGCTCTCCGGAATGGTGAGCCGCAACTCCTTGCTCATGCGAAAGAAGTGGTCCACCGCATTGCGACTGGTGAACATAATAGCGGTATGATCCAGGATGCTGATGCGCTCCTGCCTGAATTCTTGTCCGTCCACACCCTGTACTTCGATGAACGGCCTGAAGTCAAGTTTCAACTTGTGCTTCTTGGCAAGCTCGATGTAGGGCGATCTCTCGTCCGTGGGTTCCGGCTGTGAAACAAGGATGGTCTTGATCTTCAAGCTCCGCGTGGCTTAGGGCGTGGTGGGAACGATCAGCGAAGCGTACCAGGCGTGTACCAGAAGAAGTACTGGTGCCGCTTCGGCGGCGCAAAGGTAGAGAATTAAGTAGCGGAGCGGAACCCCCTCTGCCAAGCCTACCCATGTGCCGCGGACCCAACGATAGAGCAGTAGGACCGCCACGAGCGCCGCACCCACCAACAGCAGGGTGGGCCGCCACGGGGAGCGGTACGCCAACAGCACGACCACGGGCAGTAAGGACACACCGGTAAGGATGAACAGGAGCAGACCCGTGGACAGGTATTCAGAGACCCCACGGTCGCTACCAGCCACCGTCGCCAAGGTGCGCAGCAGGAGACCCTGGGCCAACAGGACTAAGAGAACGATGCCGGCCAGGTAAGGGAAAGAGCGCACCTCGGAGGGGGTGAGCAGGACACCGGCCTGCCAGATGAACAACCCGAGCACGGACACGGCCACCAGGATCAGTCCGAGCAGGGTACGGTCCTGTAGGTCGACCTCTTCCCGTAGGGTCTGCCTGCCCAAGCGCATGCTGAACATGGCCTGCACCAGCAGGCGCCATTTACGCGGTGAACTGATATTGGTGACGGCCAAGGCGAACAATACCCCCAACAGCACAATGGTCACCCATTCAGCGTTCAATGGGTCGATGTTCCGCAACTGGTCCGTTGGTTCCCCTTGGGGCATGGGTCAGGAGTGCTAAGCTCGAACGCAAAAGTAGATGCCACCTGAGGCCGAGGCCCGCCCGCTTGCCTAATTTCGCACCCGCAATGAGCAACTCCACCACCGCCACCGAAAGCAACACCGCTGAAAAGCGCAATGCCACAGACCTCTTCCAGAGCCACGACCACTATCAGGTCGACGAGCTGCTGACCGAGGAGCATCGCCTGATCCGCGACACCGCGCGCAAACACGTTAGTATCCACTTGAAGCCCCTCATCGAGGAACGCTTCGAGAAAGCCACCTTCAGCCACGACATCATTCCCGGGCTGGCCGGGATAGGTGCTTTTGGACCCATGGTGCCGGTGGAATACGGTGGCATGGGCCTGGACCAGATCAGCTACGGCCTTATCATGCAGGAGATCGAGCGCTGTGATAGTGGCTTGCGGTCCCTGTGCAGCGTGCAGGGGTCCTTGGTCATGTATCCCATCTGGAAGTACGGCAGCGAGGAGCATAAGATGAAGTGGCTTCCCGAACTGGCGCAGGGCAAGAAGATCGGCTGCTTCGGACTGACCGAGCCTGATCACGGCAGTAATCCTGGGGGAATGGTGACCACCTTCAAGGACATGGGCGACCATTACCTGCTGAACGGTGCCAAGATGTGGATCAGCAATGCACCGCTGGCCGATGTGGCCGTGGTGTGGGCCAAGGCCGAGAATACTGAAGGCCGTATCCATGGTCTGTTGGTGGAACGTGGCATGGAAGGATTCACAACACCCACCACCCACGGCAAGCTTTCCCTTCGTGCCAGCCCCACCGGCGAACTGGTGTTCGACAACGTGAAGGTGCCCAAGGCGAACCTACTGCCCAACAAGAGCGGTCTCGGTGCTCCGCTCGGGTGCTTGGACAGCGCCCGCTATGGCATCGCTTGGGGAACGCTCGGTGTGGCCATGGAGTGCTACGACACCGCGCTCCGCTACAGCAAGGAACGCATCCAGTTCGGCAAGCCCATCGGCCAGTTCCAGCTTACCCAGAAGAAACTCGCCGAGATGATCACCGAGATCACAAAGGCACAGTTGCTCACTTGGCGCCTGGGCGTGCTGCGCAACGAAGGTCGCGCCACCACCGCGCAGATCAGCATGGCCAAGCGTAACAACGTGCACCTCGCTTTGACCGTTGCTCGCGAAGCACGCCAGATCCTGGGTGGCATGGGCATCACCAACGAGTACCCCATCATGCGCCACATGATGAACCTGGAAAGTGTTGTTACCTACGAAGGCACGCATGATATCCACCTGCTGATCACCGGTATGGAGGTGACGGGGTTGGCCGCCTTCAAATAGTGTGCGTCCATGGTTTCCTGACCAGATGAAATGGAACAGGGGGCCCGCCTTTCGGCAAAGCCCCCTGCGGACCAGGGCCAGGGAAGCCCTTCAGAATTCCACGGAACTGAAGTTGGTGACCTTGTTCTCGTTGTGTACCACTTTCATGAGCCCGGTGCCGCGCAGAAAGTCGATGGAACCCACGGGGCCTTCGTAGCTGGTGGTATGCTGGAGTTGTTCAGGATGGGGTTCTAGCACCACCCCGAATCTCACCTTTCGTGGGAGGTGGTGGAAGTTGCCAGGGCCATCGAGGTTGCGGGTGTCCACCACAACCTCCTTGGTCAGGTGGCCCGGCTTGTGGAAGCGCAACACGGCCTTGCCGCCCACGGGTAGTGCCACATCGAAGCGTCCACTACCCAGCACACGGGCTATATGGCAGCGCTCCCCATCGATCTCCACCACCAGGTCCACGTCCGCCACGGTGCCATCGTCAACGATGAGCCATCCGGTAACGAGCATTTCCTGCATGCGCTTCGAACCGGGTGGCGCGGCGAACAGGGACAGGCTTAGGAGCGCTGCAAGTGCGGTGAGCAATGCGGTCTCCAGCCGGGGGGGAGGTTGAGTTTCCATGACGTAAGGGCTTTTCTGCGTGAGTAACGGCCCAAAGGTCCGCTGGCCCTTGTGCGGCCACAATACCCACTACTGGGTGATCCGTTGGAAGATCATATCCAGTGCCGGTCCATGGCATACTTCACCAAGCCCGCCACACTCCGCACGTTGAGCTTGGTCATCAAGTTCTTACGGTGCGTCTTCACGGTGTCTTCGCTGATGAAGAGTGCTGCCGCGATCTCGCCGTTGGTGCGCTCCGTGGCCACCAGGCGGATGATCTCCCGCTCCCTTACGGTCAGGCCTATGTACTCACCGTCCGGTCTTTTCCCGGTATGGGCATATCCCTGTTCCATGCTTCTGCGGGCCACTTCGCTGATGGGCTTTCCCCCGCCGAGTGTCGAGCGTATGGCATCCAGGGTTTCGGCCCGTGAAGAGCCCTTGACCAAGTAGCCGTTCGCCCCCTCGATGAGCATGCTGTTCACATATTCGATGTCGATGAGTTGCGAGTGGGCCAGCACCGGCAGTGCGTGATGCACCTTGCGCAACGCGCGCACCGTATCGATGCCGTCCATGCCTGGCAAGGATACCTCCACCAGCACGAGTTCACACGGGCACCTTTCGAGCAGTTCCAGCAATGCACTGCCGGATCTGGCATGGTCCACCAATTCCAGGTCCGGTTCTCCGACCAACCAAGTGCGAAGCCCTTCGGCCACCAGTTCCAGCGGGTCCGCGAGTATGATCCGTGAGGTGGCCATAGCGCTAATGTCGGGCTTTCAGGCTTGTCTCGTGATCGAGGGGTGGAGGGTCGAGGTGCTTCGACAAACAGTTGACATTCGTCGACGAATGCCGTTAGATTTGTGGCATCACGCAAATCCTACCACCTACATGAGGATCACTACACTGTGTTTTTCTGCTCTGCTGTTCACTTCGCTGACCAACGCTCAGGTCACCGTTACGCAGAATGATATGCCCCATGCGGGTGATGAGTTGTTCCGCACGCGGGCTGTTCCGAATCCGCTGCTCAACATCAACAACACAGGGCCCAACACCACCTGGAATTACACGAACCTTGTGGCGCAAGGCCAGGATGACAGAAGCTACCAGACCGTGGGTTCCACGAATATCGTGTACTCCTTGGTCTATGCGGACATCTTTCTGAACGGCAACCGTGCCAACCATGTGACCGACGGCGTGGACATTCCGTTCAATGAATTGTTGCCCATCGAGGATCCCTACACCTTCTACTACCGCAGTTCAAGTGTGTACCGTAAGGTGGGTTACGGTGCTGAAGTGGCAGGCATTCCATTGCCCATCACCATGGATCAGCAGGATGTGATCTACCAGCTTCCCCTGAACTTCGGAAATACGAGCACGTCGAATTCTTCGTACAGTATCGACGTTCCCACATTGGCCTATTACGGTTACAGCCAGCAACGCGTGAACGTGGTGGACGGCTGGGGCACCATCAACACCCCTGCAGGAAGCTTCAATGCCCTGCGCGTCAAGACCACCATAACCGGTCGTGACTCCATCCAAGTGGACCAGCTGAGCCTGGGCTTTGCCATAGAGCGCCCCCTGATCACCGAATACAAGTGGCTCTCTCCCGGCCGCAGAGTGCCTGTGCTTCAGATCAATACCGTGGATCTGTTCGGTGCGGAGGTGATCACCGAGGTCTTCTTCTTTGACGAAGAACGCACCCTTGCTGTAACGGAGCCATTGGCGAACAGCTTCTGCCCGGGCGACCAACTCCAGGTGAACTACACAAAGACAGGGGTCTTCAACCAAGGCGGGTTCCTTGTGGCTGCCAACGTGTTCAGGGCTCAGTTGTCCGATGCGTCGGGCAGCTTTGCCAACCCCGTCAACATCGGATCCGTCACCTCGGTCGAATCGGGTTCCATAAATGCCACCATTCCGGCCCTTACTCCTCCGGGCACGGGTTATCGGATCCGTGTCGTTGCGACGAATCCAGCATTCACGGGTATTTCGAATACGTTCGACATCACTATAGGGGCCACGCCGCAGGCCATTGCCAGCGCTGGTGGTCCGGTGGAATTCTGTGCTGGTTCTTCAGTGCAGCTTGAAGCCGATACCGACCCTGTCTACGTATACCAGTGGCAGTTGGAGGGTACGGATATCCCAGGAGCCACATCTTCCACCTTGGATGCGGTTGCCAGCGGCTCTTACCAAGTGGTCGTTTCCACGGCTTGCGGCGCGGCCACCTCGGATCCTGTCGCGGTCCTGGTCAATGCATTGCCGGAACATGCCTTGGTCGCACCTGCCGATCCGTCCACATGCGTCGGTGTGCCGGTCTCCTTTTCCGGATCGGACCTTTCAGGCCAGAGCGACCTGGCCTACCAGTGGTTGCAGGATGGTCAAGCTGTTGTTGGTGCCATCAGCTCCGAGTTCAGCACGGCAGATGCCGGTGTCTATTCCCTGCAGGTCACCAACACGGTCACTGGTTGCAACTTCACCACCGCTGCTGAAGTTCTTGCCGTGGAGATCGTGCCAGTACCGACCGCTGTTGCGCTTGGTTCCACAACGGTCTGCGATGGGGCTACCGTGGCATTGGAAGCTTCTGGTGCCGATGGTGCCACCTACCAGTGGTATATGGATGGTGAGGCCATCGCAGGTGCTGATGCTGCCGAATTCGGCGCTGATGCTTCTGGATCCTACTCGGTCATCGCAACAAGCGCTTCGGGTTGCACTTCCGATGCTTCCGAAGAGGTGCAAGTGACCATCGATCCGTTGCCGACCGTGCCTGTTGTGAATGCGTTGGGTGCTACGACCTTCTGCGCTGGTGGTGAGGTAACCCTTTCGGCCACCGGAGATGCCGATGTGGCTTGGCAGTGGTACTTGGATGGGACACCGATCCAGGGAGCCACGGATCCGGAACTAACCGTTGATGCCTCAGGTGCTTATGGGGTGTTGGCCTCGAATACCTTCGGTTGTGGAGTGGATGCAGCTGTGCAGGTGGAAGTCGTGGTCGAACCGATCCCCCAAGCACCTGCCGTCATTGCTGCTGATGCTGTGGTCTTCTGTGAGGGTAATGCCGTGACCCTCATCGCCAGTGGTGTCAATGGTGCCACGTACCAATGGACGCTGGATGGCGTTCCGATCGCAGGCGCCAACATGGCGCAATTCCTGGCCACACAGGCTGGTGACCATGCCGCTGTTTCGGTCAGTTCGGCCGGGTGCATTTCACCCACGTCGAACACCATTGCGGTTACCGTTAACGCGTTACCAAGCACACCCGTTGTGGCCGCTGTGGGTCCCACGGAGTTTTGTGCCGGTAATTCCGTGGAACTCGTAGCTACCGGAGATCCCGGTTCCGCCTTCGAGTGGTACCTGGACGGCAGTTCGATCCTCGGCGCTGGAGGGGCTGGCTATACGGCCAACGCTACAGGCGCGTACTCTGCCATTGCCACCGATGCTATCGATGTCGAAGTGGAACCGCTACCGGCAGCACCCACGCTCACTCCGCTGGATACCACGACCTTCTGCGCCGGAGGTGCCGTGGTCATTGTTGCAGCCAGCGATGCGGGTGCGGACTTCCAGTGGTATGTGAATGGTGCGGCCATTCCTGGAGCAACGGCAGAACAGTATCTGGCCAACGCTTCCGGAGCATACAGTGCCGTGGCGACCAGCGCAAGTGGTTGCACATCAGCGGTATCCTGGCCTACCATGGTCATGGTCAACGCTCTACCGTCGGAACCCACCTTGTCGGCCGCAGGTCCCACCTCGTTCTGCGAAGGGGGTGATGTGGAACTCATCGCTACGGCGGATGCCGGTACCCAACTCCAATGGACCGTGGATGGCGTCGATATCGACGGCGCGGAAGCCACCGAACTCACTGTGGCCACCAGCGGTGCTTATGCGGTGACCGCCACCGGCGCCAATGGTTGTTCCGCAACTTCAGGCATTGCCATGGTCTTTGCCAACGCGATACCCGCATCGGTCGATCTTACCGCTTTGGGAAGCACCACCATATGCGCCGGCAGTGCGGTCGATCTGCAAGCTGGTATAGCTCCGGGCATCAGTTACGAGTGGTACTTGGATGGCGAGTTGATTCCCGGTATCACCTCGCAGACATACGCCGCTGACATGTCGGGTGTCCATACGGTGGTGGCCGTAAGTGCAGAGGGTTGCGCTGCCGAGGCTTCGAACAGTGTTGATGTAACAGTGAATCCGCTGCCGAGCGAGCCACTTATCACCTTGACCGAAAGTCCCGAGTTCTGCGCAGGCAGCTCCACCACCTTGGTCGCTGTAGCCGACCCCGGGGTCACGTTCCAATGGACGATGAACGGAGCCGACATCCCCGGTGCGATAGCGTCGCAGCACACTGTGGCGATGGCCGGAGACTATACGTTGGTGATCACCGATGCCAATGGCTGTTCGGCTGCTGCGGTAAGCGGTGTGACCGTGGTAGTGAACGAACTACCGGACGCGCCGGAGGTCAGCTTGGACTTCGATGTGCTTTCCGCTACCGGTAATGGTCCGTTCCAGTGGTCGTTCAACGGAACACCCATCCCGGGTGCCACGGAGGCCGATCTTACGGTGACCAGCAACGGTGTTTATACGGTCTCCACCACGAACGAGGATGGCTGTTCTGCGACAAGCGAACCGTTCACCGTTTCCACTGTGGGTATCGATGAAGCAGTATCCGTCGGGTCCAACGTGTATCCCAATCCGAACAACGGGCAATTCACCATCCAACTTGGGGGCGTGCCCGGTAGCACCACCTACTACACGGTACACGATGCCACCGGTCGCTTGGTGCAGCAGGGTGCACTGGTAAGTACGGCTACCGTTGTGGAACTGTCCGGTGCCCGCTCAGGCATGTACTTCCTCCAGGTGGTACAGCAAGGTGTGAACACCACGCATCGCGTGGTGGTCGGGCACTGATGGAACGAAACGAATGAAAGCGCCGGGCGTGGTCAGGACCATGCCCGGCGTTGTTCGTATCAGGAGGTCGTATCGTTCGGAAGGTCCCGTCGCCGTGTTCCGCTGTACAACTCGTAACGCATGAAGCGACAGTCCAGCGCTCCATTGAAGACCCTGATCCTTGGCTTCGGTGTAAGGCGCACCTGCTTGGCGGCCTCCATGTTGCTGGTTATGATCCAAGCGGTCCAGCCGGCCCAGTTCTGCTTCAGTGTATCACCGATCATCTTGTACACGCCATCGATGTCCTCGTCCTTGTCCATGCGTTCTCCATAGGGCGGGTTCAGGAGCAGGGTGCCGCTTTCGGCCGGCGGTACATGGTCTTGGAAGGGCGTGTTCACGATGCGGATGCGCTTCTTGAGGCCCGCGCTGGCAACATTGCTTTCCGCCTTGCGGGCCACATGCGGGCTGATCTCGCCACCAACGAGCAGGGGCCGTTCGCTCCGGTCGATGCCCTCCACGGCTTCTTCTCGCACCTGTTGCCAGATCCGCGGGTCGTAGTCCTTCCAGCGCTGGAATCCGAACCGTTGGCGATGGATGCCCGGGGGGATGTTCCCGGCCAGCATGGCCGCCTCGATCAGGATGGTACCACTACCACACATGGGGTCCACGAAGCTGGTGCTCGGGTCCCAGCCGCTCAGGAGCACAAGCCCGGCTGCCAGGACTTCGTTGATCGGTGCAAGGTTCGTGTGGTCACGGTAGCCGCGTTTGTGCAAGGAACCTCCACTGCTGTCCAGCGATACGAGGCAAGTGTCGCCGTGCACGTGCAGATGTATCCGTAAGGTGGGGTCCTCGAGGTCGACGTTCGGTCGTCTTCCATAGTGTTCGCGAAAGCGGTCCACGATCGCATCCTTCGCTTTCAGGGCCAGGAACTGCGAATGATTGAAACGTTCGGAGTGCAGCGTGCAATGCACGGAAAGGGTATCGTCCACGTCCATGAACGACTCCCAGCGGATTCGCTTGATGCCGTAGTAAAGATCTTCCTCGTGTTCCACTTGGAAGGACTTGATGGGTACCAGGATCCGAAGCGCGGTACGCAGGCAGAGGTTCGCGCGGTACATGCAGGCTTCGTCACCTTGGAAGACCACGGCCCGGTTGTGTTTTTCCACATCCACGGCACCCAATCCCTCCAATTCGGCCACGAGCAGGTCCTCCAGACCGTACATGGTCTGGGCCGTCATGCGGAAGAGCTTGCCGGACATCGGTGCCGAAAGTACGCTCCGCACGCTGGGTGTGGAGTGCGTCAAAGCGCCTGACCTCCGCTACCTTGGCCGCATGCACGATGCCCGCCAACGCACAGCCCTGATCAAGGCCAAGGCCCACGAGTTGGGGTTCTTGGCCTGTGGCGTGGCGCGAGCGGGATTCCTGGCCCATGAGGCTCCGCGTTTGGAGCGCTGGCTGCGCGAAGGAAAGCATGGTACAATGGGCTACATGGAGCGCAACTTCGACCTACGCCTTGACCCCGGGAAGTTGGTGCCTGGTGCCCGTAGCGTGATCAGCTTGGCATACAACTACTTCACCGAGCAGCAGCAGATCGATCCCGATGCACCCAAGCTGAGCAGCTACGCACACGGCAGGGACTACCACAAGGTGGTGAAGAAGCGATTGAAGCCCTTGTTGGAACTCATTGTGGAGCAGTTCGGCAATGTGGCCATGCGCTCTTTTGTGGACAGTGCCCCGGTACTGGAAAAGGCTTGGGCCGAGCAAGCGGGCATCGGCTGGCGCGGTAAGAACACCAATGTCATCCGGCAAGGGGCCGGTAGTTTCTTCTTCCTCTGCGAGATCATACTTGATCTGGAATTGGAGCCCGATGCACCCGCCACCGACCATTGTGGCACATGCCGACGTTGTATCGATGCCTGTCCCACCGATGCCATCACGCCTTATGGGGTGGATGGCAGCCGCTGCATCAGCTACCTGACCATCGAATTGAAGGATGCCATCCCGGAGGAGTTCGCGGGCAAGCTTGAGGGCTGGGCATTCGGTTGCGACATCTGCCAACAGGTGTGCCCATGGAACCGCTTCAGCACGCCGCACAACGAGCGTGAATTCACGGCGAAGCCTGAGCTGTTGGCTCTGGATAACGAGGAATGGCGGGAGATGACCGAAGTGGTGTTCGAGCGGCTCTTCGAGGGTAGTGCCGTGAAACGAACCAAGTACGAGGGTCTGATGCGCAACGTGCGCTTCTTGCGGAAGGGGAGTGGATCGTGATGGGAATTTGGGCGGCAGGGGCTTTCCCGTTCCTACCCACCAAGCGCGTTTTGAACGGTCCCTCGTTCAACTCTCCCGAGCTCAGGTGCGCATGGTGGTCTGGAATACCTCCATGATCACATCCTTGTACATGTGACCAAAGGTGGCCAGACACCAAGCCTTCAATACCAACTGGTCGCTGTGGCCCACCCAGCGGCGGGCCTTGATCAATTCCTTCTTGAACAGGAGCTTATCGAAACTCACTTTTTCGAGCACCTGCTTGCTGAACTCCATCATCTTTCTGCCCTGGTCCATCATCATGATCTGAGTTTGCGGAGGTTGAAGGTAGTAAAACCGGGACGCAAAGTTCGTTCAAGGCCCGGCAGGTTTTCCACAAACCAGCAACCTTCAGGGAGCACCAACGTGCGCTTAACAAGATCGGTATCCAGTCCCTCAGGAGTTATCCACAGGGATCACCGGAACTACGGCTGGAACTTCCGTTCCACGGCCTGCATAACCTCGTTCGTGGTTGTGTTGTACAGGTAGGCCACCAACGAGCAGTTGGCCGCATTCCAAGAAGGGTCCACAGGAGCGGAGTTCACGGTGAAGGTGAGCGTATCTCCGGAAGCCGTGCCCGCACCCACGGCATCTTCTCCCCAGGTGCCGTTCAGGTTGGTCCGCAGCACATGGCGATGCTCGTAGTCGGCAACGTCGGGTGGCGAAACACTGGCATTCAATTGCCAATCGATCACGCGGTCCTCCAAGAGGTATATGGTGAGCTTGTGGTCTGCTTCGATGGCCTCCTGGGTCACAACCTTGACCGTGGCGTCCACGGTGTTGGAGGATGCTTCGAACTGGAGCTGGTCGAACCACACATCGAACAGGGCCGGCTGGTCGATGAGCTCGGCGATCGCGCTTCCCCAGGAACCCTGTGCAACGGTGATACTGCTGTTGTAAGGGGTTCGCCCCACCATGCCCGTGGGCAGGAAGCTCACACCGAAGGTGCTGGTGTAGGTATCACCCGCAGGGGTCCGGAAGTCGGTGCTGTAGCGGCCATCCGGTGCGGGAGGATCAAGCGGTGCACCGAACGTGGCGGTGGCATGGATACCCACCACGATCAACCGGTCGCCGTACAAGGCATCGAGTTGTTGGGCCACCACGTGCGCTGCTGGGCAGGTGCTGCACCGGTGTCCGGTGAACTCTTCCAGCAGCACGCGCCGGGCGATGGTGCTGTCGCCGCCCCCATCCCCGCCGGAGCCAGGTGCCAAGGGTTCGTCCACATAGTCGCAGCCGATGATGGCGGCTGCCATGATCAGTAGTAAGGTTGGTCGCTGCATGGCTTAGAACGTGCTGGTGACCGACAAGGTGAGACCGTTGGACGCCGGCACTACGCGGCACACTCCACCAACGCAGAAGATGCCTGCCCGCTGCCGACCGTAATTGACCTGGAAGCGGTTGCCGCCCCTGATGTAGCCCGCCGAGGTGATCGGGTAATGCAGGCGCTGGGGTTCCACTTCCTCCTTGCCGTCCTGAAGGAAGGTGTCTCCCGTTGTCACATAGTTGAATTGGTCCATGACCGCCACGAACCAGTGCGGGCTGAACGTGAATTCCGCCAGTACCGTGGCCCAATTGCCCTGGTCCTGTTCTGTGCTGAGGTGTTGCACTTCGAAGCGAACGGAGTTCTTGTCGCTGAAGTTGTGCAAGCCTTCCAGGATCACCATGCCGGCATATACCAGTGGTTTACCAGGCTTTCCCTGGATGATGTCGATATCGTAGACCAGGTCCAGGTAGGTGAGTGCCAGCTCCCAGGTGGGGCTAAGCTTCTTGCGCAACTCGATATTGATGTCGCGGAAGTAGATGTCCTCGCCTGGACTGAAGAAGTTGGTGGTATAGCCTTGCCGCGTGGTGCCGAGGTCATTGGTCGCTGTGCTGTCCAGCGAGTATGCCACGCTGTAGTTCAGGGCCATGCGTGTACCGTATTTGCCGCCAAGCTTGGTCCCCTTCTTCCACTTGTAGAAGATCTCTCCTTGGGCGCTTACCTCGCCGTTGGGTTGTGTGGCATAGGGGTAGAGGGTGGCAGGCAGGTTGTAGGTATGTTGCTTGGCCAGCGGTGGCAGGAAGTTGATGTTGAGGTCGAAGGGCGTGGGCGCTGCGCGGTCGCTTTGGAAGAACATGTTGTCGAATGCGTGGGCTCCAGCGCTGATCCCCAAACCTCTGGTGGAATAGGTCGCATTGAACAGCAGTGCCTGCCCGGGTTTGTAGATGAAGCGGTTCTGCCCTCCGGGATCGTTGATCTTGTAGGCATATTCGGAGTACAGGTTCCAGCGTGCCGTGGTATAGTTGGCACGCAGTGCCCATGCACCTACGTTTTCCGGCAGGGTAAGCAAGGGGTCCCTGTCCTCCTGGTATTTGCTGACGAAGCTGCCTCCCAAGATC
>CAYQMC010000002.1:26147-43896 GCA_964418285.1 uncultured Chryseobacterium sp.
CAAGATCAGGTTGTTGGCACTGGTCCAACTGCTGTCGAGGAGTTCGCTCAGGCTTACTTCCGCATCGAAACCGCGCACGATCCCGGAACCTTTCGTGAAGCCATTGTTGAACGCGAAACGCTGGCGCCCTATGACCCCTTTGAGGTAAACTCCTTTATAAGGCCTGTACTTGAGGCGCACACCGTCCATGGCATTGTCCACGCCGAGGTAGCGCTCCTCATAGCTTCGGAACACCATGCCTTGACCGAACTGCTCGAAGAAATTCCCGGCGGTGATCTCCAGGTCCTCCACCTTGAATTTCACGTAGCGGTAGCCCAAGCCAGTACCTTGGTAAGGTTGACCCGCTGGGTATCCCACCAAAGGAGGCTCGTAACTCTCGAGCCTGCCACCGATCTCCAGCCCACCATTGGTGTAGATGAGATTCATCCATGCATTGGCAGCAAGCCGTTGCGGGGGTACCACGGCATTGATGTCCTCGTCCTCGTTGTAGTACTGCGCATCGGTGCTGAAATTCCCACTGATTCGACCGCCTTGCTGGCCGGCGGCCTGCAGTGCGAACAAGACGGGTACTAGCACTGCGAGGGCAGCGCGATGGACTGGTCGCATGGCGTACTTATGGCTTGCTGCCAAGTTCCTGCACCTTACGGAAGAGCTCCTTCTCGTCACCGGGTACGTAATTGTTGTGCTGCCACACGATCTCTCCCTTGCCGTTCAGCAGAAAGGTGTGCGGAACGTTGTTCACGTTCAGAGCACGCTTCAGGTCGCCATTGGGGTCAAGGTATACCTCGTAGTCCCATGCCTGCCCATCCACATAAGGTTTCACCCGGGCCATGGTGCGGGAGTCGTCCACACTGATGGCGATGAGCTTTACACCCGTCTCGGCCTGCCAGTCATCGTAAACGTCGGCAATGGCGCTGAGTTCCTTCTTGCAGGGCGCACACCAGGTAGCCCAGAAGTTTACGATGATGGGCTTGCCGCTGTTGCTGAAGTTCGCGGCATCCACCTTTTTGCCTTGAAGGTCCTGCACCGATGCGCTGGGGATCTTGGTGGAGTTTTGTGCTTGGATGTGGAAAAAGGGCAATAACGCCAGTAGGATAGTTGCAGGAGTTTTCATGGTCGAAATGTGGTCGCCATTTAACGGCAACGCTCCGGCGCATGCAAAGCACGCGCCGGAGCGCTTCCGAAACAAAACAATATCCGCTGTTTAGCGGGTCAGGGTCACTTTACGGGTGGCCACCATGCCTTCGGCCTGGATGGTCAGGAAGTATGCGCCATTCGCCAATTCGCCCAGGTCCAAGGTGGTCAGCTGATCGCCAGCTCCGAAGCCTTGTGCATGCTCCATGACACGCTCACCCAACATGTTGGTAAGCACGAACTGCACAGTGCTGGCAGCAGGGAGGCCGAACTGGAGGTTCACCAGTCCGTTGCTCGGATTGGGGAAGAGGCTCAAGCCGCTGTCCAGCAGGTTTTCTCCGATACCCACGGCCGTTCCGGTCCTGAATGGAGCCTTGTCCACTCCGCCGAACTCGCCGCCTTCGGAAACCACTACGCCATCGCTCTTGATGCGGTAGAAACCGGTGCCATAGCTGCAGCAGATGCCGTCACCGAAGGTGTCGTACACCTCGAAGCGATAGCACTCGGTGGGGTTCAAGGTCCACCAGGTGTTGTAGGTCGTGGCATTGGCAAGCGCTCCGTTCTGGCTCACCACGTTGTTGTTGCTGTCGTAGAGCCTCCAAGAGGTCTCTTCCGCATAGTTGTCCGTACGGAATTCCAAGTTGACCGTTGCCAGTGCTGCAGTTGGTGCGATCGTATAAGTGTACACCTCGCTGTTGCCTGGCTCGTGATCATCCACCAGGTTGTTGGGCAGGCTAACGGTAGCGGTATACGGCGTACCACTCACCACGTCTACTTCGTCGAAGTCCACCATCACACTCTGCCAAGCGGGCAGGTTGCCGGTCCAGTTCACCGTCTGCAGCAAGGTGCTGCCTTGGCGCATTTCGATCCGTGCGCTCGTGAGGGGCGCCGAACCCATGTTGTACAACTCCACCATGGGTGATTCGCCTGGGCAGATCGTGCTGTTGTCCAATTTCAACAAGGTGGCATCGTTGACACCGTTGTTGAAGGGCGCTGCACAACCGTTGCGCCAGCTGGCAAAAAAGTTCTGCCACGTGCTGGAGCGGCTGATCTCCACACCGGACGAAGAACCAGGGCAGTGCAGGAACAGGGTGGGGAAGCCACCGAAATTGTAGTTGTTCGCTACCAATTGGCCCTGGCCATTGGGGCCGATGATGGGGTAGTTGGTTCCCGTGAGCCAATCGCCTTGAGTATTCCCGATACCGTTCAACAGGTTGATATTGCTTGGCGGGTTGCTCGATCCATCGATGAACAGGATCCGCAGGTCGTCCGTTCCCTCTGGACCGAATTCGTGCTGCAACTTATCCATGATACCGCTGCCGTGCCATGCCCAGCAGGGTGCACACCAGTGTGCGCTCAGGTCCACAAGGACCGATTTGCCGTCTTGAAGGTAGGCTTGGACGCTGTGCGATTCGCCATCGGTGTCGGTGGCAGTCCAGTTCTGGTTGCCCTGCGCCTGGGCAAGCAATCCCAAAGTAAGGGCGGGAACGAGTAAATGAGTTCTCATGGTCTACGGGTTAAGGAGGAGTTTTTCGAGTATCGAAGACAAGTTTCTGAAGCAGTAGTGCTTCAACACCTTGAATTGAGGCCAGCGAACTTAAAGGTTCCGATCATGGGTCCTTATACCCTAGAATAGTCATTGCGTGGAACCCTGAGGCCATGGAACTTACGTGGTCCCTAGTGAGGCACACGCCCTGAATGGCCGTATTTTTGCCCTATCGATAGTACCGACACCAATATTTGGAGACCATGATGACAAAACGCTACACCATCTTCCTGCTAGCCCTCATCCTTGCACTTGGAGCCCAAGCCCAAGGTGTGGTAACCATTCGTGATAGCCAAGGCCAGGTGGTGAATGGCTCTTTGGTGACCACTTCGGCCATGCAGAGCACGGATACTGTGAAGCTGCTATCCCGCCTTACGGGCGACACCCCGATGCAGGTGAATATCCGGAGGTATGAGCTTTGGACCGTGCCCAGCACACAGAATTTCTTCTGCTGGGGGGTATGCTACCTCCCCGTCGCGTCGGGTGTGAACCCCATCTGGGTCTCACAGCACTTCGTGGACATGAACCCCAACGCCACCTACAACAACTTCGCAGCATACCATGAAGCGAACGGGCAGGCTTCCAGCACGGCCCGCTTCCGCTACGTATGGTTCGATACCGCGGATCCTTTCGGTCCGGACAGCAGCTGGGTGGACATCGAGTTCGGCGGTGTTGTAGGACTGGCCGAGCGTTCTGCGCAAGCGGTCCAAATGTCGGCATGGCCCAACCCCAGCAATGGTGAGAACGTAACGCTGGACTACGCAATGGAGAGCTTTGTTCCCGGGACATCGGTGGTTCTATACACCGTGTTGGGGGAACGCATCCGTGCCATCGAACTGCCCGGTTCCAAGGGCCGCTTGGTGTTGGGCACTTCCGACCTTGGTCCAGGTGTCTATTTCGCCAATGTTGAGCGCAATGGCGTTGTCCTGGCTACGCGTCGTGTGATCGTCACCCGCTGAAACCGGCTTCTTTCAGCAATCGGTCCGCTACGATAGGTACGCCTATGCTTGCCGGTGCCGCGATGTGCGTGGTACCCGGTGGGGTATTCCCCGCCAGGTCGGGGTCAACGAGGTAGACCCGGCATTGTGGTGTCACATGGTGCACCAGGCTGGCTGCCGGGTACACCTGTAAGGAGGTCCCCACTACAAGCAGAACATCGGCCCGGGCTATTCGCTCTGCTGCGAAGGGCAGCATGGGTACCGCCTCGCCGAACCAAACGATGTGGGGTCTCAGTTGGGATCCCAAGGGGCAAAGAGCCCCCCATGCCAAGACAGGGCCTTCTATCGGCATCACCACGCTCGGGTCCACGGTGCTTCGCGCTTTTCGGATCTCTCCATGGAGGTGCAGCACCTTGGAACTGCCTGCCCGTTCATGCAGGTCATCGATGTTCTGGGTCACGACCTCCACGTCGAAGTGTTCCTCCATGGCGGCAATTGCAAGGTGTGCAGCATTGGGTTCGGCCTTCAACACCTGTTCCCTACGCTGGTCATAGAAGTGGAGTACGCGCCTGGGGTCCATGGCCCATGCTTCCGGTGTGGCCACTTCTTCGATCCGATAGTCCTCCCACAGCCCACCACTGTCGCGGAAAGTGCGGATACCGCTCTCGGCGCTAACGCCGGCTCCGCTGAATACAACGATGCGCTTTACTGCCATGTCCGTAACGGTTCCTTGTGGAATGGTAATGGTCCGGTGCTTTGCCGATCGCAAGATCCGCTTATTTTCGGGCCCTCTTTAGAGGAACCTTAGCCCAAGCGCATAGCAGCACGTTACCCCCTTCCGCAAGGACTTAATAGATACGAAGGGACAGGATGATCGATAGCCTGAACGGTATTGTATTGGACAAAGGGGTGGACCATCTTGTTGTGGATTGCCATGGCGTGGGCTACTTGGTGCATGTATCGTCGAGCACCCTGGCGCAGCTTCCTGCAACGGGTGGCTGCCGCTTCCACATCCATTATACGGTCACGATCGATGTGCGGTCGGGGTCCAGCGAACACCGCTTGTACGGGTTCCTACACGTGGATGAACGGCGCATCTTCCGCCAACTCATCGATGTACAAGGCGTGAGCGCCACCTTGGGCATGGCCATCCTGGGAGCACGCAGTGCCGAGGAGGTCTATCGTGGCATCCTGGTCGGTGACGAGGGCATGTTCAGATCGGTGAAAGGCATAGGCCCCAAGTTGGCACAGCGTATCGTATCGGAATTGCAAGGGAAACTCGCCCAGGGCGGCCTTCCTTCCTCAGCGACGGTTGGTGGGGCCTTGGCTCCCAAGGGCAATACCCTGCGGACCGAGGCGTTATCGGCACTGGTCTCGCTGGGTTTGGATCGAGCGAAGGCCGAACGGTCCCTGCAAGCCGTGCTGCAAGAACATTCAGCGGAACCTCCCGGATTGGAAGAATTGATCAAGTTGACGCTGAGGAATCTTTGAGCGTGTGGGTAGATCCATTATGAAGCAGGGTAACACGGAGGTATTGAAGGGCTTGGCATTCGTTGCAAGGGCATTGCTGCTTGCCACGGTGCTCCTCCTTGCTTCGGATATGCACGCTTCGCTCTTCACTTCGCTGGTCCTGCAAGCGGATTCACCAGAGGTCGACATGCCCTGGCCCATCCAGGATCCTTTGGCGCCTGGCCAGACCGGTGGCAGCGGTTTGGATCTGGAGAACCCGGAGAACATCCAGAACGATGTGATCTACGACCCCGAGACGGGGCAATACATCATCCAAAGCACAGTTGGTGGCTCCTTCGACTACCGCCCGCCCATGAGCCTTTCGTTGGAGGAATACCTGGAGTACGACATGGAGCGGTCCATGGAGAACTACTGGTTGGATCGTGTCGAACAGGACAGCGAAAGCGCGCAGAAGGGTTTGGTGCCCTTGATCAAGGTGCAAGGCAAGGCGTTCGACCGGATCTTCGGAGGCAACACCATCGATATCCGTCCCCGGGGCTCGGCCGAGGTGATCTTCGGCATCAACAGCAGCTACACGGAGAATCCTCGGATACCGATCAACCAACGGCGCATCACCACCTTCAACTTCGACCAACGCATCCAGCTCAATCTGGTAGGCAGCATCGGGGAGAAGATGAAGATCAACACCAACTATAACACCCAGGCCACCTTCGACTTCGAGAACCAAGTGAAGTTGAATTATGCCGGTGAGGAGGACGAGATCATCCAGAAGATCGAGGCCGGCAACGTAAGCCTGCCCCTGCAAGGCACACTTATCCAGGGTAGCCAGAGCCTTTTCGGACTGAAGACCGAGTTGCGCTTCGGACGACTCACTGCCACGGCCATCTTCAGCCAGGAGAAAGGGCAGCGGCGCAACGTGGCCACAGAGGGTGGTGCACAGACGACCCAGTTCAACATCAAGGCTGATGAGTACGAGGCCAACAAGCACTATTTCTTGAGCTACTTCTTCCGCGAGCAATATGAGAACGCCCTGCGCACGCTGCCCACGGTGAACAGCGGCGTGCAGATAACACGGGTGGAGGTGTGGGTGACCAATACCCGCCAGGATTTCCAGCAGAACAGGAACATCGTGGCCTTTACGGACCTGGGTGAAGATGCCAGCGCTGCTGCCATCGCTGGCGGGCGTTTCAGCAGCGACCTGCCCCCAGGCCTGGTTACGGATGGTGCCACCAATTTCGCCAGCAATGAGGCGAACACGCTATATGCGACAGTGAGTTCCAACCCCGGTATCCGTGGCTTTTTCCAAGCTACCGGTGCGCTACAGGCCTTGGGCCTGCGCGATGCCCGCCACTTCGAGCGGTTGGAGGCTGCCCGCTTGCTGCTGCCTAATGAATACAACCTGAACGATCGGCTGGGCTTCATCTCATTGAACCAGTCCCTGAACAACGACGAAGTCTTGGCAGTGTCCTACCAATACACCTTCCAAGGGCAGACCTACCAGGTGGGTGAGTTCAGTACGGACGGTATCAGTCCACCCGACGCGCTTATCCTTCGCTTGTTGAAGGCCACCATCACCGACCCGCGGATCCCACTGTGGGACCTGATGATGAAGAACATCTATGCACTGGGCGCATTCCAGGTGAATCCGGATAATTTCCGCCTGGACCTGGTGTACAACAACCCCACCACCGGGGTGGACATCAACTACATCCCCCGTGCTCCGCTGGACCAAATACCCCTGCTGCAGACCCTGGCCCTTGACCGTCTGGATCCGAACAACGCCCCCAACCCCGATGGTTGGTTCGACTTCATCGATGGTGCTGCCACGGTAGGGGGGACCATCAACTCCCAGAACGGGCGGGTCTACTTCCCGGTGCTGGAGCCCTTCGGTAGTTTCCTGGACCAGCAGCTGATCGGTCCGGATCCCAACAACCCCATACAGCCGGAGCAGGTACGGCGCACCATCGTGTACCAGCAGTTGTACGACAGCACCAAGACCGCTGCCCAGTTCCTGCCCGAGCTGAACCGCTTCAGCATGAAGGGAAGCTATCGAAGCGCCAGCAGCGATGTGATCTCCTTGAATGCCGTGAACATCCCTCAGGGGTCCGTTTCGGTGACAGCCGGCGGTGTGATGCTGGTGGAGAACCAGGACTACACGGTGGACTACAACCTGGGCCGGGTGCGGATCCTGAACCAGGGTATCCTGGAGAGCGGAACCCCGGTGAACGTGTCGCTGGAGAGCAACAGCCTTTTCAGCATACAGACCAAGACCCTGGCCGGAGCGCGTTTCGACTACCGGGTGAACAAGGACCTTGTGTTGGGAGGTACCATCATGAACCTATACGAACGCCCGCTTACACAGAAGGTGAACGTTGGCGATGAGCCCATCAGCAATACGATCGTGGGTGTGGACGCGAACTGGCAGACCAAGTCGCAGTGGCTCACCAACCTGGTGGACAAGCTGCCCTTCTACGCCACCAAGCAGGAGAGCAACGTGAACGCGTCCATGGAAGCGGCCTACCTGATTCCGGGCCACAGCCGTGCCATCGGCAATGCAGGCACCAGCTACATCGATGATTTCGAAGGCAGCGTCAGCGTGATCGACCTGCGGACCCAGGCGCTCTGGTTCCATTCGGCCACGCCACAAGGATTGTCCTTGTTCCCAGAAGGCGATCGTGTGAACGACCTGAGCACCGGTTTCCGCCGTGCCCAGTTGGCCTGGTATGTCATCGACCCCTTGTTCTTCCGGAACAATACACTGACACCCGAGCATATCCGTACCGACGCGGAGATGCGAAGTGACCATCGCATGCGTGAAGTGTTGGAATTGGAGGTGTTCCCCAACCGGCAACTGGCCGCTGGTACCCCGGCCAACATTCCGGTGCTTGACCTCAGCTACTATCCCAATGAGCGTGGCCCATACAACTACACCACGGACCTCACGCCCAACGGCCTGCTCCCCGACCCGACGAACAATTGGGCGGGCATCACGCGGCGCATCACCACCACGGATTTCGAGTCCAGCAACATCGAGACCATCCAGTTCTGGATGATGGACCCCTTCTTCAATGCCAGCAACAGCAACGGTGAGCCTGCCACCAACGTGAACTCGGTGAATAGTACGGGCGGGGATTTCTACATCGACCTGGGGAACATCAGCGAGGACATTCAGCGCGATGGTCGTAAGTTCTTCGAGAACGGACTGCCCAAGGACCTTACTGATACCGCGCAGGAAACGGACGAGACCAGTTGGGGTGTGGTGCCTACTACCCAGAGTGTCGTGAACGCCTTTGCCATCGTGGAGAGCAACAGCAACAAGTACCAGGACGTCGGGCTTGATGGCCTTTCCAGCGAGCAGGTCGATCTCGCGGGCCGGACAGAGCAGGGTTTCTTCGCCCAATACTTGCAGGATGTGGCCGGGGTGGTGACGGACCCCGCCTCATTGGCGGCCATCCAGAGCGACCCCAGCAACGATGACTACAGCTTCTTCCGTGGTGCCCAGCAAGATGCCGACCAGTTGAGTATCCTGGAACGCTACAAGCGTTTCAACGGGCCGGAGGGCAATAGTGTGACGGACGAGGATAGCGGAGAGGATTTCCCCACCCAGCAGACCACGCTTCCCAGTACCGAGGACATCAACCAGGACCAGAACCTGAGCGAAAGCGAGAGTTACTTCCACTACAAGGTGAGCCTTCGTCCGCAGGACATGGTGGTGGGACAGAACTTCATCGCGGACCGCATCCTGGCCACGGCGAATACCCCGGAGGGTCCGAAGCAGGTGTATTGGTACCAGTTCAAGATCCCCATTCGCCAACCTGAACAGGTGGTGAACGGCATGCAGGATTTCCGCAGCATACGCTTCATGCGCATGTACCTGCATGACTGGCAGCAGGAGGTGACCCTGCGCTTCGCACGCTTGGAGTTCGTGCGTGGTGAATGGCGCAAATACCTGTTCAGCTTGGAAACGCCCGGAGAAGTAGTGGGTGGCGACCCCGACCCCACCCTCTTCGAAGTGGCGGCGGTGAACATCGAGGAGAACGGGAATCGCACACCCATCAATTACGTGCTACCGCCCAACATCGCACAGGAGATCGATGTGGCCAGTGCCAACCTGCGCAACCTGAACGAACAGTCCTTGCAGCTCAAGACCTGCAACTTGCGCGATGGTGATTCGCGCGCCGCCTTCCGCAATGTGCAGTTCGACATCCGCAGCTACAAGAAGATGCAGATGTACATCCACGCGGAAAGCTCGGACCCCAACAATCCGATCAGCTTTGGTGATGTCAGTGTGTTCATGCGCCTGGGCAACGACTTCGATCAGAACTACTATGAGTACGAGGTGCCCGTTCGCCCGAGCGAGTTCTTCAACCGTGATCCCTTCAGTGTGTGGCCCGAAGCCAATAACATGATCATCGAGTTCGCCAAGCTGAACGACCTGAAGATCGCGCGTGACCAGTCCGGAGCCGCCCGCAATGAGCGCTACGAGGGCCGTGATGGGGACCGCAGGGTGTTCGTGAAAGGCAATCCCAACCTGAGCCAGATGCGCACCGTGATGATCGGGATACGCAACCCCAGCAAGGACGGACAGGAGGAGAACCCTTGGAAGCAGGACGATGGGTTGTCCAAGTGCGTCGAAGTGTGGGTGAACGAATTGCGGCTCACGGACTTCGACCAGCGCGGGGGCTGGGCGGCTCTGGCACGGGTGAACGCGCAACTGGCGGATCTGGGTACGGTCAGCATAGCCGGTAATTACAGCACCCCGTTCTGGGGCAGCATAGACAAGCGTGTGAGCGAACGCAGCCGCGAGACCAAGTACGGCGTGGATGTGGCGGCCAACTTGGAGATGGGCAAGTTCCTGCCCGAAGCCAGCAACGTGAAGGTACCCTTGTACATCGGATACAGCGAGCAGGTCAGCAACCCCCAGTTCGACCCCCTGAACCCGGATATCGAGTTCAACGATGTGACCCGAACACTGACCCAGGCTGAGCGAAGGCAGCGACTGAAACAGTCGCGCACCTACGTTCGCAGGAGGAGCATCAACTTGACCAACGTGCGCAAGGACAGGGGGCAGGGCAAGCCGGAGCGCTTCTTCGATGTCGAGAATCTGAACTTCTCCTACGCGTATAGCGATCAGGAGTATTACGACATCAACACGGCCTTCGAGAACACGCGTACCTACCGCGGGTCCATTGCCTACCTGCACAACCCCCGGCCGCGCCCCATCGAACCCTTCAAGGGTATCGGCATCGTTAGCAAGAGCAAGTGGCTGAAGGCCATGAAGGACTTCAACGTCAACATGGGTTTCAAGCAGATCAGCATGCGCACCTCGGTGGACCGCATGTACCTGGAGCGCTTGATCCGTCCGAACCCGGACATCGAAACCCTGCCGCCCACGCCCACCTACAACAAGAACTTCAATTGGAACAGCCAGTACGGCTTCCGCTACGAGATCACCAAGGCGTTGAAGGTGGACTTCAATGCCAACAACCTGGCCTTCATCGGAGAGACCCCGGGGCGCGTGGACCCCAAGATCCGGGGCGAGTACGAACTGTGGAAGGATAGCGTGCTATCCAGTGTGCGCAACTTCGGTGAAGTGACGCGCTACGACCATGTGATCAATGCCACCTATGCGCTGCCCTTCGACAAATTCCCGCTTACGGACTGGATCACGGCCAATACGGCCTACACGGCGGGCTACCAGTGGGACCGTGCCCCGCTTACCCAGGATAGCCTAGGAGCTGTGATCCAGAATTCGCAGAACATCTCGGTGAATGGCCAGTTCAACTTCGTGAACCTGTACAACAAGGTCAAGTACCTGAAGAAGATCAACGACAAGGGAAGGTCGCGCACCTCGGCACGGCCGAAGCCTGCATCCCCGCGTGGTGGTGCTGCCCCCAAGGAGGAGGAGGAGACCAAGGAAAAGGTGAAGATCGACCCGTTGGAGGGGTTGGCGCGCATCCTGATGACGGTGCGTACCGGTACGATCACCTACAGCCAGAACTCGGGCACGCTGCTGCCCGGATATGACCGGAAGACCAACGCCTTCGGCATGGATCCCGGTTTCGGCGCCCCCGGTTTCGGCTTTGTGACCGGCCAACAGAACCACGACCTGAGCGGTGAGCAGGTGCGTGACTTTGCGCGCACCGCTGCTGCCAACGGTTGGTTGGTACAGACCCCGTCCATCTTCCAGGCCTACTCCAATACCCGGGTGGAGACCATCAATGGCAGGGTCTCCCTGGAGCCGTTCCGCGGCATGCGGATCGAGGTCACTGCGAACCGAACGATCTCGGAGAATCGTCAGTCCTTCTTCCGTTGGAACAACGAACTGGCCGACTACGTGAACGACAGCCCGCAGGAGAATGGCAACTTCAGTGTGAGCATGCTCACTTGGCGGACTGCCTTCACGAATGACAACGACAACTTCGTGAACGAGGTGTTCGAGCAGGTCCTGGCAAACCGCCCCTTGATAAGCCAACGCTTGGGCGAGCCCAACCCGGAAAGTTCCCTGGATCCTGAAACGGGGTACTACACCGGGTATGGCCCGACCAACCAGGACGTGGTGATCCCAGCCTTCCTCGCCGCCTACACGGGCCGCAGTGCCGAGAGTGTCGAGCTCAACCCCTTCAAACTCTTCCCGGCACCCAACTGGGACATCACCTATGATGGACTCACCAAACTACCCTTCTTCGCCAAGCGCTTCCGGACCTTCTCGGTGAAGAACAGTTACCGCAGCAACTTCAACATCGCCAACTTCCAGACCAACCTGTTCTATGAGCCGGGCGGCAATGCGGTGGATGCTGCCGGGAACTTCATTCCCGAGCGGCAGATCTCCATCATCTCCGTGCAGGAAGTGATGCGGCCCCTGGTCAGCTTCGATGCTACGCTTACCAATAGCCTGTTGGCCAAGTTCGAGTACAACCGAGATCGTAACCTGAGCCTGAGCCTTACCAACTACCAGGTCACCGAGATCAGGGGACAGGAATTCGTGATCGGCACAGGCTACCGCTTCAAGAACGTGAAGTTCCCCTTCCAGATCGGTGGCAGCAGCCCCAAGAGCGACCTGAACCTGCGCGTGGACCTGAGCTACCGGGACAACGCTACGGTCATCCGGAAGATGGAAGAGCGCCAGAACCAGGTTACCGCAGGCCAGAACATCCTTTCGCTCAAGACCAGTGCCGACTATGTGCTGAATGAACGGCTTAACGTGCGGGCCTTCTACGAGCGCGTGGTGAACAAGCCGGTCATCTCCACTTCCTTCCCCTCGGCCAACACCAACGCGGGCATCAGCCTGCGCTTCACCCTGGCGCAATAACCTGTCACAGAGACCGCTACTTTTGGCGCGCTGGCTTGTGCCCGCACTTTATCCAACACCAATGAACATCCCCCAGGACCTCCGCTACACAAAAGACCACGAATGGTTGCGCGTGGAAGGCGACGAAGCCACCATTGGCATCACCGATTTCGCGCAAGGCGAACTGGGTGACATCGTGTTCGTGGACATCACCACCGAAGGCCAGGAGCTGGATGCTGAAGCGGTCTTCGGAACCGTTGAGGCGGTCAAGACCGTGAGCGACCTGTTCATGCCGGTGAGCGGTACCTTGCTTGCCGTGAACCCTGACCTGGCGGACGATCCGGCAGCGGTGAACGGTGATCCCTACGGGAAAGGATGGATGGTGAAGGTGCGTATCAGCGATCCAGCGCAACTGGATGGCTTGATGAGCCCGGCGGACTACGGTGCCTTGGTGGGTGCTTGAGCCCAGGAGGCTCCGTGCATGGGTGCCAGCCTCCCTATGGGCCCTGTTCATCCTTGTCCTTACGCTGATGCCTGCCAACGCGCTGCCGGAAAGCGGCTTGCTCGGCCGCTACCACCTGGACAAGGTGGTGCATGCGGTGCTGTTCGGCATCTTCCTGCTTCTGTTGGTGCGGGCCATAGCCCGATCCCCGAAGTCTTCCAGACCGGGCCCTTGGCCCATGGTGATCGCCGCAATGGGCGCCATCGGTTTCGGTGCCTTGACCGAAGTTCTACAGGAGTGGGCAGGCGCCGGGCGTAGCGGTGATCCATGGGACCTGCTCGCCGATGCCGTGGGTGTGATCCTTGCAATGGTCGTGTTGCTTTGGGGACCGGTAGGCGCCGCACACTTTTGGAAGCGAAGTGAACGTTACTTTTGAACCTGCCGTGGACAAGCGTGTACGGCATCGAAACACAGAACCATGGAAGCCAAGAAAAATCCGGAGGTCGATCTGGAGCGTCGCAAAGGCAGCTTCATCCTCATTGGCCTGATCACTGCATTGGCCATTACGCTTGTTGCGTTCGAATGGACCACATTCGAGAAGCAGTTGGGCTCATTGGGCGCGTTGGACATCGATTTCCTGGAAGAGGAAGTGATCCCGCCAAGTGCTACACCCCCGCCGCCTCCGCCTCCCCCGCCGGCACCCACCACGGTGCTTGAGATCGTGGATGACGAGGAAGAGGTGGAAGAGGTGGAGATCATCGACCAGGAGATCGAGGAGGATACCCAGGTGGAGATCGTGCAACGCGAAGAGGTGATCGAGGAAGAGCAGATCTTCACCATCGTGGAAGAGATGCCTACGTTCCCTGGCGGTGAAGCCGAGTTGTTCAAGTACCTCGGCAAGAACATCAAGTACCCCCAGATGGCCACCGATGCCGGTATCTCCGGCGTGGTCTACGTCACCTTCGTAGTGGACAAGGAGGGTAAGATCCGCGATGTGAAGGTGCTGCGTGGCATAGGTGGTGGCTGCGATGAGGAAGCCGTTCGCGTTGTGAAGAGCATGCCCACCTGGAAGGCCGGCAAGCAGCGCGGCAAGCCGGTAACGGTGCAGTACAACCTGCCGATCCGCTTCACCTTGCGCTAAGGACAGTGTATCGCGAACAAAAAAGGCCCCGGAACCCGGGGCCTTTTTTGTTCGCGATGGAACGTGGTCACACCACCATGCCGGCGGCCACGGTCTCGTTGGTGCCTTCGTCGATGAGAATGAGGCTGCCCGTAATGCGGTTGCGCTGGTACTTGTCCATGGCCAGGGGTACCGTGGTGCGCAGCTTCACCCTGCCGATGTCGTTCATGGCGATGGAGGTATCGCCCTCCACCTTCCGGAGGCTGTTGATGTCCATCTTGTAGGTCACCTCCTTCACCATGCATCGCGCGTCCCGGGTGGTGTGCTTCAAGGCGTACTTGCCATTGGGCTGCAGCGGCCGTTCGTTGAACCAGCACAGCATCACATCCACATCCTGGCCTACTTCGGGCTGGTTGTTGGGACTGACCAACATGTCGCCCCGGCTGATGTCGATCTCGTCCTGCAAGGTGATCGTAGCACTCTGCGGTGCGAAACACTCCTCCACCTCCTGCTCGCCGAGGTGGATACTCTTGATGGTGCTGCTGAAGCCACTGGGAAGCACCTGTACGGGGTCGCCCTTGCGGAATACACCGCCGGCAACACGCCCGGCGAAGCCGCGGAAATCGTGGTGTTCCGTGGTCTGCGGGCGCACCACGTACTGCACCGGGAAACGTCGGTCGATGTGGTTGATATCGCCAGCGATGTGGATGTTCTCCAACAGGTACATCAGTGTGGGCCCTTGGTACCAGTCCATGTTGCTGCCGCGGTCCACCACCAGGTCGCCCTTGAGCGCGCTGATGGGGATGTAGCGCACATCGCGCACCTCCAGTTTGCTGCTGAAGTCCTCCAGTTCGCGTTGGATACGGGTGAAAACAGCCTCGTCGTAGTCCACCAGGTCCATCTTGTTGATGCAGAACACCACATGGGGTATGCCCAGCAACGAGGCGATGAAAGCGTGACGATTGGTCTGCTCCTGGATGCCTTTGCGCGCGTCCACCAGGATGATGGCCAGATTGGCCGTGCTGGCCCCGGTGACCATGTTGCGGGTGTACTGGATGTGCCCCGGCGTATCGGCGATGATGAACTTGCGGCGCGGCGTGGCGAAGTAGCGGTAGGCCACATCGATGGTGATGCCTTGTTCGCGTTCGGCCCGCAGACCATCGGTCAGGAGCGAAAGGTCGACTTCACCGGTGCCGCGCTTGGCACTGGCTTTTTCCACCGCCTCAAGCTGGTCGTCGAAGATGGCCTTGCTGTCGTACAACAGCCTGCCGATCAATGTGCTCTTGCCATCGTCAACGCTGCCCGCTGTGGTGAAGCGCAGCAGGTCCATATCCAGGTATCCGTTGGTCGTTTTCATTGGAGAAAAGCTGAAATATGAAAACTGAAAACTGAAGGTGAAATGCAGTTCATCGTTTTACCAGAGTTGTGAAGATGGAGACAAGTTCGTCCGCTTCTTTGTGAAGCGCTCCTGTTGTTTCGATCGGCATGATGCCAGAGTCCGAAAGCAGTTCCAGCCAGAATCCCGACTCATCTGCTTCTTCGATCACGATGCCAAGTTTGGCCACGTATTCTTTCGAGCTTCGACCTCGAAATGCAGAACGTGTATTAGCGCCCACTGAAGTCCCCGAGCGCAAAAGCTGTCTCCCGAGAACCTGGGCTTCTGTGGTTTTGGGCAGGCTCTTATATAGGGCTATCACGCCTAGGGCGAACTGCTTGGTTCTATCCTTCAGATCCCTGTGCGGTCTTCCTTCAAATGCACTCATGGTCTGTGCGTGATCGATCGTTCGTCGGCGCGTTTCCGCTTTCCGCTTTCCACCTTCCACTTTCCACTTTCCACCTTCCACTTTCAGAAATAGCCTTCCTTCTTTCGATCCTCCATGGCGGCTTCGCTCCGCTTGTCGTCCTGGCGGCTTCCGCGCTCGGTCACCCGGCTGCTTGCCACTTCGGCGATGATCTCCTCCAGCGTGCTGGCCGGCGAATCCACAGCACCGGTGCAGCTCATGTCGCCGATCGTGCGGAAGCGCACCTGCATGCGGTAGGGCTTCTCCTCCGGCTTCAGGTTCATGAAGGGCGAGTTGGCATAGATGACCCCATCGCGATCGAACACCTCGCGCTCGTGGCTGAAGTAGATGTTCGGGATGGCGATGTTCTCCATCAGGATGTACTGCCATACGTCCATCTCCGTCCAGTTGCTGATCGGAAAGGCGCGGAAGTGCTCTCCTGGGCGCTTGCGCCCATTGTAGAGGTTCCACAGTTCGGGGCGCTGCATCTTGGGGTCCCACTGGCCGAACTCGTCACGGTGGCTGAACACGCGCTCCTTGGCGCGAGCCTTCTCTTCATCGCGACGGCCACCGCCGATGGCGCAATCGATCTTGTTCGCCTCGATGGTGTCCAACAGGGTCACCGTTTGCAGCTTGTTGCGGCTGGCATAGAAGCCGGTCTCTTCGATCACCTTGCCCTGGTCGATGCTTTCCTGCACGCTGCCTACGATGAGCTTGGCGCCGTATTCGGCAACCAAGTTGTCGCGGAAGGCGATGGTCTCGGTGAAGTTGTGGCCTGTATCCACGTGCACCAGGGGAAATGGCACACGGCTCGGGAAGAAGGCCTTGCGGGCCAGGTGGAAGCATACGATGGAGTCCTTGCCACCGCTGAAGAGCAGTGCAGGGTTCTCGAACTGGGCGGCCACCTCGCGTAGGATGTGGATGCTCTCGCTCTCCAGTTCCTTCAGGTGGGTAAGTCGGTAGGAATGCATGATCGTCTAATTCGAACCACGGTCTTGTTTACCGCAGAGGGCGCAGAGCACGCAAAGGAATGCGCATGGAGACGAGGTCAACCCCTCTACGAACTCTGCGAACTCTGCGGTGCTCTGCATTTCAGTTCCGCTTGATCTGCGGTAGGATGAATTCGAAGATGTCACCGGCGCAATCATCCGGCTGGCGGCCTGTGGTGTACACAACCACGTCCGCATGGCCAGGTGCCTCGAAAGGCGCACTGATCCCGGTGAAATCCTTCACTTCGCCAGCGCGGGCCTTGGCGTAGAGGCCTTTCACATCGCGGCGCTCGCACTCTTCCAGCGGGGTGTCCACGAACACCTCCACGAAGTCGTTTCCACCAATGATGGTCCGGGCCTGTTCGCGGATGGCGATGGTGGGGCTGACGAAGCAGCAGATCGTGACCGTGCCATTGCCCACGAAGAGCTTGGCCACTTCGGCAATGCGGCGGATGTTCTCCGTGCGGTCCGCTTCGCTGAAGCCCAGGTTGTTGTTGATGCCGGTGCGCACATTGTCACCATCCAGCACCATGCTGTGGATGCCTTCGGCGTGCAGCAGCCGCTCCAATTCCACCGCGATCGTGCTTTTGCCGCTGCCGCTCAACCCCGTCATCCAGATGCAAAGACCACGTTGGCCCAAAAGCGATTCCTTGTCGGAGCGTTGGAGCAGACGATCGAAGACGGGATGTATGTGAGCAGGCTTTGCGGTCATGAAAAGCGCCGCGAAGGTACTGAACTCCAAGGGGCTGGCAGAAGCTGCTGTCCATCGTGTCCAGTGATCGGCCGACTATCTTTGGCCGACATACCATGGCTACCGCAAGCAAGTCCATTCAACGCCACGTTCCCAGGCCACGCACCACACCCACCATCGACCAGGTGGGCATCGAGGAGCGTGTGGCACGGATCCAGACGCGCAGCATCAAGAAGGAGACCAAGGTGCAGGGCATGAAGCTCGCCCTGAGCATGATCGACCTCACCACCTTGGAAGGTGCCGACACGCCAAGCAAGGTGAAGCAGCTCTGCTACAAGGGCATCCAT
>CAYQMC010000003.1:0-38218 GCA_964418285.1 uncultured Chryseobacterium sp.
CAGGATGAGGTCCACTTCCAAGGCATCGGGTTCGCTCAGGACGATGCTGCTGTTCGCGCTGCATCCGTTCTCATCGCTTACGGTAAGCGTGTAGGTTCCTGCAATAGCTCCGGTGAAGGATACGGTGTTGGCTGTGAAGCCATCGGGTCCGCTCCATGCGTAGTTGTACGCGCCGTTTCCGCCCGTGGCAATAGCGGTGGCCTGGCCATTGCTGCCTCCCATGCAGGAGATGTTGTAGCCGCCGTTGAAACTGGTCGCGCTGAGGGCGATGTCGACCGCGGGAGGAGCATCCAATTCGATCGAGGTACTTCCTGTGCATCCGTTCGCATCCGTGACCACCACGCTGTAGCTTCCAGGGGTCAGGCCCACTAGGTTGGGGGTGGCGGCCGTATAGCCGTTCGGTCCGCTCCATGCGTAGGTGTGATCCGCGGTCCCTCCGCTCACTTGCGCCTCCAAGGTGCCATCACTGCCGTCGGCACAGGCCACTGCGAAGCCGCTGGGATGGACTGATGGTGTGAGTGTAACGGAGACGCTTTCGGGAGCTACCAGTGTGTGGCTCGACGTGGTCGTGCAGCCGTTCGCATCGGTCACCGTGGCGGTATATGTACCAGCACCAACACCGCTCAACTCTTCGCCACTTTCGCCATTGCTCCACGCAACACCATATGGGGCACTGCCGCCGGTTATTTCCAGGGTTACGCTGCCTTCAGTGCCACCTGCGCATGCGATGTTGGCGCCGGGAATACCGCTCAGCGTCGCGCTACTGCCAAGGGGCTGTGGACTGCTGAGCACGATGGATCCCGATACGGCGCAGCCGTTGGCATCCGTCACGGAAACCTGGTACACTCCTGCTCCCGCAGCGGCAATGTCCTCAGTGTCCGCGGTGAATCCAAGTCCGTCCGTCCATGAAATGGTGAACGGGGCCGTACCGCCGTTGATGCTCAGGTCCACGGCCGCATCGCCGGCGCCTGAGCAGGACACGTTGTTCCCGCCTGCGTAGGTCAAGGCCTCCAGGTCGATATCCAAAGGCGCTGCGGCCTCCAGGGTCACGGAGGAGGTCTCGGCGCATCCGTTGGCATCAGTAACGGTAACGCTGTACGTTCCGGCAGCAAGACCGTCCAATTCGCTTAGAATGGAAGTGAATCCATCAGGACCGTTCCAAGCGAATTCCAGCGGTGCCGTGCCTCCGCCCACCACGAGATCGATGCTGCCGTCGGCAGCGCCGGCACAGCTGATCGCATTACCGTTCTGGTCGGAAATGGTGAACGCATTGGAGAGTGGCTCCGGAGCATCCAAGGTGATGCTGTTGGTGCTCACACAGCCGTTGGTATCGGTAACGGTGAGGTCGTACGTGCCCGCACCAAGGCCGGTAAGGTCCTGTGCGGTGCTCGTGAACCCATTGGGACCGTTCCAGACAAAGCCGAAGCCTCCGGTACCACCGCTTGCTTGAACTTCGATCGTGCCATCTGTGGCACCGGCGCAAGACGTGGCTGCTCCATTGAAATCGGAGAGCGTGGTGTTCAAGACCACGGCAGGTGGGGCTGTGAGGGTCACCGGTAGGACACGCACACATCCATTGGCATCGCTCACGGTAACCGCATAGGTGCCAGCGGTCAGGGCACCGATGTCCTGGGCCGTGCTGCTGAATCCATCAGGACCCTGCCATGCATAGGTGTAGGGCAATGCTCCACCGCTAACCGATAGGTCGATGGATCCGGTGGAGGCGCCAGCGCATGCAATGGCATCACCGCTGGGCGAGGTGGAACTGCTGAGACCGGCATCCAAAGGCGTTGGTTCCACCAGCGTACGCGATGTGGTGGTGCTGCACCCGTTGGCATCGGATACTGAAATGGTGTACGTGCCAGGTGCCAGGCCGAAGATGCTCACCGTGTTCGCGGTGAAGCCATTGGGGCCGGTCCATGCGATGTCATAGAGAACCGTGCCGCCAGTGATGGTGGTATTGATGAACCCATCATCAGCACCAGCACAGCTCGTGTTGAACGTGCCGTAGGTTCCGGACACGAGGTTCGCTGCCAAAGGAGCCGGCGCGTTGAGGGTGTATGCCGCCAGGGTGGAACATCCATTCTCGTCGGTCACCCTAAGTGTGTACGTTCCGGCACCCAGTCCGCTCAGATCTTCCAGTGTAGGGTCCGCAAGGCCGGGTCCGGTCCAGGAATAGCTCAGGTTCCCGGTACCACCGGTCACTGTCATGTCGATGGATCCATCGGTGGCGCCAGCGCAACTGATCTGCCACCCACCCGGGTAGCTGCTCATGACACCGTTCACTTGGAACAGGCCGGGCTCGCTCACATCGAAAGACCGTGTTACCATGCATCCGTTGGCATCGGTCACTGTGGCCGTATAGACGCCGGCCTCAAGGTCGGTGAGTTGGGTGTTGGTCGAAGCAAACCCGTTCGGTCCGTTCCAGCTGATGTTCAAGGGGGCAAGACCACCTGAGATCGTTGCGTCGATGGCGCCGGTGCTACTGCCTTGACAGGAGGCTGTGGTGACATCGGCTTCAACGACGATCGCTGGCGGAGCGGTCAATACCAGGGTGGAATCGATGGTGCAGCCCCGTGCATCGATCACAGTGAGGATGTAGGTATCGGCGGCGAGGCCTGAAAGATCCTCTTGTCCGGATACTCCTCCGAACAGGTCGGTCCACTGGTAGGAGTAGGGTGCGTAGCCTCCGCTCACAGTAACGTCGATGCTTCCATCAGCGCCGTCGCTGCATGACACGTTGAAGCCATTGTAGTCGCTCAGGACGAAGTCCAAGGCAAGCGGATCATCGGGTCCGGCAATGGTGAACTCCACGAATTTGTCGATGTCACAACCGTTGTTGTCCTCGATCATCACCATGTACAGTCCAGGCGCCAGGTTGCTTACCGAGTTGCCGAATTGCGGTGGTTCCACCATCCAGGTGATGGTGTAGGAGCCGCTTCCTCCACTCACCGCCAGTGTCGCTCCACCATCGTTGTCACCGAAGCAGGTCACGTCGGAATAGGTCTCGATCAAGGAGGTTATCCCGCTTTGCGGTCCACTGATGTCCACGGTGGTCGATGCGGTGCAGCCGTTGGCATCGGTAACGGTCACGGTATGGTTGCCCACGGGTAGCTCCACGGCCTGTTGGCCGGTCTGCACCGGATCGCTGTCCCAGCTGTAGGTATAGGGCGCCGTGCCACCGCTGGCCTGCGCATTGGCAGTTCCCTCCGCGGTCTCGAAGCAAAGCACGTTCGTGGATCCCGTGATATCCACCTGCAAGGCTGCGCTTGGTCCGGCAACGGTCGCTGTTGCTTGGGTCGTGCAGCCAAGGGCATCGGTCACGGTTGCCACGTGCGATCCTGCCGGGAGGTTGGCCGCAATTGCCGTGGTCTGGGCAGGCGTCGTGTTCCAGCTGTAGGAGTAGGGTTGTACTCCTCCGCTGGCGATCACCGTGGCGGAACCGCTGGTGTTGCCGAAGCAATCCACGGCCTGTACCGGGCCGATCGCTGCATCAAGGGCATCGGCCGGTCCATTGATCGTGACCGATGCGGTGCTCTGGCAACCGTCGGTATGCTGCGCTGTGGCAGTATAGGTTCCAGGTGCAAGGCCCGTTGCGGTGGAGCCGGTCTGGACCGGGGATGTACTCCAAGTGATGGATACGATGTCGGAGCCACTGTTAAGGCCCACCGTTGCGGTGCCTGAGTTCGAGGATGCACATGTGACATCGCTCTGTTCCGTCACAGCGATGTTCGATGGACCAGGTTGCTGCACGGTCACTCCGGCTTGCGCAGAGCATCCGTTGTTATCGGTCACGGTCACAGTATAGGCACCTCCAGCATCGAAATTCGCACTGGCGCCATTCTGCACGGGAACGGTGTTCCACGCATGGGAGTACGGTGCTGTGCCTCCGGAAGCGACCGCTGTGGCCGATCCGCTGGGATCCTGTTGGCCCTGGCATTGGAGCACATCGTTCACGTCCACCACGCTCACGGTGAGTGCTTGTGGCGCATCGATCTGCACGCTTAGTTGGCTTGTGCAGCCATAGCCGTCGGTGATCGTGCAGGTGTATCCACCTTGTGCGAGTCCCGTGGCGGTCGCTGTGTTCTGGGCTGGTGCCGCGTCCCAGGTGTAGCTGTAAGGTGGTATCCCTCCGGTGTGTGCAACTGTTGCACTACCGTCCGCAGCTGCAGCGCAGCTTGCCGGCGTGCTCGACGCAAGCGAGGGTAAAATGGCCGGTGGTTGGACCAATTCCCGCACAGTGGTCGCGGTGCACCCGTTGTTGTCGGTGACAGTTGCGGTGTAGATGCCTGCCGCGAGTCCGCTCGGATCTTCGCTGGAACTGCTATATCCGTTCGGTCCGGTCCATGCCATCTGGTAGGGTGCGGTGCCGCCTAGGATGCTCAAGTCGATGCTGCCATCAGCACCGCCAAAACACGACACATTCTGTCCGAAGGGAAGTATGGAAGGCGCTGTGGACAGGGCAAGGGCTGCGGGTGCGGAAAGGTTGAAGCTCTGCGTCAGCGTGCAGCCAGCACCATCGGAAACGGTAACGGTGTAGGTGCCTGCACCCACTTGGGACAGGTCCTCCGTGCTTGCCGAGAAGCCGTTCGGTCCGGTCCACCCGAATTGGAAGGGTGCTGTTCCTCCGGAGACGCTCAGGTTCAAGGCGCCGTTGGTCTGGCCTTGGCACAAGGGACGTGTCGTGATCGCCGAGAGGGTCATGGAACTCACGGCCACGGTTGTTCCAAGGCTTTGCGAGCATGTTCCTACACTGACCACCACATTGTACGTCGCGGTAGTGACTGGTGAAGCGATCGGAGCGGCAATGTTCGCTGTGTTCAATCCGGTAGCAGGAGACCACGCGTACTCCAGACCGCCGGTGGCGTTCAGGGCAGCACTACCTCCTGGGCAAATTGTGGATGGCGCGGTCACGCTTGTGAAGAGCGAATCCTGCACCATCAGGTCCAGACTGTCCAAATAGAAGCCTGGGCAAACGGATGAGCCCAGGAGCACACGGATGTACTCCGTGCCTTCCGGTATTCCATCAGCAATAGGGTCGAATGGGATCTCCACGCTGGCCTGGCCGCCAGGTATGGTGGCGATCTTGGCCACTGCAGGGTCGGGGTCACCGATCGCAGGGTAGTCCTCACCATTCGTGGTCGTTCCCGCAAGGAAGTAGGGTACATCCAAGGCATCCGGGGTGACTGTCTGGCGGGTGAACCGCACTCCGCCTGGATGGCAACCTTCCACCAGACTCGGGAAGCCCGTTGCGGTATAGGTCTGCAAGGTCACAGCGTTGCTCTGGATACGTTCCACGAACACGCCGCTGTCGAACTTACGGTCGCTTGCATCGGCCACGATCAGCTTCAGGCGATACGTTTGGCAGGGCTCCACCACGGCCAGAGCCTGCAGTCCTTGGGTGATGCCATCGTATTGGATCTGCTGGCCACCTGTATTGTCGTTGTAGTAGCTCTGGTTGGATCCGTTGTTGACGGTGTTGATGGTGACCGCTTGTGCCGTGTTCGGGATCAATGCGATGTTCTTCTCGTTGCCGATCCCAGGGTCTCCGACAATGCCGGGACCGCTGATGAAGAAGCCGAACACGTCATTGTATTGAGAGCCGACCCATTCGTTGTACTCTTCACTGGCAAAGGCGAAGTTGAACACCAAGGTGTCCCCGCCGGGTATCACATCGAACTCCAAGCGACACGCGTCGAAGGTCGTTCGGCCTGTGACCGTGTTCAGCAGGGTATTCCCAGGAGTGTTCTGCTCGAAGGTCCTGTTGTCCACGTTGTTCGGGCCAATGGAATTGCTGATACGACCGGAGGTAAGTAGCACGCCTTCGTTCACACCCAGCACACTTCCGGTGTAGCTGAACTCTCCGAAGCCTTGGGCATGACAGTCGATGGTGGGGTTGGCGATCTGGACGCCCGGTCCGGTGATGGCAGCCGCAAGTTCCTGGATGTTGGACTGCGGTGAAACGGTGAGCTGTGCTGTCCCACTATTGGCGAATGCAAAGCATATCAGTGCGAGAGCCGCCTGGAAGGGTCGGGTTGAACTTGTGCTCATCGGTTACGGGCTTGGGCGCACTGCTCTTCTGCATCATGCAGGCTGATGGGCAAAATGGAGATGTCCCTGGCGCGAACGTGCTTCTCGATGGCCGTGAGGGATGTTGTAAGCACCATTCCCGAGGTGGTCCTGGCATCTTCCTCAAGCACCAGAATGCCTGCCGGTACGCAGGCGAAAGCGAGCTGCAGGCCCTGTCTTCCCAGCTCTGCGGCCACGGCATCACGAATGGTATGGTCCAGGCCTTTCACCCGAACAACGGTTCCGCCGTTTCCGGAAGTGGGTCCTTGTGCAGTGCATGGGTCATGTGCCAAGCATAACAGCACTGCCATGACGGCCGCTGGCAACTGGAGAAAGTGCTTCATGGTCCTGTTCGTTCGATCGATGCAGGGGCAGAAGTGTTCCCTTGCACCGGGTGTCACGTTGGGACTCTTATACCGTGAAGCCGTAAGAAAGGTTGCAGCTGCAGGGAGCCTGCTGCGGAGTCCACCCCGGCCATGCCAAGGTGTCAAGGGAAGAGCGTAGGAAGCGTCAGGCCTTGGTGGACCGTGCCCGCAATGTTGCGTGCAGGGCGATGCCCGCGGCAACGCTCACGTTCAGGGAGCCGATCTTGCCGGCCATCGGGATCCGAACCAAGTCGTCGGCCAGGCGCAGTACGGTATCGGAAATGCCCTCGTCCTCGGATCCCATTACTACCACAAGCGGGCCTGATAGCTCGACCTCATCAAGCAGCGTGGTGCCTTTTTCGGTGCAAGCCACGATCCGCAGACCGTGCTCCCTGGCACGCAGCAGGGCATCCTTCAAACGGTTCACCCGGCACACGGGCTTGCGCAGCAAGGCGCCGGCAGAGCTCTTCACCGCATCGGGCCCCAGGCGTGCGGTACCCACCTTCGGTACAAGGATGGCATGTGCGCCAAAGCACTCAGCGCTGCGCGCTATGGCGCCCATGTTCCGTACATCGGTCACGCTGTCCAAGGCCAGGATCAAGGGTTGCTCACCCCGCTCGAAGGCCATGGTGATCACTTCGTCAAGGTCCTGTTCTTCAACTTGGCTGAGGAACGCGATGACGCCTTGATGCTCGGCTTTGGTCAGTCGATCCAGCTTCTCCACCGGTACGGGTTGCCATGGGATATCCCGTTCCTGTGCCAGTTTGCGGATCTCCTTGATGCCATCTCCACCAGCCTCGCGCCGAACCAACAATTTCTCCACGTTCTTTCCGGCCTTCAAGGCTTCGATCACCGGCCATACGCCACATACCATGTCATTCGATGCCATCGCCGTTCGTTGTTCGATCTTGTTACTGAGGTACTTCGCACATCAGTTCTGGTACACCCTTCCGTTGCGCCAACTCTCCACATTGCGGTACCACGCTCCTTTTAGCGATGGGTCACGCTGCAAGACCAGGTCGTTCTCCGAGAAAGGGGTGTCGCGCTTCACGAAGGTGAAGGAGAGGCTGAGCAGGTTGTTCTCTTCGCCGAAGACCCAGGTCTCACTGAGGTCGCTGCGATAGATCGAGTTCGGTATTCCAAAAATGATGTGGACCAGCCCTCGGTCGGTACGCCATCCCTCCACATCGGCGGTGAAGTGGCGGTTGGCATTCTCTACCCGACCATAATAGATGCGTATGGCCTCCCTGGCCCGTTCCCGATCCCCGGAGGAATCCAGCCAGAAGCGTTCGATGGCCTGCCGCACGTTGCCCGATCCGGAGATACGCTCATACTCCTGCATGGAAGTGATGTAGCGCAAGGGTTTCAACATATCCGCCCCGGTGCCTACGTATGGATAGGTCTGTCCAAGCACCGAAAGGGTATATCCCTGGGGGGCTGAAGTATCAGGCCTGATGTGATAGGTGCCGGGTGTGCGCAGATCGAGCAGGAAGGTGCCTTCTTCGGGGTCCACTTGGATGATGAAGCTGCTGTCCGCCACGGTCGTTCCACGCACATTGTTCGAAGTCGTGAACACCGGTGATGGAAGCCCGTCGGTCGCTTTGTACCGCGTGGCGAACAGGGAGCGGCCGGAGTAGGCCTCGCAACGCACTTTCACGGGGCCGTCGTTCGGTGCGATGTGGTCTCCGAAGCGGGGTAGCCCATTGCGTGGGTCCATGGGCAGGAAGTTCTGCCGCACGCTGCTGGCCGACCATTCCACACGCAGCACCACCGAGCTGTAGGTTTCGCGGTTCAGGTCACGTGCGGTCAGGCGCAGCAGGTAGCTTGGCTTGTCGATGCGGCGAAGATCCAAACTGCCGATCAGTTCCTTGTGTTCGGTGGGGTCCGTGGAGTGGTCCTGTACCAAAGTGCTTGCACTGTCCAACACCGATCTGGCGCTCCAATCGGCATACACTTCGTAGCTCAATTGCACCGCAGCACGGAAGGGGGTACCGGCTCCAGTGCTCTTGTACAAGATGTCGGTCGTGGGGATCTTGTAGTACAGGATGCTGCGGTCCGCTGTCTCGTGGTGTACACGTGCGTTCAGTCGTATCCCTCCACCACCCTTGCCATAGAGGTAGGCGATATTGTCACGCTTGGTGCTGGCGGTATTGCTTCCGCACCCGACCGCCAACAAGGCGATCACGATCATGTGGGCTACTTTCCTCATAGGTGCTCCTGCTCTCCTTCCAACGCACGGGTGACCAGGTTGGTGTTCACGCTCTTGTTCGTCTTGGCGCCCAGTTCCTTCAAGAGTTCCACTTGGCGCACCAAGTTGCCAGCGCCACTGCTCAACTTGTTCATGGCACCATCGTACGTGTCCTTGGCTTGTTTTAGCTGGTTACCCACCTTCAACAGGTCATCCGTGAACCCAACGAACTTTTCGTAGAGCTTGCCGGCACGATCAGCGATCTCGATATGGTTCCGCGCAACGCGTTCGTTCTTCCAGATGCCATGGATGGTGCGTAGGGTGGCCATCAGTGTGGTATGGGTCACCATCACCACTTGACGGTCGTAGGCTTCCTGGAAGATCTCAGGCCGCTCGCGCAAGGCCAGGAGGAATGCTGGTTCCAACGGTACGAACATGAGCACGAAGTCCACGCTTTGTACGCCATAGAGCTTGGTGTAGTCTTTTTCGCCTAAGCCTTTCGCGTGTGCCCTCAGGCTTTCCACGTGTTGCTTCATGAGCCGTTGTTTCTCGATCTCGTCGGTGGCAGCGGTGAAGCGTTCGAAGTGTACCAATGATACCTTGCTATCGATGATCAGGAACTTCTCCTCGGGTAGGAAGATCACCGCATCGGGTCGTTGGCGTGTGCCATCGCTGAGCGTGGTGCTTTCCTGCATGCTGTATTCCTGCCCCTTCATCAAGCCGGAACCCTCCAGCAATTTGTCCAGGATCATCTCGCCCCATGCCCCTTGTGCCTGTGTATCGCCCTTCAGCGCCCGTGTCAAGTTGTCCGCATCGGTGCTTAGGCGTTGATTCTGTTCCACCAGTTTGGCGATCTCACTTTTCAGCAAGTGCCTTTCACGCCCTTCGTTGTCGTAGGCCTTGCGCACCTGGTCCTCGAAATCCTTGATGCGCTCCTGCAACGGTTTCAGGATCATGCCGAGCTTTTCCTGCTGCTGTTCGTTGAGTTCCTTTCCACGCTGGGATAGCAGACGGTTCGCAATGTTCTCGAACTCTGTGGTCATGCGGACCTGGAGTTGTTCCAACTCGGCTTTTTGTTCCTCCAAACGCGCTTGGAGGCCACGCCCACGTTCCTTTTCGGTGGCCAATGCTGCATTCAATTGCAGCACGGTACTGTTCAGTTCTTCGGCAGTTCTTCGGTGATCGCTGATCCGTTGCTCCAGGTCCAGCTTGTCCTGCGCATGCTGTTGATGCGATCGCTCAAGCTTGGCAGCATCACGACCGCGGGACCACAGGGCATGGGCCACGGCTCCTGCGATGGTGCCGAGCAAGAGTCCGAGAAGTAGGCTGGTCAGGTCCATTTCGCTATTGGCAAAGGTAGCGGCTGGGCCGCGTGCTTTCAGTTGTCCAACACCACCACCAACGCTCCTATGGGCACTTGATCGAACAGCGTGATCACATCGGAGTTCAGCATTCGTATGCATCCCATGGATGATGGACTTCCGATGCTGCGCTCATTTGCTGTTCCATGGATGTAGATGAAGCGGTCATGGCTGTCGACATCACCGCCTTGGTTGTGTCCCGGTTCCAGTCCTTCCAGCCACAATACACGCGAGGTGATGCGATCCTGGTCCGAGCCACGGGGATCCGGGACGGCCAGTTCGCCAGTAAAGACCCGGTCCTTCAGGATCCCGAAGGGCGGTACATCGTGGCCCACCTTCTCACTGATCCGGTGAAGGCCCGTAGGCGTTCGGTAGGTGTCTCGAAGGGTGCCCAAACCCCTGCTGGCCGTGGCTATGGGATACTCCGCCAGCAAACGACGTCGATGGACATGGTACATCGCCTGCCGATGAACGCTTACATAGAGCACATGCCCGTCAAGGTCGGCATCCCGGTAGCGCACAGCCAGGTACTCCAGCAGCATGTCCGCCAGTCCCTGCCCAGGGTGGTCGGAGACCGCCACGGAATCGCGGTGGGCCTGGGCTTCCAAGGAGAATATCAGCAGCATGGACAGAAGTACACGCATGCCCTCAAAGATATCCGCACTCGGGGATGGCAATTGCGCTGGTCCATGCCATTCTTACCCGCAAAGGGTTATTGTGGGCCTCTTTCGTTCTTGTTCGCACCGCGAATACCATTTTCGTACAAGTCCATCAGAAGAGTGATATGAACCCGAAGTGGACCTTGCCGCCCCGCAGGAGTATCGGTGCTCCGAACTGACTACCCAAGGCGTAGGTAATGCTGAACAGCCCCGCCTTTGTTTCAAAGGTCGTTCCTGCCCCGAAGCCCAGTGGAGTGTCCTTGACCAAGCTTTCCTGGGCACCATCTTCCCACCAACCTTGGTCCACGAAAACAAAGAAGTTCGCGTTCTCCTCGTACACAAAGCGGTATTCCACCGTGCCAATGGCATAGGCCGAAGCCAGTATCGAGGCTTCGTCGGCGCCTCGCAGGGTGCGTAGACCTCCGATGCGGTAGAGTTCGTTGCGGTAAAGGTCATCGTTCACCATCCACCCACCCTGGGCTACGAAACGGAACGTGCTTCGCCTCCGCAATGGAACGTGGCCGATCGCTTTTCCGGTCAACTCATATTGTATCGAGCGCTGCTCTGGTACCTGCAGGCCCGGTTCGCTACCTGGCGGTTGCAGAACAGCAGTGGAACTGCGCTTTCGGCCGACAGATGCTTCCAACTCAAGGCTGTGGCCACGCCTTGGGTTGAAGCGGTAGTCGAAGCGCTCCCGCTGCAGGCCGATCCCGTAGCTCAGGATGTTCACATCGGCCAGGCCGGGTTGTGTCACAAGGTTGGAGCCCAGTCGGTTGGTGCCTTTGCTGTTGATGAACAGGCTCACCTTGTCTCCTTGGGCGAGCAGGTAGTCAAGTCCACCCCGGGCATTCACCTCCAAGAAGGTGGTGTCGCGGCGGAAGAGACGCAGGTTGGCATCCACTCCGAAGGGGGTGTTGAACGCGAATGGCAGGTTGAAGCCCAGGCGAAGGTCCTGGGTCTGGTCCTGCAAGCGTCGCCAATTGAGCGCGATCGCCTCACCGCGCCGCAAGGCATTGCGCAAGCGCAGGTCCAGGTCGCCTGTGAAGCCCACCTGCCCTGTGACCGGGTCTGGCTGCAGGCCGATCACTCCATTGATGGAGCTCGCTTTCTTGTGGTCGAGGAACAGGAAGAGCTTGGTCTGGTCCGGAGTGAATTGCACATACGGGCGTTGGCGTTGGGTCACGAAGGACAGTTCGCGGATGCGGCGCTCCACGGCCAGGACCATACTTTCGTTGTAAAGGTCGCCCGGCTTCACGCCGATGTAGGCCTGGAGGTAACGTAGGTTGGTGCGTGCATCACCCCGCACCAGCACGCTGTCGAACCGTATGAGCGGACCTTGGTCCATGCGCAGCACTGCGTGCAGCCCGTCATCGGAATGGTCCAAGCTGTCAAGCCACACCCGTGCGAATGGGTGACCGTTGTTCTCCCGTTCACGGAGCAGTTCCTTCATCAGTCTCCCCAGCTGTTGTGGCGACACCGGCCTGCCGAGTTGGAGTTTTTCCTTGAATCGTACAGCACTGGTGATCTCCTTGGGGATACCGCCGGCGGAAAGTTTGGCCCAGCGATATTCCCGCCCCAGCACAAGGGGGCAGGTACTGCCGATGCTATCGGTGGTACACGTGTCTACGAACGCTTCAAGATAACCCTGGGCGTGTAGGACCGCCAGTTGCGTGGCTATGGCATTGGGCAATTGCTGCACACTGCCCACCTCTATGTTGCGCAACCATTTGGTCGGGATCTGCTCGGTGCTGGTGAAACGCACTTTGTGGGGTTGGGCGAACGATCGCTGTCCGTGCACCAGGGCGCACAGCAACACGAATAGGAGCGATATCCGCCTGGCGGTCATCCTGGGTTCCAGTCGATGGGTGGGCGGCCTTGGGCTTGAAGTATATCATTGACCTGACCGAAGTGTCCGCAGCCGATGAACCCCCTGTGGGCCGATAAGGGAGATGGGTGAGGGGCTTTCAGTACGTAGTGTCGATCGGTATCGATCAGTGGTTCCTTGTTCTGAGCGAAACGTCCCCAAAGCAAGAAGATGAGCCCCTTATGCCGGGTGCTGAGCTGTCGTATGATCGCATCGGTGAAGCGTTCCCAACCCTTTCCTTGGTGGGAGCCCGCTTCATTGGCGCGAACGGTCAAGGTGGCATTCAAAAGCAACACGCCTTGGTCGGCCCAACGGGAAAGGTCCCCATGGGCCGGAATGGGCAGATGCAGGTCACGGTCCAATTCCTTGAAGATGTTCAGGAGCGAGGGTGGTAGCGGCACTCCACGAGGTACCGAGAAGCAAAGTCCATGGGCCTGTCCGGGACCGTGGTAGGGGTCCTGGCCGAGAACCACCACGCGTACCTGCTGAAACGGCGTACGCTTGAAGGCAGCGAAGATGTCGTGGCCTTTTGGGTAAATGGTTTCGTGTGCACGCTCCTTCAACAGAAAATCTTTCAACGCGGCGAAATAGGGCGAACGGAACTCTTCCTCGAGCTGCGCATACCAGCCGTCCCCCATGTCGGGCAAGGATTTCTTCACTGGATTCCCACCGCTATCGTCCATTGCTCCCGAAAGATCGACAAACCCCCTGTTGAAACATTTTTATGGGCCATCCGTTACGAAGGGTAACTTTGGCATTCTGTGAATGCCGTTGAAAGCATCCTCAACCGGGAAATAAACGAACGAACGATGAAAAAGGTACTTCTCATCCTGGCGGCTGTGGTCGTTTCGAGTGTCGTGCTCAGTTCCTGTGGCTCGCACTCCTCCTGCCCGGCCTACGGAAAGGTGAACAATGTTCCCGTCGAGGCCCGCTCCTAAGTCCTTCACTCCGAATGCGTTGTAGCCCAGGTCGAAAGCCTGGGCTTTCTGCTTGGCGGGTATGCCATCACACAAAGAGGAAGGAGATATCCTGGTCAAGTTCGCTGGCAAGGCTCAGGGCCACCGGGCAGGTCCTTCCGCTATGTTCAAGTAGGGATCTCCACCGCTCGTTGAGGCCCTCCACGGCCACCTCCAGCTGCACCTCTACGCGCTCCACCCGGCGTGGGTTCGCGGCCATGTGCTTCACCACGCGTGCCTCGATACGCTGTATCGGAATGCCATGGCCCTGAGCGCTGATGCCCATGGTGGTGATCATGCAGGTGGCCAGGGCTGTACACAGGAGGTCCGTAGGTGAGAAGGCCTCGCCCTTTCCCTGGTTATCCACGGGGGCGTCCGTAACGATGCGTTGCCCACTGCGCGGGTGGGTGGCCTCGGTGCGGAGTTCGCCGAGGTAAATGATCCTTGCTGTGTCCATGGTTGTTATGGGTACGAACGAGCGACAAGGTAACGTTGGCCTATCGTAGCTTTGTTCTCCGTCGCATGCGCCTCCTGTTGTCCATGATACCGCTGCTGATCACCCTGGCACCCTGCTGGGCGCAACAGACGATCTATGACGAGACGCGTGTACTTTACCGCAAGGAGCTTCTCGGGGGCATCATGATCCATGGCGATGGCTGGGGCCTGAACTTTTACCATGGCAAGCACACCACAGCCAAGGACCGGCGGATGTTGGGGGTGGAGATCGCCAGTATGAAGCACCCCAAGGAGATCAAGAGCTTCAATCCATTCTATGAGGACTCGCGCGGCTATTTCTACGGAAAGCAGAACACCATGCTTGTGCTGCGGCCCACCTTCGGCGGCAAGCACCAGATCGCAGACAAGATCCGGCGCAGCGGAGTGGAGGTGAACTACGTATGGGGCATCGGTCCCTCGCTGGCCTTCGTGAAGCCGGTGTACCTGCAGATCGGCAAGCCCGACAACTTCCCCTATGAGATCATCGTAACGGAGCGTTACGATCCGGCCCTCCACGACATCCAGAACATCTTTGGGCGGGCTTCGTGGTTCAATGGCTTCGGAGAAATGCGCATCTATCCGGGTGGCTTCGGTCGCTTCGGATTCAACTTCGAGCACAGCGGGCAGGCATCGGGCATCAAATCCATCGAAGTTGGCGCCAGCATGGACGCCTACCCTGTGGTCATCCCCATCATGGCCGAACTGGAGGACGTGAAGAACAAGCAGTTCTTCTTCCAATTCTACCTCGCCCTCCAGTTCGGCAAGAAATACACGCAATGAGCGATCAAGTGACCGTGGCAGTGGCCGAGGGGGAGCGCACCAGAAAACCGGCCTGGCTGAGGGTCAAGCTTCCTACTGGTGCGGAATTCCGCAAGGTGGCCTCCATCGTTGGTGAGCATAAGCTTCACACCATCTGTCAAAGTGGAAACTGCCCGAACATGGGCGAATGCTGGGGAGCTGGAACGGCCACTTTCATGATCCTGGGCAATGTATGTACACGTAGCTGTGGCTTCTGTGCTGTAGCTACTGGCCGGCCTGAGAATGTGGATCCTTTCGAACCTGCTCGCGTAGCCCGCAGCGTGGAATTGATGGGCGTGAAGCACTGCGTGATCACCAGCGTTGATCGCGACGACCTCAAGGACGGCGGCAGCGATATTTGGGCCAAGACCATCCGTGCCATCCGCCGTCGCAGCCCAGGCACCACGATGGAAACGCTCATTCCCGATTTCCAAGGCAAGTGGGAGAACCTCGCTGTGGTGGTGGAAGCCGCGCCGGAGATCCTCAGCCATAATCTCGAAACAGTCCGCCGCCTGACCAAGGAAGTACGGATCCAGGCCAAGTACGACCGCAGTTTGGAGGTGCTAATGCGGTCCAAGCGCGCTGGTTTGCGCACCAAGAGCGGCGTGATGCTTGGCCTTGGGGAGAGCGAACAGGAGGTGCTCGAGACCATGGACGACCTGCTCAGTGTGGGCGTGGACATCCTTACCCTGGGCCAGTATCTGCAGCCCACCAAAGCCCATCTGCCTGTGGCTGAATTCGTACACCCGGATACCTTCGCGAAGTACAAGGCCATCGGGCTGGAGAAAGGCTTCCGCTATGTGGAAAGCGGCCCTTTGGTACGGAGTAGCTACCACGCCGAAAAACACATGTTTTGATCGTCGGGGCGTTGATCTGCCTGCGGCGACCAGCGTGAAAGAACGGCTACAAGCACCGCACGAACAGCCAACATCGAACAACGAACATGCGCATCGCTATCAACGGTTTCGGCCGCATCGGACGAGTCACCGCTCGCATCCTGCTCCAACGCAAGGACATCGAGCTGGTGGCAGTCAATGACCTGACGGACAACCGTACGCTGGCCCACCTGTTCAAGTACGATTCGGTGCATGGTGTCTTTCCCGGGGAGGTCTCCTACGATACAGAGGATCTGGTCCTTGGCGGTCGCACCGTGAAAGCCTTTGCCGAACGCGACCCGGCCGAATTGCCCTGGAAGGAATTGGGCATCGACGTCGTGATCGAGTGCACCGGCCTGTTCCGGGATCGGGCTTCGGCTTCCGGGCATCTCAAGGCCGGTGCCCGCAAGGTCATCATCAGTGCTCCCGCGAAGGACAAGGACATCAAGAGCGTTGTGTTGGGCGTCAACGATGATATTCTCGATGGCAGCGAGGACATCATCAGCAATGCGAGTTGCACGACCAATTGCGCTGCACCCATGGTACAGGTGATCAACGAACTGTGTGGGATCGAAAGCGGCTACATCACTACGGTACATAGCTACACAGGCGATCAGCGCCTGCATGATGCACCGCACAGCGATCTGCGCCGCGCAAGAGCCGCGGCGGTCTCCATGGTGCCTACCACTACCGGAGCGGCCAAGGCCATCACGCGGATCTTTCCGGACCTCGAGGGACGTCTAGGCGGTTGCGGCATCCGGGTCCCGGTGCCCGACGGCTCCATCACGGACATCACCTGCCACGTGCGTAACGTGTTGGATGCCGAAGCGATCAACGGCCGTTTCAAGGAGTTGTGCGAAGGCAGGTGGAAAGGGATCGTGCGCTACACCGAGGACCCCATCGTAAGTGTGGACATCGTGGGTGACCCGCACAGCTGTACCCTGGATGGTCTTCTCACCAGCGTGGTGGGCAACAGCGTAAAGGTGATGGGTTGGTACGATAATGAGTACGGGTATAGCTCGAGGTTGGTGGATCTGGTGGCCTTGCTTGGCCGGGAATAAGGGGTAGTTGGCAGGCCCAAGAGCAAGTGCTTCTCCTTGGAACAAGCGTTTTGCGAAGTCAATAGAGGGTGCTCGCTCCTGACTTGCCTCCTACACAGCAGGTCCTCCCGATATCCGCACATCCACATTCAACCCCCCATCGCTCATCCGTTTCAACAGCTTCAGCTCGCTGCCGTCGAAACTGGCGTAGGTGAAGTAGCTGATCCAGTCGCCGAGGTTGATGTAGCGGCTGTTGGCACCCACTAGCATGTCGATCGGCAGGTGGCGATGTCCAAAGATCATGTAGTCGTAGTGCTGCTTCTTCAGCTCCTCCTTGCAGTACTGAACCAGCCATTCCTTGTCGGCCCCTAACCACTTGCGGTCGTTCTCGTAGCTCCTTTTCCGGCTGCGTCCGCTCCAGAAATCGCCCAGCCATAGCCCGAAGTTGGGGTGAAGACGCGCGAAGAGCCATTGGCATACCCGGTTGCGGAACACCTTCTTCATGAACTTGTAGCCATGGTCGCCTGGACCAAGGCCATCGCCATGGCCGATGAGGAAACGTTTGCCAGCGATCTCCCGCACGATGGGTTCTCGGTGTACGATGACGCCCGTTTCGGAAGGCACGTAATCGAAGATCCACATGTCGTGATTGCCGATGAAGAGATGGACGGGTATGCCTTTGTCGGTAAGCTCCGCCAGCTTGCCGAGCAAGCGCACATGACCACGTGGAACAGCACGCTTGTACTCGAACCAGAAGTCGAACAGATCGCCCAACAGCATGATCTCCGCGGCATCCTTGGCGGCCTCGTCCAGGAAGGCGACGATCCGCTTTTCACGCGCGAGGCTGCTCACTGCATCCGGCACACCGAGGTGGAAGTCACTGAGGAAATGGATCTTTTGACCGGGCTGCATGCTGCGCGAAGGTCGTGATTCGTTGTTCGTTCATCGATGTTCATGCGCCAAGGCTGCACGTTTGGCACGGCATCGCCAGCCGAACCACGACCATCGACCAACGATATCCGAACTCAAGGCTTCAACCTCCTCAAGGCCTTCGTCGGATCCATTCGCTCCAGTGCAATGATGAACCGGATACGCTCCCCGAAGCTGCGTCCAAGGAATTCCTCCTCATCGACGATGTTCCCGGATACCAGTAGTGGCATCCAGATCTCCAGCACATCGCGTATCGCTTGGAACCCGATGCCTGCTTCGTAGTAGTTCGCAACACCGTTGGTTATGGTGACCTCCGGGCCTGAGGCTGCGATCGTTCGTGTTGGAACCCAGCCTGTGCTTGCGAAGAGCGAGAGTGGAAGGGGTAGCGGAAGGTCCAGTTCCATGTTCACGGCAGCCATCCAGTCGTCGCTTCCTCCCTGGCGGAAGGGGGTCTTGAAAGCGCCTTGTTGCTTCACGAACTGGCGACCCGTGAAGTCACTGTCGAGGCGACCGCGTTCCAGGTAGGCATGGTCGAAGAGCAGGTCCTCTGGTCCCCAAGTGAGGCCCCAAGCATTCAGTGGGTTCTGGTAGAAGCCCGATCCACGGTGCAGGATGCTTCCCGCGAAGGCGCGGAGCCGCAATTGGTCCTTCTTTTTGTTGTAGGTGAAGGCCTGCTTCAGCTCGAGCGAAGCACGCACGAATTCCGCGTTGTACGTCACCGTGGGTATGATCTCCGAAGGTGTTAGCGTAGCGGTGTTGCGGGCATGGTAGCTCAGTTCCGCATAGGTATTGGCGGTGCTGCTGCTGAAGGACGTTCCTTCCGGTGGTGCGATGCGCTGCTCCTGCCAAAGCTGGACCGCGCGCAAACTGATGCGGTGCTGCCAGGGCCGTGTCAATGGGTCGCGCTTCAGATCGAACACGATGGATGGTGCCAGCTTGCCATACCAGGCATCGGCGTTGTGGTCGTGGAAGGTGGAAGCGCTGCGGGCGCTAAGTCCCAAATGGATGTTCTGGAACAAGCGGCTCTCCAAGCGGTCGAAGTGGTGCTCGATCCGCGCCGCACCGCCCAGCCGTTCACTGCCCAGACCATAGAGCGGTGCGATCACCCATTCCGTGCGCTGGCTGGGGAAGGTGGTGTTGTTCAGCAGCAGACCCACTTGGAATCCATCGTGCCCGTTCCAAGCGGCCAATGGGGTCCAGAAGATGCTGCGGCGGTCATCCTTCTCCAGGCCGATCAAGTGCTTCAGTTCAGGTTTGGCGTGGCGACGGAAGAGGCCACGACTGCGCACCTCATTGTTTCGCCGATCGATGTCCAAGGTGCGGGCGCCAGCGTCCAGTCGCACACGGTCTGCATCGGTCCAGGGGAGCTTGGCACTGTGCTTTCCGTTTTGTCCCTCAAGCCATATGGTGCCCAGTTCGGTATCATCACGCCATGCCGTAACGTTGATGGGGAAACCATCGGTCGCCGTGCTGCGGTAGCTCAGTTGGTCGCCCAGAAGTTTCACGGGTTCGATGTCCACTTTTCGCGTTGTTCCGATCAGTTCATCGAACATCCAGCTAAGGTCCCTGCCACTTTCCCGCTCGAACACACGCCGCACATCCTCCGGCGCAGGATGCTTGAACTTCCACTCTTCGTTGTAGGCCTGCATGCAACGATCGAAGACCTCATCGCCCAAATAGGCGAAGAGTTGGTCGAAGACCAGGGCCGTCTTGCTGTACACGATACCGCCGTAGTTGATCTGCGTGTAGTCGTGCGAGCAGGTCTCGATGGGTTGGTCCAGATTCTTGCGGGCGTTGAGGCGGTAGATCGCTTCGCTCAGGAATCGATGGCCGTCCGTTACATGCGCGGTCAAATTCTTCAAGCCGGGTATTCCTCCGATGCTGAACCCACCACTGGGGTAACGCAGTCGCATGTAACGTTTCTCGACAAAGCTGTTCATGCCTTCGTCCATCCACGCATGATCGCGCTCGTTGCTTGCGAGGATACCATAGAACCAGTTGTGCCCCACCTCGTGCGCGATCACATTGTCAAGGCTTTCGGCGCTGTCCATGTTGCCTATGATGGTGATCATGGGGTACTCCATACCCCCGCCGGCGCTAATGGTCCCATCGATCGCGGTGCAGGCAGCGTAGGGGTAGTCGCCCACCCACTGGCTGTAATACTTCACGCTTTCGTTCAGCGATTCGATGCCCATGCCTTCCCAAAGCTTGGCATTGCGTGGGGTGAAGAGGGCCCACGTGGTGACCTCCCGACCACTCCGCTCCAGGGTTACACTACCCTTGCGCACAATGAAACGTTTGTCCGCGAACCAGGCGAAGTCATGCACTTTGTCCTGTACGAAACGCAGGGTCTTGGTACGTTCATCAGATGCCGGGAATGCATTGGCTTCCTTGGAAGCATCTGCGTTTACCGCCAGAGCGGCACGTTCGTTCATCCAAGCCTCTTCCTCTGGGTTGTTTTGCAATAGCCCCGTTGCTCCCACGACATAGTTCGCAGGTAGAGTTATGCTAACATCGAAACTGCCGAACTCGCTGTAGAATTCCCCCATGGTGAGGTAGGGCATGGCATGCCAGCCGTTCCGGTCGTACACTGCAGGTTTGGGATACCACTGGGTGATGTGGTAGGCTTGTCCCGTGTGACCCAATCGTGAGAATTTGCTGTCGGGGATCTTCACCCGGAAAGGGGTGCTGATGGTAACGGATCCACCAGGAGCAAGGGGCTTAGCAAGCTTGATCCACGCGATGTCCGCGTGTTCCTCGTGGTAGCCCCAGGTCAACTTCGTTTCATCCGTTCTGAAGTCGAGGCTGTCGATGTGGCCCCGCTCCACTTCGGTGGCGTAATGCAGGTCCAGATTACCGTCGCGTACGAGTTGTTCGTTCAGTGCGCTGCTGCGGTCGCGGTAGGCATTGGGCCACAAGTGGATCCACAGGGTGTGTAGCGTGTCCGGGCTTCGGTTGGCATAGACGAAGGTCTCATTGCACTGCAGGACATGCGCTACATCGTTCAAGCGCACGTCGATGGTGTAGTCCACGCGTTGTTGGAAGTAGTCGGGTACCCGCTTGGTCTGTGCGGAAAGGGAGAGCGCCGAGCACAGAACGACCGGCAATGCGAGATGACCTTGGGTCATTGAACAATACGTTTTGGATGGGACGCACGAAGCCTTCTGCTGGTTACAGCAATAAGTCCTGTAATGGGCAAAGCGCCTCAGGACCCGAAGATCTTGGCCAGTTCGGCTTCCAGCTGCTGCGAGCGAAGGCCCTTGGCGATGATCTTGCCTTCCTTGTCCACCAGCACCGTGAAAGGGATGCTGCTGACGCCATATTCCTGTGCGGCCGCGTTGTTCCAGAAACCCAGGTCGCTCACGTGTTTCCATGGAAGTCCATCTGCTTGGATCGCCTGCACCCAGGCTTCATGGCTACGGTCCAACGAAACACCGAGGATCTCGAAGCCTTTCTTGTTGTATTTCTCGTAGACCCGTTTTACGGCCGGATTCTCAAAGCGGCAGGGCTTGCACCAACTGGCCCAGAAGTCGATCAGCACGTACTTGCCCCGCATGTCGCTCAGTGCATAGGTTCCTCCATCCGGCGTTTGCTGGCGGATGTCGGGTGCCACATCGCCGATGGGCAGCAAGCCGGCCAGGCGCTTCTGTTCCTCTTCCTGCAACTTCACGGCCAGTTCCTGTTGCTCCAAGCGGTCCACATTCTCGCGGAACTGTGTGAAGAAGGTGCTGTTGGGCATGGTCTGGCGAAGAGCGTTGCGCACCTGTTTGAAGAGCTCGAAGTCGCGCTGCATGTTCAGCTTGCTCAGCGCGGTGATCGCCACCGGTGAACCGCTGTTCTTCTCCACCAGGCTCTTGCATTCCTCGTAGAAGCTCGCATTCAGTGCGTTCAACTCGTTCATCAGGGCGTTGCCTTGCTCCGGCACCGCGGCCATCTTGTCGCGCAGCTCCTGTCGCTTGGCTTCGTAAGCATCCACGCTGGCCTGGAAGGCGTAAAGGGCCTCGGTGTGCGCTGAGCCTGAAATGCTGGTCGGCGCGTTCAAACGGTCCAGATCGGCAACCACAACCGGGCTTTCAGTGCTGTCCATGGCCAGTACCAAAGCTTCTTCATTGCCCAGGTGTATGCGGTAGAAATCCAGGGGAAGTGCCGCGGCTTTCAAAATGCCGTGGCCTTGCGCATCCAGGGTCACGGAGTCCAGTACGATGGCCTGGCCACGTTCGAAACGCTCCAGGGTGGCTGTGCGCCCGGCGGCTCCTTCGATGGTGACGTCCACGGTGGTGCCACCGGTGTTCGTGCAGGCTGCCAGCAGCAGCGCGGTCGTGCAAGCAAAGAGGGTCGTGCGGTACATGGTCTTCATTCGGTCTTTGCGTCAAGTAGGTTGCGCACCACTTCGTTGGCGCGTTTGGGATCGGCCTTGCCTTTGGTGCCCTTCATCACTTCCCCCATGAAGAGGCCCAGAAGGCCCTTGTTGCCATTGCGGTAGGCTTCCACCTTATCCGGGTAGGTGGTCATGGCGCGCTGCACTATGGCGGTGATCTCGTCCTCGTTCGTACTCTGCACCAGGTCGTGTCGTACCGCCAGTTCTTCGGCACTGGATGTGCTGTCCTCCAGCATCAGCGGAAAGAGCTTCTGGCTGGCGATGCTGTGGCTCACCTTCCCGCCATCGATCAGGGCGATCATCCCGGCCAGACGTTCCGCGGTGATCGGGAATTCCGCCATGGTAAGGCCGCGCTCGTTCATCCAGCTGCGCACATCGCCCATCACCCAATTGGCAGCGCCTTTGTAGTTGTTGGTCAAACCGATCAACGTTTCGTAGTAGAGCGCCGTGGCCTTGTCGTCGGTCAATATGGCCGCGTCGTACTCGCTCAGACCCAGGCTACCGGTGTACTTCTCGCGCAGTTCGCGCGGCAAAGGCGGCATCGCCTTGCGTATGGCCTCCTTGGTGTCTTCGGTAACTGTGATGGGCTGCAGGTCCGGTTCAGGGAAGTAGCGGTAGTCGTGCGCCTGTTCCTTGCTGCGCATGCCCACAGTACTGCCTTTGGTGGCATCGAAGGTGCGTGTTTCCATGTGGATCGTACCACCTGCATCGAGGATCTCGCTTTGGCGTTGTGCCTCGTATTCGATCGCACGCACTACGTTACGGAAGCTGTTCATGTTCTTCACTTCGCAGCGCGTACCGAACTCCTGGGCACCTTTCACACGCAGGCTGATGTTGGCATCGCAGCGCATGCTGCCCTCTTCCATGTTTCCATCGCAGATGTCCAGGTAGCGCACCAGACGGCGTATCTCGGTGAGGTAATCGTAGGCCTCCTGTCCGCTGCGGATGTCCGGCTCGCTCACGATCTCCACCAACGGCACCCCGGCCCGGTTCAAGTCCACCAAGGTGTTGAAGGGGTCCACATCGTGGATGCTCTTTCCCGCATCCTCCTCCATATGGATGCGAGTGATGCCGATACGAGTCATGCCGAGCGTAGCGTGGGCATCTCGTGAGGCTTCATCCGGGATCCTTGAACTCGGAATATCCACATACCCCTCCGTACAGATCGGTGTCTTGTCCTGCGTGATCTGGTAGCCCTTGGGCAAGTCGGGGTAGAAGTAGTTCTTGCGGGCGTAGTGCATCCACGGCGCAATGCTACAGTTGGTAGCCAGCCCGATACGGATGGCATGCTCCACCACCTTCTTGTTGACTACGGGCAGTGTGCCGGGGTGGCCCAGCGTAAGCACGCTCACATTCGTATTCGGATGGTCCCCGTAAGCGTTGGGGTCGCTGCTGTAGGCCTTGCTGTTGGTGTTCAGCTGGGCGTGTACCTCCAGACCAACGACCAATTCATACTTCTCGCTCCAGTGGGGCGCTCCGGTGCCGGTAACGACTTCTTGCGTTGCGCTCATATCAGCAGCTGGCGATGAGTTCCTTCATGATCAGCGTCAGCTTCGGCTCGGCCTTCTCGGCTACGCGCTGCACCATCTCGTGGGTGGTCTTCTCGATCCGCCCTTCCACACCCATGTCGGTGATCACGCTCATGGCGAAGCAGGGGATGCCCATCTGCCGCGCTGCGATCACTTCCGGAACGGTGCTCATACCCACCGCATCACCACCGATGATGCGCATGTAGCGGTACTCGGCCGGGGTCTCCAGCGTGGGACCGGTAAGGCCCACGTAGCAACCCACCTGCACGGGGATGTTGTTGCGTGCCGCGATGTCCTTCGCCGAGGCGATCAAGGCGTGATCGTAAGGTTCGCTCATGTCCGGGAAACGCGGACCCAATTCATCGATGTTGGGGCCGATAAGCGGATTGGGGAACAGGCAGATGTGATCGTTCAGGATCATCAGATCGCCGGTCTCGAAGGCCGGGTTCACACCGCCACAGGCATTGCTCACAAAGAGCCGCTGGATACCGAGGTATTTCATCACACGCACCGGCAGCACCACCTCGCCCATGGTCCAGCCCTCGTAGAAATGGAAGCGGCCCTGCATGGCCACCACAGGCTTGCCGGCCAGCATGCCGAAGAGCAGTTTGCCGGGGTGTCCTTGAACCGTGCTTACCGGGAATTCTGGGATTTCCGCATAGCCGATCGCATACTGCACGTCGATCTCATTGCCCAATCCACTCAGGCCCGTTCCCAAAATGATCCCGGTCTCGGGCGTGAAGCCATTGGTGGCTTTCTTGAGGTGTTCAGCGATGTGCTGGATGCGTTGCAACATGGTCGCGGATGAGGGCGGCAAAGCGCTCGGGTTCGTTCAGGATCACGGCCTCCATGGCGATCACCGCAAGCGGAAGGTCGCTCAGCGCGCTTCCCGGCAGCAGGGGCAGCAGGCGCATGGCGTCCTTCTCGGTGGTGATCAGCATTTTCGGGCCGGGCGCGAATTTAGCGCATCGCGCCGCGAGGCCTTGCAGGTCGCTCGCGGTGAAGCGGTGGTGGTCCGGAAAGGCCACATGCTCTACCGTGGCGAACAGGCCCTGTACATGCTTGACCAGCGGCGCAGGATCCGCAATGCCGGTGATCAGTACCACCCCGCCCTGATCTCCGCTAGGGTACTGTACCGTCGACCCAATGGGTCGACTTACGTACCGTGGTGTCACGTACCGGATCCCACTAAAAAATAATTCCTGCCCCACCCTCAGCCCCAATTCCCTTCGCCAACGCTCCCGTTCCGCGACCGAAGGAAACGCCGGGCATTTCGTGACCACCACGACATCCGCCATGCGTGCCCGTCCGGGCAGATCGCGCAAGCGCCCTGCCGGCACCAGCGCATCGCGGTGCCAGGGCCGGTGCCAGGTGGTAAGCAGAATGTCGAGCCCGGCATCCACGCGCCGGTGCTGGTAAGCATCGTCCAGAACCACAGCTTGCAGCGCAGGCACCAGTTCCTGCATGTGCGCCAGCGCCGCGCGCCGGTCGGCACCTACGAACACGTGTACCGCTGGGAATTTCCGCTTCAGTTGCAGCGGTTCATCGCCCACGGTGGCCGCATTATCCTGCTCATGCACTTCAAGGACCTCCGTGCCACTGCGGCCGTATCCTCGGCTAAGCGTGGCCAGCGGTGCAAGGCCATCCAGTGTGCGCAAAACCAGCTCCACGTGCGGCGTCTTGCCTGTACCGCCCAACGCCAGGTTGCCCACACCGATGCTCGGCACACCAGGACGCACGCTCCGCAGCAGACCCTGGTCATAGAGCGTATGCCGCATTAGCAGCACTGCGCCGTAGAGCCAGGCGAAGGGGGCGAGGAGGAAGCGCAGAAAGCTCATGATTACTTTGCCGACCCAACGTCAGGCATATTGACGTGACGGGTCAAAGATGAAGATCAAGGACATCACTTCCGCCCTCGAAGCCTGGGCACCCCGCTCCCTGCAAGAGGACTACGACAACAGCGGCCTGCAGGTGGGCGACCCCGAGGCGGGGATCACATCCGCATTGGTTTGCCTGGACTGCACCGAGGCCGTGGTGGAAGAGGCTGCCGCCGCTGGCTGCGGCCTCATCATCAGCCACCACCCGGTCATCTTCAAGGGCCTGAAGAGCCTGGTTGCCAAGACCTACGTGGAGCGGACGGTCCTTGCGGCGCTAAAGCACAACATCGCCTTGTATGCCATCCATACCAGCCTGGATAACGTGATCGATGGCGTGAATGGCGAGATCGCCACGCGCTTGGGGCTGAAGGCCTTGCATGTGCTGGACCCCAAGCCGGCACAGTTGCGCAAGCTGGTCACTTTCGTCCCAGCGGCGCATGCTGAAATGCTGCGGAATGCTTTGTTCGCAGCTGGCGCGGGCCACATCGGCGGGTACGATGAATGCAGCTTCAACTTGTTGGGCACGGGAACTTTCCGGGGCGGGGAAGGTACCCAGCCTTTTGTTGGGCAAATGGGCAAGCGCCACAGCGAGGCCGAGGAGCGGGTGGAGCTGATCTACCATGCACCGCGCGAGGCGGCCATCCTAGTGGCCTTGCGCCAGGCCCACCCCTACGAAGCGGTGGCTTACGACCTCTACGCCCTGCTGAATGCGCACCAACAGGTGGGCAGCGGGCTGGTGGGGGAGTGGGAGGAAGCGCTGGCAGAAGAAGTCTTTCTTACCAAGCTGAAGTCGGTCTTTGGGATACAAGTGCTTCGCCATAGCAAGCTGCTGGGCAAGCCCATCCGGAGGGTGGCCCTGTGCGGCGGGTCAGGGGCCTTTTTACTGGGCAGGGCCGCCGCGGTCGAGGCCGATGCCTATGTTACCGGCGACGTGAAATACCACCAATTCTTCGACGTGGACAACAGGCTGCTGCTGGCCGATATCGGACATTACGGCAGCGAGCAATTCACCATGCACCTGATCCAGCGCCGGTTAAGGGAACTTTTCCCTACTTTTGCGGTCCGTTTGACGGAAAACGTCACGGACCCCATATACCATTCCTGACCCATGGCGAAGAGCGACGTGAAGGCCCCTGCGAAAAAAGCGGCCAAGACCACTGCGGAGAACGGTAAGGCAGCACCGGCTGCCAGCAAGGGCGAGATCACCGTCGCGGAGAAGCTCGTTGAGCTCTACCGCTTGCAGCACATCGACTCGCAGATCGACAAGATCCGGACCCAGCGCGGCGAACTGCCTTTGGAGGTGCAGGACCTCGAGGACGAGGTGGCCGGTCTGGAGACCCGCATGAAGAAGCTGCAGGATGAATTGGCCGAAATGGAGGGTCAGGTGTCCGACCGACAGAACCTGATCAAGGAAGCCAAGGCCCAGATCAAGAAGTACGAAGGACAGCAATCCAAGGTGCGGAACAACCGCGAGTACGATTCGCTCACCAAAGAGATCGAATTCCAGAACCTGGAGATCCAGCTTGCCGAGAAGCGCATCAAGGAAGCCAAGGCTTCCATCGATACCAAGAAGCAGGTGGTGGAAGAAAGCAGCACCCTGTACGAGGAGCGCAAGAAAGACCTGGACGTGAAGAAGAAGGAGCTCGATGGCATCATTGCCGAGACCGAGAAGGAGGAGAAGGACCTGGTGAAGAAGAGCCAGGCCGCCACCAAGCTGATCGAAGAGCGTTTGTTGAGCGCTTACAACCGCATCCGCTCCAACGCTCGCAACGGTCTTTCCGTAGTGCCTGTGGAACGCGGAAGCTGCGGTGGCTGCTTCAACTCAATTCCCCCACAGCGCCAGTTGGACATCAGCAGCCACAAGAAGATCATCGTATGCGAGCATTGCGGCCGCATCCTGGTGGACGATTATGTGGTGGAGCGCGTAACGGGCGAAGCCTGATCAGCGCACCAGCAGCAAACGCGAAAGCCTCCGGAACTTCCGGAGGCTTTCGCGTTGAAGGGAACTCCTCTCAAGATCGCCAATTACCGGCAAGGCCTTAAGGCCTGAAGCTCAAAGTGACCATGGTCCGGTAGATCCGACGGTCCTCTACGGTGGCCTGTACGGCAGCGGGGTCGTATTGGTAGTACACCAACTGGCCTTGGATGTAGTTGAGCCCAAGGTCTACGCCAATGTGGTCCGTGCGGTAGCCGATCCCTCCAGCGTAGGTCTTGGTGGACTGCGCGTGGCGGCTCTGCTCCTTGCCATAGGCATCGGGCGCAATACCCCAGCCCAGGCGGTAGTACCAGTTACCATAGCGCCACTCGGTACCCACGCGCACCGCATGGACAGGCCTGAAGGCGTTCTGGATGATCTCGTTCTCCAAGGCGAAGTCGTAGTCGCTCAGGATGCGTGAGCTTGCGCGCATGCGGGAATTGCGGTAGTCCGCATACGTGTAGTCCACGCTCACCAAGCCCCTCGACCCAGCCATGTAGGCTGCGCTAAGCACGGTGCGCCATGGCGTGTTCACCCGGTAAGCGAAGGTGCCATCCGGCGAATTGGCCGAGTAGCTGGTACGCCCAGAAGCATCGGGTGTACGGAAACCCGTGCGCATGCTCGAGCTGAAGGCTTCGTTCATCTGCATCCACTGCGGACTGTGGAATGCGACGCCCATGCGAAAGCGCTCCGTAATGCGGCCAACGAGGCCCACCTTGATGTCGAACCCTGTTCCGGTGGCGCTCAGCTCCTCACGGTAGGTCACATCGCGTAGGTCCAAACTTTCGTCCAAGGATGTTTCGTTGTGGATGGTGGTGCGCCGGTAACGATGGCCCGCTACGCCCAGTGCAGCACCGATGTACAGCTTGTCCAGGTAGTTGCCGGAGTAGAAGAAAGCCGTGTTGTTGGAGGCTCCAGTGGACTCTATGGTGTGGTTCTGACCCACCTCAGAGCCGAAGGGGATGGCGCTCACATAGCGGTTCGGGATGGTGTCGCCGTTCTGGTCCAGGAAAAGGCCAGGGTCAATGCCGAAGGTCTCCCAGGCCAAGCCCGAGGTGAACGGGAAGAAGCTGCCCAGGTCGATGTCCGCACTCCCGTCCGCTTCATTCACGAAACTTTGCAGGATGGTGGAGGGAACGGCCTCCGAGTTGGCTACGCGCCTCCAGTTGTGTGTGGCCTGTCTGTCGAAAACCAGTCCGTAGGTGCTGCTGCGCCAATCACTACCATTGTCCGAAGGGTTGTTGATGGCCAGGCCAAGGCTGGTGAATGCGAAACGCGTCCGACTATCCGAAGCCCTTGCCCCGTAATGCAGGTTGGAGGCATCGTTCACCTCCACGGTTGGTGTAAGTGAGAGCTCACTGGTGCGGTACAGGCCAATGCCACCGGGGTTGATGGCCACACCGACCAGGTCCGCACCAAGCGCTCCGAAGGCATTGGCCAAGCCATTGCTCCGTGCGGTACCACCAGGCTGGAAGCTACCGATACGCAGCGCATCCTCCTCGCTTTGGGCAGCCCCTACAAGGCAGATCAGCGAAAAGTGAAGGGCCAAACCAAGGCGGGTGGTCGGTCGACACATGCTCCGGAAGGCTGGGTCAACGTGGGCGACCGGTCCCGGGTGAACGGCTACCACCACCACTATTCCGGCTTGGACCCATGGAGGGGCTGCTCGTACCGCGATCGAAACTGCCACCTCGGGATGGCGCACTTCGACCAGGTGTCGAGCGTTGCGGAGCGGTCCGTTGCTGGGTACCGCGATCCAATCGGGGAGTGGTGCGTGGTGCGTTCTCGTAGCGGGTATTGTTACGAGGTGAAGTGGTTCCCGGGAAGCTGCGGTCCTGATCGCGGGCTTCGGAACGTTGCACGGGTGCAGGTGAGGTGCGAGTTTTGGCTGCCTCACGCCTTAAGGGGTCCAAACTCACAGGGTCGCGCATGGGTAAGCGGGGCTGGTACGTGCTACCACCAACGCCTGTAGTGCTATTACCACCCGAGCCCATGGACGAACGGTGGCCGATGTAGGTATTGCTGGAGCCTCCGACCACCACCGGTGCGTAGCATGTCATGCAGTTACCGTATGGCCCCCAGTAGTTGCCCATGCCCCATCCGCCGCCGAACTGGTTCATACCCCAGCCCATGCCACCCATACCCCATGGTTGGTTCCAGCGGTTCCAGCGATTGATGGGGTTCCAAGGGTCCCAGCGGTTCCATGGGTCCCAAGGGTCGTACCAGCCATAGGGGCTGCCCCAGCCCATACCGCCCATACCCATGCTGCCCATGCCCGAACCCCAGCCGTAACCCATGCTCATGCCCCAGCCCGGTCCGTTCCAACCGGACATGTAACCCATGCCCATACTGCCCATGCCCATGCCCACACCCATGCCGGAACCGAATCCGAAGCGGCCATAGTTATAGTAGTGTGGGTCGTTGTAGGCCATGTCATAGTAACTGCGCGAGGTGCCCAATTCTTGCGAAGTGCCTGCATCGAAGTAATCCTCCACCACCTCCATCTCATGCGGGTCGGGCGGTGTAAGGACGACCGAAGCGGTGGGAGGTGCCTGCGAGGGCATGAAGTAGACATCGTCATTTACCTGTGACACCGGTTGCATGGTGCCACATGAGGACAGCAACACGCCCGACACCATCAGTATTGTCATTCGTTGTGTGTGCTTCTTCATGGTCCTCTGTTGTTGTACACGGATAACGCCTGAAGGCCCCATCGGGTTGTGTACTTTTGGCCTCCTTCGTTCAGGAACAAAAATAATACCACGATACCGGGATATGGCCGATCAACTAACGACCCGTGCTGACGACTACGCACAATGGTACAATGACCTGGTCCTGAAGGCCGACCTGGCCGAGCACAGTGACGTGCGTGGTTGCATGGTGATAAAGCCCCACGGCTATGCCATTTGGGAAAAAATGCAGGCTGCCTTGGACGCCATGTTCAAGGAGACCGGCCACGTCAACGCCTACTTCCCGCTCTTCATCCCCAAGAGCTATCTGGCCAAGGAGGCCAGCCATGTGGAGGGCTTTGCCAAGGAGTGTGCCGTGGTGACGCACTACCGTTTGAAGAGCGATCCGGTGCATGGTGTCATCGTAGACCCCGATGCCAAGCTGGAAGAGGAGCTCATTGTGCGCCCCACCAGCGAGACCATCATCTGGAACACCTACCGGGGTTGGATCAAGAGCTACCGCGACCTGCCCTTGCTGATCAACCAATGGGCCAACGTGGTGCGCTGGGAAATGCGCACACGCCTATTCTTGCGCACCGCTGAATTCCTTTGGCAGGAGGGCCATACTGCACACGCAACAAAGGAGGAGGCCGAGGAGGAAACACGGCGCATGCTCGATGTCTATGCCAGCTTCGCGGAGCAGTGGCTCGCCATGCCCGTGATCAAGGGTGTGAAGACCGCCAGTGAGCGCTTCGCTGGTGCCGTGGATACATACTGTATCGAAGCCATGATGCAGGATGGTAAGGCTTTGCAGGCGGGTACGTCGCACTTCCTGGGACAGAATTTTGCCAAGGCCTTCGATGTGCTATTCACCAACAAGGAGAACCGGCAGGAGCATGTTTGGGCCACCAGCTGGGGCGTATCCACGCGTTTGATGGGCGCTCTGATCATGACCCATAGCGATGACCATGGATTGGTGCTTCCACCAAAACTGGCGCCCGTGCAGGTCGCCATGGTGCCCATCGCCAAGAACGAGGAGCAGATGGAAGCCATTCGCGCCTATGCCGAACCGATGCTCCAGGCCCTGCGCGCCAAGGGGATCACCGTCAAGTTCGACGACGACGACAAGCGTAAACCCGGATGGAAGTTCGCCGAATACGAGTTCAAGGGCTATCCCGTGCGGATCGCCATCGGCCCGCGCGATATGGAGAATGGGACCGTGGAAGTGGCCCGGCGGGACACTCTGGAGAAACAAGTGATGCAGGTCGTCGACCTTGCGGACAAGGTCGAACACCTCCTTCAGGCCATCCAGGAGAACCTCTACCAAAAGGCCCTGTCCATGCGCGAGAACAGTACGCGAGCTGTGGACACCTATGCCGACTTCAAGGAGGAGATCGAGAAGGGAGGCTTCATCCTTGCCCATTGGGATGGTACCGCCGAGACCGAGTCCCGTGTCAAGGAGGAGACCAAGGCCACCATACGCTGTATTCCTTTGGAGGGGGACTGCACACCAGGTACGTGCATGGTGACCGGAAAGCCGAGCGAGCGGCGGGTGGTCTTCGCAAGAGCATACTGATGGCAGAGGACCAGGCACCCAAGGCATCCCGTGAGTCCGTGCTGCAGGTGCTGCGCACGAAATCCTGTATGAAGCAGGATGTGTTCGCCGGCACCACCGACTTGTTCAGGATGATGAAGGAGGTGGTGCAGGAGATCGCCACGGACCTTGCGGAGCAGGTCACGCTCGCGGACGAACGGCTGGCCATCGTCCATACTGACAAGAGCAGCACCACCTTCGAACTGAAGGTGGCAGGCGACCTCATCGTATTCAACATGCACACCAACGTCTTCAAGCTGGACGAGAGCAATTCGCTCTGGAAGTCGAGCTACCTCGAGGACGATCCCCTTCGCGGGTACTTCGGTGTCATCAACATCTACAATTTCCTCAGCGATTCAATGAAGTATGGCCGGGATCGTGACATCGGGTATCTGGTGGCACGCCTGCTCTTGAACAAGGAAGGCCACTACTTCATGCAAGGCAAGCGACGCTTGGGCTTTCTCTACAACAACCTTCAGGAGGATGTGATCGAGCGCGATCGCCTGCGGGAGATGCTGTACACGGTCATCGATCATGTTCTGGAGTTCGACCTGCTGACACCGCCCTATGACCAAGTTGAACAGGTCTCGGTGAGCGAGCTGATCCAGCTCTACGCCAACCAGCAGATGAGCACAGGTAAACGCTTGGGATTCCGCTTCCAAGCGGAACCGGAAGAACTTGACTGAAGGGATTTGGCCGTATGCAGGCCCTTGCATTACATTTGCGCTCCCTTAGCCCGGAAGGGTTTCGGGGATACATGATGGCCCGTTCGTCTAGGGGTTAGGACGCGTCCCTTTCACGGATGAAACAGGGGTTCGATTCCCCTACGGGCTACACACGGAGGCCCCCCGCTGCGACGGGGGGCTTTTCCGTTATAGGGTCAAGGTGCGGCGTAACCGTGGGAGCAGCCTGCACGTATCTTCGCGGATCTTACCGATCATTAGGAAAAGCCGCTCCATTCCGGGGCTGCAGATCTGCGAACCGCATTGCGCATGACCATTTGGAACAAGTTTGTAGCAGGACTGGTACTTGTCCTGATGTTGGGGGGGTGTGTTGGCAAGCGCACCATCAATTACCTCAACGACCAATCCTTGACCACCGGGGCCAGCAAGCTTTTCGAGAATCGCAAGTTCGAGTACCGCATCCAGGTGAACGATGTCCTTTCGATCCGGGTGATGGGACTGGACGAGAAGACCCACCAGTTCTTCAACGTGGAGTCCATGAACGCCTTTCAAGGTGTAAGCGACGCTTCACTGTACGTGAATGGATTCTCGGTGGATAAGAACGGCCATGTGCAACTGCCCACTGTGGGCAGGATCAAGGTGCAGGGGCTTACCGTTGGCGAGGCCCAGGAGTTGGTGCAACGCAAGATCAATGAGTATTTCACCAACGCCACCGTTATCCTGAAGATGGTCAGTTTCAGGGTGAGCGTGCTGGGTGGTGTCAGCAGGCCTGGTTCATACTTCATCTTCAACAACCAGATCACCATCCTCGAAGCGCTCGCCATGGCCGGTGGTCCGGATGAGTTCGCCGACAAGACCCATGTGACCCTCATGCGACAGAGCGACCGGGGCGTGCAGGCCATCTACGTGGACCTCTCCAATACGCAGGTGCTCAGTTCGGAGTACTATTACCTGTTGCCGAACGATGTGGTCTACGTCCCCGTCCTCAAGGCGCGCGCCAGTCGATTGAACGTGGAGATGTTCGTGGTATTCCTTTCTGCACTGAGCACAGCTGCAGTGGTCTTCTCCATTATCCAGAACAACCAATGAGCGCATCACCCGCAGGAGATACGATCGACCTGAAGGCGATCTTCAGCAAACTGTTGAGCAAATGGTGGTGGTTCGCCATCACGATCACGATCAGTCTGGGCCTTGGGTACGCTTACATCAAAGTGACACCCAAGGAATATCTGGTGCGCGCGGTCATTCTCATGAGCGAGAAAGGACGCGACAAGATCGGTAAGACCGAGGAGTTCCTGAAGGGCTCATCCTTGCTGGGAGGTAACTCGGATATCGAAGACCAGGTGGCTGTGCTCACGAGCTATTCGAACGTGACCAAGACCCTGAAGCGCTTGGACTTCGACATCTCCTATTTCGAGACGAAGAACTACCTCACCTCCGAAAAGTTCGAGTACCCGCCATTCTTCGTCCATCTTGATACGGTGGCCGTCCAGGTCTACGGTGTACCCATCCATGTGGAGGTGGATAGGAACGCTGGCACTTATCGTGTGAAGGCCGAGGCCAAGTATGCGCCGCTCTATAACGTGCAGAAGCAGGTCGAATTGGAGGATTTCATCATCGACTATGCCGTGGACCAAGTGGCCAACATCGGGGAACCGTTCGTTGCCGAGGGCCTGAGCTTCTCCATCGAATTCCCGGAAGACCGGCAGTACGGGCCCGACATTGCGCATCACTTCACCATCAACAGCATGGACGCTTTGGTGGCCGAGTACCGGGCCAAGACCATTGCGGCTCCGGTCAGTGATGAGAGCAGCATCGTTCACGTGTCCACCGTGGGCCAGGTTGTGGCCAAGGAGAAGCTGTACATCAACAAACTGTTGGAGACCTACATCGAAAGCGAATGGTACCGCCGTCAACAGAAGGGCATCAAGACCATCAATTTCATCGAGGACCAGATCGGTATCGTGTCCGATTCGCTGCGTCGGGTGGAAACCTCGATGGAAGGCTTCCGCGGTGCGAGCGGTGGCATGATGAGCGCCACCACCACCTCCGATGCGCTTTTCCAAGAACGTAGTCGCTTGGAGCGCGAGCGGTCCATGCTGCTCAGCCGTCGCCAGTACTGCAGTTCCATCATGGAGAAGATCCGCAGCCAAAGCGACCTGCGCAATGTGCCTGCCCCATCCTCATCAGGCATCGACGATCCGGTACTGAACAACCTTGTACTGGAGATCACACGCCTTTCGGCCGAACTCGCTGCGCTCAACCTGACCACAGTGAAAAGCAACCCCACCGTGATCGCCATGGAGCGCAAGGTGAAGAACCTTTCGGCTTCCCTTGCACAGACGGCCGAGAGCTTGGTCGATCAAGTGGACATCAGTCTGGCCGAGGTGGACAGGAACCTGTCCAAGATGAACTACCAGTTCAGTCAATTGCCCGAGAACGAGCGTAAGCTGGGTAACATCGCACGTAAATTCAAGCTGAGCGAGAGCCTCTACAACTACCTCATGGAGAAGCAGGCCGAGGCGGGTATCGCCATCGCCAGCGACCAAGTGGACAAATACGTTGTGGATGAAGCCTTGAACGTGGGGGGCAAAGCCGTGAAACCCGCGCGCAAGATGGTGGCGATCATCGCTTTGCTCATTGGTTTGGCGATCCCCATCGCGATCATCCTTATTCGTGATTTCTTCAATGATACGGTCACCGATATCGACCAGTTGAAGCGACTTACCCCCATTCCGGTGCTTACCACCATACCGGGCACGAAGCGCAAGCGGGTGCTCCCGGACGAACCCAAATCACTGTTGGCCGAGTCGTTCCGTACGGCGCGCATCAACATGCAATACCTCAACCGCAATGCCCAACGACAGGTGATCGGCTTCACCAGCTCCACCAGTGGTGAAGGCAAGACCTTCTGTGCCTTGAACCTGGCTACCGTGATGGCCTTGAGCGGTAAGCGTGTTGTTCTTGTCGATGCGGACATGCGCCGTCCACGAGTGGCCGAAACCCTTGAGATGAAAGCAGAAAAGGGTTTGTCGACCTACCTGATCGGCGAATGTGGGTCGAACGAAATCATCGAGCATTCCGACATTCCGGGCCTGGACGTGATCACCGCAGGCCCCATACCCCCCAACCCCTTGGAACTGGTGGAACTCCCTGCGATGGAGGCCCTTTTCAGCGATCTGCGGACCCGCTACGACCACGTGGTAGTGGATGCATCGCCCATGGGTCTGGTCAGCGAATACGTCATCCTGATGCGGCATGTGGACCTTACACTCTACGTAGTACGCCAAGGTCATACCCGTCGCGGGGCGCTCCGCTTGATCAACGACATGTTCAAGGAGAAGAAGGTGGAGCGCATCGATCTGGTCCTGAACGATGTGAAGGGCGGAGCTGGCTACGGCGAAGGCTACGGCTATTACACCAAGTAAGTCCGTAGTACGGAATGATCCGCAGCGCAGGCTTCAAGAAGTACTTCGCCAACACCTCCTGGCTGCTTTTGGAGCGTTTGGTGCGCCTCGTGGTGGTGCTGGGAACGGGTATCCTGGTAGCGCGCTACTTGGGCCCCGAGCTTTTCGGCCAGCTCAACTACGCAACGGGTTTCGTGGGGTTGTTCTTCGCCCTTACCACCATGGGCCTGGATGAGATCGTTGTGCGCGACCTGGTGACGAACCCGGAACGCCGTGATGAGCTCCTGGGGACCTCCGCGGTGATCAAGTTCTTCGGGTCCTTGCTGCTTGTTGTCCTGGTCGGAGTTGCCTCCTTGGTGCGCGGCATGGATGGACTCACGGCCACCCTGGTCATTGTTATCGGTGCCGCTGAACTCCTGCGCCCTTTCGGCGTCATCGATTGGTACTTCATGGCCCACGTCCGTTCGCGGGAAACGGTTGTGGTACAAATGGTGCAGGTCTTCGTTAGTGCCGGTTTCAAGGTCGCCATGGTGCTCATCGAAGCCCCACTGGTCTGGTTCGCCTGGGTCTACGTGCTGGAAGGTCTACTGCTGGCCATCGGTTATGTGATCATGTACCGCCGCGATGGGACCCTGATCCGGGCCTGGCGCTACTCCCGCACCATGGCTTCCTACCTGCTGGGGCAGTCCTGGCCCTTGGTCATCTATGGCATGGCCCTTTATGTGCAGGCCAAGATCGACCAGGTGATGATCTTCGATGTGCTACGCAGCAGGGTGGGAGAGGCTGCGGCCAATGCCGAGGTGGGGCAGTATTCCAACGCGTTGAAGATGATCGAAGCACTCGGTTTCCTTCCGGTGATCGTGCAACGTTCGCTGGCTCCGGCCATAACGCGGGCCAAGGTGCAGGGCGAGGTGCTCTACGGCGATAGGCTGCTGAACCAGTACCGACTGATGTTCCTCATGTTCCTCGTTACATCCATTCCGCTGTACTTCATGGCGGAACCGATCATGGTCTTCCTGTTCGGTGAGGATTACAGACCTGCGGGCTTCCTGCTTTCGCTATTCGCGATCCGCCTACTGTTCACCAACATGGGGGTGGGAAAGGCCAGCTTCATCACCAATGAAAGCCTCTTCAAGTACTCATTGATGACAGCCGTTGTCGGGGCGGTCATCAATATCACGATGAACTATTTCCTGATCCCTCCGTTCAAGGCGATCGGTGCCATTTGGGCCACGATCGGCTCGTTCACCGTGAGCATCTTCCTCATGGACCTGCTATTCAGCAACACACGCAAGAACCTAAAATGGATGTGCCTGGGTATGCTTACGTTCTGGCGCATCCGCAAGGTGAAATGACCACGACCGCGAACGATCGCCACTTGGTGCCGATAAAGCCCGACGTCCACACGGGGCAATGCTGTCCTTCCTGCGGCTCGAATGCCATTGTCATCGATCGGGTCGTTTTCCCGGGCATCCATGTGATGGCCGATGCCCACTGTGAGGCCTGCCATGCGGAGTTCTTCCAGGATCTACCCGTTGGTTTCGCGGTCGACCATGCCATGGCCATCGACAGACGGACGGGCAGGCTTTTCGAGGCTGGTCAAGGATCGGGTTGGATCCATGATCCACTGATGAAGGGCTATAACAAGCCCATTGATGATGATATATCGGTCGAGCGTATCGTATACCGGGAGTGCAGCGATATCATCCTGCTCAACACCTTGGACTTCCTGTATGGTCATGTGTTGTTGAAGCTGTACAATGCCGCTCATTATCTGGAACGTTATCCGCACCTGGGCCTTGTGGTCATTGTTCCGCGGATGTTCAAGTGGCTGATCCCCAAGGGTGTCGCCGAAGCCTGGGTGGTGGATCTGCCGTTGGGTCGCATGCAGGGTTGGTATACCGGCATCGATCGATCCGTTCGCTCCTGGTTGCCGGGATACGCGTCCGTGCAACTTGCCCGAGGATACGCCCACCCGGTCTTCGCCAGTATCGATGTGGAGGCGTTCACAGGCGTGGCAGCCTTCGCGATCGAAGAATTCACAAGCCGGCCAGCGCAGATCACGTTCGTGGCCCGAGAGGATCGGCTGTGGTTCGCCACCCCGCTGGGCAAGTTCATGTACCGCGCCTTCAATAAGTTGGGCTTGAAGCAGAGCCTGGGCCGTTGGTACGTTGCGGCACAGGATCGCTTGATCCGTAGGTCGATCGGTCGGATCCGCGAGGAGATCCCCAATGCTCGCTTCACCGTTGTTGGGCTGGCCGCAGGGGGGGGGCTGGCCGATGTTGCCACCGACCTACGGACGAAGCGTATGGACGACAGCGTTGAGCGTGCCTGGGTGGAAGCCTACGCCGCGAGCCAGATCGTGGTGGGCGTTCATGGCAGCAACATGCTGTTACCCACGGCCCATGCCGCGGCCTGCATCGAGATCCTGCCCTACGACCGCCTCGGCAACATCGTACAGGACATATCCGTGCCCAGGCACGACCGCTTGCAGCTGTTCCTCTAC
>CAYQMC010000004.1:0-37467 GCA_964418285.1 uncultured Chryseobacterium sp.
GTGGCAGCGCATTTCTGAGCGTAGCCTGCGGCTACGCTCGACAAGCTCCGGAGCATGGTAGCCTGTGGCTACCCACCTATAGTGCGACTATGGTGATGTAGCCATAGGCCACAGAGAGCCTACGGTGTTGCGCGTAGCCGCAGTCTACGCGCAGTCGTATGGCTGCCCTGTGCGTAAGCGCACTCCCCATGCCGATCCATGAATGCTACTTTAACCCATCACCCATGATCTGAACGCATGATAAGAGCCATTACCCTTTGCGTATTCCTTGCAGCCCTTGGATCGGCTTTCGGCCAGTGTACCATTGCGGTACCCAGTACCGCCAATGTGCAGAATGGCGGATCGCTCCAGGTCTTCACCGACGATCAATTCCATTGGGTGTGCCAATTCGGATCCCTCTCGGTCACGGGGAATGGAAATACGGTGTTGGTGGAGAACCTGGGCCTTGGCGTGGTGTCCGGCAACAACAACACCGTCATCACCAAGGATCCCGTGACGACCATCGTCGGTACGGACAATACGGTGTACATCGTGAACGCTGCGGCGGTGAATGACCAAGGCACCAACACCACGATCATCACCTGCCCTGCCATCACCTTCATCTATGATGACGCACCTGCCGATGGCTGCGCGGTCAGCGTAGGTCTTGCGGAACAACAGGAAGCATCGTTCATCCTGTTCCCGAACCCGGTGGTCAACGAACTGACGCTGATCCCTGGGCACGCCAAGCTTCAGCGGGTGCGCCTTTACGACACGCGCGGCACCTTGGTCCTGGACAGGAGCACCAACCTGTCCAACACATTGGATGTGGCCGACCTGCCGGCAGGGCTTTACATGCTCATGGTCGATACCGACCAAGGAACGCTGGAACGCCGATTGGTGAAGGATCGAGGCTGGGTGACGAACGGGGGTTGAACCGGCGCAGGGCCTTCCATTCATCGGATCAGTGGGCCACCTGCACGCGGATCCGCGCATTGCCGACCAGCAGGATGTAGCTACCTGCCGACCATGCGGAAACATCAAGGGAGCCTTGGGCGGACAGCGTACCGCGCCACACTTCGCGGCCTTGCAGATCGACGCATCGTGCAGGTGCATCGGCCGGTCCGCGCACATGCAGCACGTCGCTCGCCGGTGAAGGCCAGCACTGCCAGGAACGTATCGGATCCGAGTGCGCCACGCTGGTGCACACGTCCACAAGCACCTCGGCCGTATAGGGTGCGCTTTCGCCAAAGGTGTTGGTGGCGATGAGGGTGACGCTGTAGGTTCCAGGGAGCGCGTAGGTCACCTCCGGCATCGCTTGGTCGCTGGTGGCCGGTGTGCCGCCGGGGAAGGACCAGTTCCAACTGGTGGGCCCGGAAGTGGAGGCATCGAAGAAGGCGATGGGCTGCCCTGCACATTGCTCGGTGGGTGTTGCGAAGAAGGCCTGGGGCGGCAGCATGCTCTCTGGCAGGCCAGGCAGCAGGCATTCCGGCGCGCCGGAGATCAGTCCGAGGTCACGCCAGTTGCTCGTGGGGGGACCTGGCCAGTCGGTATGGGCGAAGGCCGTGTCCAGACCAGCCACCAACCGATCTTGGAAGCCCACCCAAAGGGCCATGCGCGTGCGCGTAGGGTCGAGCACGAAGGCATTGGTGCCGGGTATGGAAATGATCGAGGGGCCGTCGTTGTCATAGACCTGCACAGCATGGGGCGCCCCGCCGGCGAAGTCGTACGAAATGACCCAGGCATCGCGTGCGCCGTAGGGAAGTCCTTCGGCCAGCCCTTCCACATGCAGCGTATCGCCATTGCTGAACTGCAACGCCACGTATACCCGACCGCCATCGACCACCATGCCTTGCAGGGTCAAGGCGTGCTTGAAGTCGAAGGAACGGGTCCAGACCACCTCGCCGGCCGGCCCACGCCGGGTGAAGAAATAGCGGTGATCCGGTTGTGACACGGTGGCGCCGGGCCCGGTGAGCGTATCCTCACCGAAGACCACCTGGCCTTGGATGTTGTGGATCTGGTAGATGTTGCCGGCCGCATCGCGGCCTGCCTCATGTCCGGTAAGGCGTGCGGGCCCTCCTTGCGGCGGTGGGGTTACCTCATAATCCGGCGAGGTCTGCAACAGGTTCCCGGCATTGTCGTATTCGCGCAGCACCATGCCGGACATGGCTGTAGTGATGATATGGTCGTTCGGCAACACGGTGATGTCACGCAATTCATAGAAGGCTTCCACCAACCAGTTCTCGAGACCTGTTGCCCGTTCGTATTGTACCATCCGTCCGGAGCTTTGTACCAACACATGGCCTTGGCCATCGAGCTCTAGGTTGACCCTGTTCGTGTTGTTGTCTTCCAAGTACGTCGCTATCCAGCGCAGTCTCCCTTGCGGGGTGAAGCTCGTGGTTACCACGCTCCTCCGGTTGTTGGAGGCGTGTGGCGGGTTGATGGTGGTGATGTTACCGCTCGCATCCACCACGCGCAAGCTGTCCAGGAAATCGCCATGGAAGTAGGCCACATATACGTTGTCATCGTCATCCACCACCACGTCGCCCAATTTGCACAAACTGCAATCGTTCCAGAAGTCCACGTACCACTGGGGTATACCGTGCGTGTCGAATTTCAGCAGCACGCTGTTATACGCATAGTCTGGCTCGGAGGGCAGGTCCACGTACAGGGTGTCCGTACCGCCGCTGAAGGCCTTGATGGCCTGCCCGTTCCCCAGTTCGGTGAAGGCATAGTGGTTGCCCTGTGCATCCAGGGCCAAGGCGGTATGCTGTGGTGCTGCGTTGAAGGTGCTCAACTGGGTTACCGCACAATCCTGCACCTCTGGTTGATCGATGGCCTGCACCGTGCGCACCAGCGCATCCTGGCAGCCTTGTGGCGTGGTGCCCACCAGCTGCACCGTGTAGGTCCCCGGGGCATTGAACACCACGTTCTGTGGCTCCACTTCCGTGCTGTTGGACGGTGTGGCGCCGGGAATGGTCCAGGTGTAGGACCCACCGAACGCATTGCTGCTGTTCATCAGGGTGATGGGCTGCCCCACCACGGGGTTCACGCTGGTGGGTCCCCAGGCCAGCAGCGGTCGTTCCACGGTGATCGGTACGGTCTGCTGCAGCACGCTCGTACACCCATTGATCGTGTTCGTGGCAAGGATGGTGTAGGTGGCGTTGTCCTCCAACGGCCCGACGGTGAACTCCAAGAGGCCACCGTTCCCCGTTTGCGCGCTGCCCACGGCTATGCCGTTCCGCCTGATCTGATAGTCCACAAGCGCTTCGCTGTCTTGCACACCGATGGTGAGGAGGTCGCCTGGACACACCGCGGCCGCAGCGGGAGAGATGGCCAATGTCGCCAAGGGGTTACCCACCACCACATCGAATGAAACGCTGTCCACGGCGGTACCGCAATCCAGCACCGTGCGTGTGGCCACCACGTGGAACTGCTGCGTGGCATTGATGCTTCCGGTGGGAAAGGTCAGGGTGTTCCCGTTGCCGTTCTGCGCAGCACCCTGCGCTGTGCTTCCGCGGAAAAGACGGTAGCTGGTGCCGCTCTGTGAACCGGGAACCTGCACCGTGGTGGATTGCCCGCTGCACAAGGTATCCGCAAGGACCTGTGCGTTGTTCGTGATGGCGAGGGTGGGGGATACCGTCACTTGGCGGCTCAGGGTGTCGGTCCATGTGCCGTTGTCCACCACGAGCGTCACCGTGAGCTGTTCGCCGGGGGTGGCGAAGGTCCAGGGGAGGTCGGTCCCGCTGCCTACCACTTCACCGTTCACCAGCCATTCGGACGATAGCCCGGGACCACTTTGGTTCAGGAAGGTGGTGGTGCTGCCTGCACAGTAGGTGTTCTGTGCGGCGAAGATGGCGTAGGGTCGATAGACACCAGTGCCACCGGTGCGGTACAAGGTCCCGTTGTCGCCCACTGCATAACCGTTGGTGGGACTTTGGAAATGGAGTTGCCGAAGCGCTTCGGTGCCTTGGAAATACGACCAGTGCAGGCCTCCATCGGTGGTGCGCAGGATGAGGTCGAAGGCCACCGCAAAACCTTCCGTGTTACTGGTGAACCACAGGTCGTCGAAATTGGCGATGCCACTGGGAAGCGAAGCCCCCAGGACGGTCCAGGTGGCTCCTCCATCGGTGGTACGCAGCAGGACATTGCCCGAGCCCGATGCAAAGCCCAGCGATGGGGTGGGGAAGGAGACCGCGTAGAGGTTGTTGGAACCCGTCCATACCGTTGTCCAGGTCTGTCCGCTGTTGGTGCTGCGCAGGATCCTGCCCTGCCCGACCACCACCACGGAGCTTGCCGTTGGCCAAGCGGCATCGCGCAAGGTGGCGCCCGTGCTGTTGGTCAGCGTCCAGGAGACACCGCTGTTGGTGGTGCGCACCACCCGGCCCAGATCGCCCACGACGACGCCATTGGAACCCGACAGGGCCATGCCCCGGTAACTGCTGAAGTTGCCGTCGCCCGGGGCAAAGGCGGCCTGCCCCCACGAACCACCTCCATCGGTGCTGCGCCGCACGATGAAGGGATAGGTCAGCTCGAAGGTGATGCCCGCACCCAGCAGCGTGGTGGGCGTCTGGTACTCCATGGCGTAATAGGCACTCCCCACCAGTTCGATGCCGAGGTCATCGACCAAGGGGTTCACCGCCCAGGTCGCGCCGCCATCGGTGCTGCTCAACCAGTTGCTCGCCGTGCCGATGCAGAGCCGCTGGGCGTCCAAACCATCGATGCTGAATAGGTCGGTCGATACCGGTACGGACACTTGCTGCCACTGAGCGAAAAGCAAGGCCGGCATCATGGCTAGGGGATACAGGATATGGCGCATAAGAACGGTATGTTCAGCCGTAAATATAAATGGCCGGGATGGGGGCGTCAGGGAGGCTTCTCCTCACCCGTTCACAGCGCTTAGCCCCACGCAACTTGCAGATCGAGCCCACGATGGGAAGTCGCCCTCCTGGCGAGCTCGGTCGCACAGGTGTCGAACCGCTACTCCGACTTGCTTGAGCGGGACGTCTGTGCTCTTGCTTCCACAGGCTCCAGCTTCGCACCCACGGCAGCATCCCGGTGCGACCTCAGCGATCAAAGGTCCGATCCATTGCGGTGTGCCCAGGGGATGCCTACCTCGACCGTATCGCCATTGGCCGTGGGTGCCACGGCACAAGCGACCTTGGTGCCACTGGGGCACAAGTTCCAGCGCACCATGGTATCGTCGATGTTGCGACCGAAAGCGACCTTGCCTCCCAAGGAACCGGAGCGCACTGCGACATACAGCGCGCAGGTGCGTTGGATCAGGTCGATCGCGAAGAGCTCGGCCCCAGGGCCTGTGGAGCGTGCGTGCGCGGCCGCTGTCCGGTCTTGTTCCGCTGCTCGGTCAGGGTGCCGTTCATCCGCGTCCTGGTCATAAGCACAGGCTACGATGGGGACGATCACGAATAGGGCGATCCGGCGGTCGATGAGCATGTTTCCGGGGTGTTCGTCCATCATAGTTAAGCAGGGCACATGCGCTACCGGTGGAATTAGGAAGCCTTAACGTTCCCCACCGGGCGTGGCCGCCCTCGAGTCCATGAGCAGCATCCGAGCCAGGTGCGGTCATGCGCCACAACTGGTCGATCAAGGAATGTGGACACCGGGCACCCCTAGCGCCCCTCCATCTCCGCCTTCTTCTCCTGCTGGGTGGGCCAGCCACCGCCAAGGGCGCGGTACAACAGCACGTGGTTCTGCAGGAGCTGGCGGCGCACGGAGGCCAGCAACAGTTGCGACTCGAAGGCCTGCCGCTGCGATTCCAGCGCCTCCAGGTAGCTGGTTACGCCCTTGTCGTAGCGCTGCTGCGATAGGAACTGTGCATGCACGGCCGCATCCACATGGGCCTGGCGGGCCTGTTGTTCGTCCTTCAGGGTGCGGATGGCCACAAGCGCATCCTGCACTTCGCCCAAGGCCAGCAGCACGCTCTGCTCGTAGCGCAGGGCGGCCTCCTCGGTGCGCAGGCGCTCGATCTCCACGCGGCGCACATTCTGCCCCCAATTCAACAGTGGAGCGAAGAGCCCTCCGGTAATGCTGTATGCGGTGGTACCCGAGGTGAAGCCGACCAGGTCGGGGCTGGCCACGCCCAGCAGGCCGGTGAGGCTGATGGTGGGGAAGCGTTGCGCCAGTGCGGCACCGGCCAGGGCGTTCTGGGCGACCACCGCTTGCTCGGCGGAAAGGATGTCCGGACGGCGTTTGAGCAGCTCGCTGGGCAGGCCTACGGGAATATCGGGTACGGGCGCTTGGTCCGCGAGCGCGATGCCCCTCTCCACGTTGCCCGGAGTGCGACCCACCAGGATGCTCAGGGCATGTTCGGTGGCTGCGATCAGGCGCTGGAACTGGGGGATGGCAGCGGCGGCGATGGCCTGTTGCACCCGGGCCTGGTCCAGCTCGATCTCAGCCGCGATGCCCCCCTTGAAGCGGGCCTCGATCAGGGTGTGCATGCTATCGCGTAACGCGAGCGTTTCGTGCGAGATGGCCAGGCTGGTGCGGTACTCGAGCAACTGGAAATAGGTGGAGGCCACGGCGCTCACCAGCTCGATGCGCAGGCCACGCACGGCGAGCTGGGTGCCCAGCAGGTCGGCGCGGGCGGCTTCGTTGAGGCGGCGCAGGCGGCCCCAGAGGTCCAGTTCCCACGCGACCACGCCCCCGCCGAAGACATTGGTGCGGGCCTCATCGTTGAAGAGGATGGGGTAGTTGCCGTAGGTGTATTCGCCCTGCACTCCGATCTTGGGTGCCAGGTCGGCCCGGCGGATGGCCAGTGCGGCAGCGGCCTGGTCGATGCGCAGCACGGCCGCGTTCAGGTCGCGGTTGTTGCGCAGGGCTTCGTGTACCAACGTGTCAAGCACAGGGTCGCTGAACAACAGCCACCAGTCCAGCCCGGCATTGCCCGCCAGGCCTGCCAGCCCTGTGGTGTCCTCGGCCAGCACGGTATCGCGGAACTGCTGCGGTGCGCGCATGTCCATGCCGGTGTGGTCGCGGCCCACTTTGCAGGCATGCAGCAGGCCGGCGGTGGCCGTCACCAGGAGCAGGGTTCGGTAGGCGGCTTTCATTTGGCAGCGGCGTCGCGGTGCTGTTCGTACTTGGCCAGCTTGCCGATGAGCACGAAGAACATGGGGTACATGAACACGCCGATCAGCGTGGCGATGCCGATCCCTCCAAGCAAGGCGACGCCCATCACATTGCGCGCCAGGGATCCGGCGCCGGTGGCGAGTACCAGCGGCATCACACCCAGGATGAAGGCGAACACCGTCATCAGGATCGGGCGGAAACGGTCGCGCGCGCCCTGCATCGCGGCATCGTACAGGCTCATGCCTTCGTCGAAGCGCAGCTTGGCGAACTCCACGATGAGGATGGCGTTCTTGGCGGCCATGGCGATCAACATCACCAGGCTGATCTGCACGAAGATGTTGAGCACGTAGGTCTCGTTGAAGAAACGGAACACCCACAGCAGCAGGAAAGCGCCGAATACCGCGAAGGGTGTGCCCAGCAGGATGGTCAGGGGCAGCGACCAGCTCTCGTACTGGGCGGCCAGGATGAGGAACACGAAGAGCAGGGAAAAGGCGAACACGGCGGCTGCCGATCCGCTGGAGGCTTTTTCCTGGTACGACATGGCGTTCCAGCTGTAGCCCATATCGTCCGGCAGCACCTGGGCCGCCACCTCTTCCAACGCGTCAAGGGCCTGGCTGGAGCTGAAGCCGGGTGCCGGTGCACCGGTCAATTCCACCGAGCGGTATAGGTTGAAACGGTTGGTGAACTCCGTTCCCACGGTCTCCTGCACACTCACCAGGGTGCTTAGCGGAACGGCATCGCCGTTCATGTTCTTCACGTGGAACTGGGCCAGCTGCCCGGGGTCGAGGCGATACTCGGGTTCGGCCTGCACATAGGCCTTGTACAGGCGCCCGAAGCGGTCGAAGTCGTTCACGTAGGTGCCGCCCAGGAAGCTGCCCACGGTGCTGTAGATGCTGTTCAGGGGCACGCCCAGCTTCAGGGCCTTCTCCTTGTCGATGTCGAGGTAGCGCTGCGGCACCCCGGCATTGAAGGGCGTGAAGGCGCTGGCGATCTCGGGGCGCTGCATGGCGGCCTTCATGAAGCGCCCCGCATGTTCGGCCAGGTAAGCGGGCTCGTTGCCACCCTTGTCGAGCAGCATGATGCTGAAGCCCGAACCGCTGCCCAGACCGGGGATGGCCGGTGGGCCGAAGCAGAAGGCCTGCCCCCCGGAGATCTCCGTGGCCAGACGGTAGTTGATCTTTTGGATCGCCTGGGCCACGGTCCAGGGTCGTTCACCCCAGTCGGCAGCGGTAACGAACATGAAGCCCGAGTTGGTGCTCATGGCGCCGCTCAGCAGGCTGAAGCCTGCTGCGGTGGTGACCTTGTCCACGCCCGGCACTTCGCCCAGGATGCGCTCCACTTGGGCGCACACCTCATCGGTGCGTTGCAAGGAGGCGGCCTCTGGCAACTGGATGTTCACGTAGAAGTAGCCCTGGTCCTCTTCGGGCAGGAAGCCGCCGGGCACCGCGCGCCCCAGCAGCACCACGGCCAGTATCATCACCCCCACGAAGAGCATGCTGCGGGTGAGCTTGCGGGCCACCACCTGCGTGAAGCCCATGTAGCTGTCGGTGCTGCGGTCGAACATGCGGTTGAAGCCGGCGAAGAATCGACCGAGCGGACCGCCCATGGGGCTGTGCTTCCGCATGAGCACAGCACACAGTGCGGGGCTGAGCGACAGCGCATTCACCGAGCTGATCAGCACGGACACCACGATGGTAACGGCGAACTGTTGGTACAGCTTGCCGGTGATGCCCGCCATGGTGGCCACAGGCACGAACACGGCCACCATCACCAGCGTGGTGGCGATGATGGGCGCGGTCACTTCCTTCATGGCCGCTGTGGTGGCCTGCGCAGCGTTCAGCCCCTTCTCCATGTTCACCTGCACGGCTTCCACCACCACGATGGCATCGTCCACCACGATGCCGATGGCCAGAACAAGGCCCAGCAGGCTGAGCACGTTGATGCTGAAGCCCAGAAGGGGGAACAGCATGAAGGCACCCACAAGGGAGACGGGGATGGCCAGCGTGGGGATCAGCGTGGCGCGCCAGTCCTGGATGAAGAGGAAGACCACCAGGATCACCAGCAGCAGGGCCTCGCCCAGGGTGATCACGATCTCTTCGATACCCGCGCTGATGGGCTTGGTGGAGTCCAGCGCCACGGCATGCTCCATGCCTTGCGGGTACTTCTGTGCCAGGCCCGCCATGGCCTCTTCCACGCGCTCGGCGAGGTCGACCGCGTTGCTGCCTGGAGCCTGGTATACAGCGATCAGCGCGCAGGGAGCCTCGTTCATGCGGGTGAACATGAGGTAGTTCTCCACGCCGAGCTCCACCCGGGCGATGTCCTTCACACGCACCTGGCTGCCATCGGGGTGGGTGCGTACCACGATCTCGCCGAACGCCTCCTCGGTCTGCAGGCGGTCGGGCATGCGCACGGTGTAGGTGAGCTCGGTGCCGGGGGGCGCAGGTTCGGCGCCGAACTTACCGCCGGCCACGATGGCGCTCTGCTGACGGATGGCGTCCACGATCTCGTTCACCCCGATACCCATCTTGGCGAGCAGGTCCGGCTTCACCCAGATGCGCATGGAGTAGTCACTGGCGCCCATCACATCCACGCGCCCCACGCCAGGCAGGCGGGCCAGTTCGTCCTTGATGTTGATCAGCGCGTAGTTGCCCAGGAACTGCTGATCGTACCGCCCATCGGGAGAGGTGAGCGTGATGGCCTGCATGATGTTGGGTAGCGACTTCTGGGTGGTGATGCCCAGGCGTTTCACCTCCTCGGGGAGCTTGGCGGTGGCTGCGCTCACGCGGGTCTGCGTGAACACCGTGTTCATGTCCGGATCCGTACCCACCTCGAAGGTCACATCGATCACCATGGAGCCGTCGCTGGCGTTGGTGCTCTTCATGTAGAGCATGTTCTCAACACCGTTGATCTGCTGCTCCAAGGGGGTGGCTACGGAGCGCTCCACGCTGATGGCGTTCGCACCGGTATAGAAACCGCGGACCTGTACGATGGGCGGGGTGATGTCCGGGTACTGCTCGATGGGCAGCCCCAGCATGCTCACCACACCGACGATAACGGTGATGATGGCGATGACCATGGCCACGATGGGCCGACGCACGAAGAAGTGTTGCTGCTCCGGTGGGGTGCTCATGGCCGGCGCTTCGGGGTGAACACGGTGTCGGTGGCCTGCACGGTGATGCCTTCGCGCACCTTCTGCACGCCTTCCAGCACGATGTGTTCACCGGGTTCCACGCCATCCTCCACCATGTAGCGATCTCCATAGGCCGGTCCCAGCACCAATTGCCGTTCGCGCGCGGTGCCGTCGGCCTCCACCACGTATGCCAGGTGGCGCCCTTGGAACTCGCGCACGGCCCGCTGAGGGATGAGCACAGCATCAGGGCGCAGCTCCGTCCGCACGCGCACCTTGGCGAACTGCCCGGGCCGGATGAGGAGGTCGGGGTTGGGGAAGGAGGCCTGTATCAGGATGGTGCCGGTGGAAGGGTCCACGCTGCGGTCCATGAAGTCGAAGCGGCCCTGTTCCGGGTAAAGGCTGCCATCGGCCAGCAGCAGTTCGAAGGCGGTGGTGGGATTTGGGGACTGTACGGGATCGGCCTGCCGTTGCATCACCCGCCGGGCCACATAGAGGTAGTCGCGCTCGCTGAGGTGGAACTGCACGCGCACGGAGTCGATCGCGCTAACGGTATTGATGATCACCGGGTTCGGTTCGCGCCCAACGAACTCGCCCCGGCGTGCTGCTGTCTTGCCGATGAGCCCGCTGATGGGGCTTTTCACGCGGGTGTAGTCCAGTTGGATGCGGGCCACGCGCAGGTTGGCTTCGGCGGCGTCCACCTTGGCCTCGGAGGCACCGTGGATGGCGCGCGTGGCGTCGAGGTCGCTCTGGCTCACCGCATTGATGGCGGCCAGTGGTTCGTAGCGGTCAAGGTCGCCCTTGGCCTTGGTGGCATTGATGCGCGCGGCGGCCAGTTCGCTCTGCATGCGCGCCACCTGCTCCTCGAAGGGCTGCGGATCGATGGTGTACAGCAGCTGGCCCTCCTTCACCAGGGTGCCCTCGGCGAAGTGCAGCCCTTCCACCCAGCCTTCCACCCGGGCCCGGATGGGGACATCCTGCATACCGTAGACCTGGCCCACATATTCGCGGTACACCGGTACCGTGTCGGAAACAACCGCCGTGGTCACCACGCGCGGCGTCATGTCGGGCTTGGGCGTTTGGCCGCAGGCCGCGAGCAGGCCCAGAAGGCAAGTGAGGATGAGGAGGCGCATGAGGGAGAAAGGGTGGTCGAAGATAAGAACGGCTTCCCTGCCTTGTTGCCCATTTATTGCGCAACGCGGGCCCGAGGTGGGGCGTGAGACCATCGAAGGCCCAGCGTCGGCCGGCCGACGCAGCGGAGGTGATCAGCGGTCCCCCAGGGACAGGGTACGGTGTGAGCGGCGACCGGGTAAATGTCGTTCGCGTTCCTCTGTTGGTCTCTTGGTTGCGACCGAAAGCCTTCCATGAACACCTGGATCCGCTCGCTTTCCGTAGTTTCCCGCCATGCTTGGTACCCGGGTTGTTGTGTTCGTTCTTCTTGCACTGCTCATGGACAGTGCAGCGCATGCCCAGGGGGGCATCCGTGCCATCTTCTTCAACAACGAGCCGGTGGCAACGGGGTTCTCGGAAGACTTCCTCCACTATGGCCTGGGCTACGATACCGACCTGAACGACCGGCTCTCCATCCTTATGCAAGTGCGCACAAGCCCGGGCAGTTCGTCCTGGGTGGTGGACTACCACAGCAAGTATCATTTCAGCGACAACGACTACAGCTCCTTCTACCTTGGTCCGAACATCGGAGTGCGCGCTATCGGAGGAAGCGAAAGTGCCACCCTCGTCCCAGTGGGCATGCGCATGGGCGTTCGCGGCGGGCTGGAAGGGTTCTACGCCGACCTTTACGTCGGCGGGCTCTATAACATTGGAGGCGGGGGCTCCATCGAGCTTGAAAGCGTGGGGAACAGGGACCTGCGCAACCTGAGCTTCTGCGCCGGACTCGATCTGGGTGTTGGCTGGGGGAAGAAGAAGAAATGGTGAGTCCAGCCCTGTTCTTCACTCGAACAAACTACCCGGCTTCGCGCTCGGCGCTCGCCCCAGGTGCCTGTATGCCCGCTCCGTGGCAAGTCGCCCGCGCGGTGTGCGTTGCAGGTAGCCTTCCATGATCAGGAAGGGTTCGTACACCTCCTCGATCGTACCGGCTTCTTCGCCCACCGCGGTGGCCACCGTGTTCAAGCCGACCGGCCCGCCGCCGAACTTGTCGATGATGGCACCCAGGATGCGGTTGTCCATCTCGTCCAGTCCATGTGCATCCACGTTCAGGGCCTTCAAGGCGTGTTGCGCGATGGGTAGTTCGATGGTGCCATCGCTTTGGATCTGGGCAAAGTCGCGAACGCGGCGCAGTAGGGCATTGGAGATGCGCGGAGTACCGCGGCTGCGGCGGGCGATCTCATCGGCAGCCTCGTCGATGATGGGCACATTCAGCAGGCTCGCGCTGCGCTTGATGATGCCCTTCAGGGTTGCTGCATCGTAGTAGTCCAAGCGGCTGTTGATGCCGAAACGGGCGCGGAGGGGTGCAGTGAGCAGGCCACTGCGCGTGGTAGCGCCAACGAGTGTGAAGGGGTTCAGGGCGATCTGGACCGTGCGTGCGTTGGGCCCCGCGTCGATCACCAGGTCGATGCGGTAGTCCTCCATGGCACTGTAGAGGTACTCCTCGATCACCGGGGTCAAGCGGTGTATCTCGTCGATGAAGAGCACGTCGTGCGGCTCCAGGTTGGTGAGCAGGCCGGCCAGGTCGGCGGGTTTGTCCAGCACAGGACCGCTGGTAATGCGAATGCCCACGCCCATCTCCTGCGCGATGATGTTGGCCAGCGTGGTCTTTCCCAATCCTGGAGGGCCGTGCAGGAGCACATGGTCCAGGGCCTCGCCACGTTGTTTGGCGGCCTGCACAAAGACCTTCAGGTTGTCGGTAACGGCCTTCTGCCCGGCGAACTCGCCGAACTGGCGGGGGCGCAACACCTGTTCCAGTTCCTTGTCGGAAGTGGCGCGCTGTTCGTTCCGTACGTCGAAAGGCTCGGGCATGGCGCGTAAAGGTAAACCGGGGCACAGTGCGGATCACTCGCCGTCGGCGCCGATATCCCTCCACAGGTCCCCGAAGAAAACGCGAAGTCCGAAGGAGTAGATCGGCGCATTGAGGTTCTCACCGAGGGCATCACCGGTCTGCAGCACCAGACGGAATCCCCAACCTCCGCTCAGGGCGAAATACTTCCAGAAGCGGTACTGCACGGTCATGGCCGGCTCATAGATCAAAAGGCCGGTGTGCTGGAAGCGTCGCTTGCGTCCGCTTGCGTCGCGATAGATGGTGGATCCGGCGCCGATGCCGATCTGCACCGGCAGGCGCACTTCCCAAGGGCCACGTTGGTAGAATGCGTAATCCACATAGGGTGTCACGTAGCCCACGCGCAGCCGTAATGTCGTTGCACCAACATCATCCAATACCGCCGATCGCTGGACGGGGGTGAAGAGAAAGCTGTAGCCGATCCCATATTGGAAACGACCGGCGTGCTCCAGACCGACCTTGGCCCCCATGATCCGTACGTTCTGGTTGCGGATGAAACTGCCTCGGATGTCGAGTTTGGCGACGAACCGCGGCTCTTGCGCTGTGAACAGTGCGATGCTGTCCAGCAGCTGCGCCGCTGAAGGCAGGCAGCCCCAAAGAGCGACAAGTAGAACGAGGCAACGCATGTCTATAAAAGCGGAATGTCCGCCACCAAAGGTGCGGACATTCCAAGTGGTCGCCGATGCGGCGAATGGTCGAACTAGTGCTCCTCCTCGCCTTCCTCCAACGGAACGGTCTGGGGCACGAAGTCCTCCTCCTTACCGGGCTTGCTGTAGTCATAGGCCCAACGGTGCACCACAGGCAGCGGGCCAGGCCAGTTGCCATGCAGGTGTTCCACCGGGGTGGTCCACTCCAGGGTGTTGCTCCTCCAAGGGTTTTGCACCGCCTTGGGGCCGCGCCAGATGCTGTAGAAGAAGTTGTAGGTGAACAGGACCTGGGCCAGGGCACCGATGATCGCGAACACGGTCACCAGCACGTTCAGGTCCAGCACACCATCGAACATGGTGAACTCCGTGTAGCTGTAGTAGCGTCGTGGAGCTCCGGCCAGGCCGATGAAGTGCATGGGGAAGAACACGCCAAAGGCGCACACGAAGGTGATCCAGAAGTGGGCGTAGGCCAGCTTCGTGTTCATCATACGTCCATACATCTTTGGGAACCAGTGGTAGATGCCTGCGAACATGCCGAAGATGGCGCTCATGCCCATCACGATGTGGAAGTGGGCCACCACGAAGTAGGTGTCGTGTACGTTGATGTCCAGTGCGCTATCCGCCAGGATGATACCTGTGAGACCACCGGCGATGAACGTGGCCACCAGACCGATGCTGAATAGCATGGCAGGCGTGAAGATGATGTTGCCGCGCCACAAGGTGGTGATGTAGTTGAACACCTTCACCGCCGAGGGTATGGCGATCAGCAGCGTTGTGGCCACGAAGACACTGCCCAGGAAGGGGTTCATGCCGGTGATGAACATGTGGTGGCCCCACACGATGAAGCTCAGGAAGCCGATCGCGAGGATGGAACCGATCATGGCGCGGTAGCCGAAGATGGGCTTGCGCGAGTTGGTGGAGATGATCTCCGAGGTGATGCCCAGAGCGGGCAACAACACGATGTACACTTCGGGGTGTCCCAGGAACCAGAACAAGTGTTGGAACAGGATGGGGCTACCACCGACATGGTCCAGCGCTTCACCGGCGACGTAGATGTCGCTGAGGTAGAAGCTGGTGCCCATGGTGCGGTCCATCAGGAGCAGGAGCGCTGCGCTAAGCAGTACGGGGAAGCTCAGGATGCCCAGCACGGCGGTCACGAAGATGGCCCACATGGTCAGTGGGAGGCGGGTCATCTTCATGCCCTTGGTGCGCAGGTTCAGGATGGTGGCCACGTAGTTCAGGCCGCCCATGAGGGAACTGGCGATGAACAGCGTCATGCTCACCAGCCAAAGGGTCATGCCGGCACCGGAGCCGGGGATGGTCTGTGGCAACGCGCTCAGGGGTGGGTAAACGGTCCAACCGCTGGAGGCGGGGCCACCTTCCACGAAGAGCGAGGCCAGCATGACCATGCTGCTGAGGAAGAAGAACCAGTAGCTCAGCATGTTGATGAACCCCGAAGCCATATCACGGGCACCGATCTGCAAGGGGATGAGCAGGTTGGCGAAGGTGCCGCTAAGCCCGCCGGTGAGCACGAAGAACACCATGATGGTGCCGTGGATCGTGACCAACGCCAGGTACATGTTCGGGTCCAACACACCTCCAGGGGCCCACTTGTCGCCCAGGAAGAAGTTGGTGAATGCGAAGCCTTCCCCTGGCCAGGCCAGTTGGAGGCGGAAGATGAGCGACATGATGACCGCCACCCAGGCCATGAATATGGCCGTGACCAGGAATTGCTTCCCGATCATCTTGTGGTCCTGCGAGAAGACCCACTTGGAGACGAAGCTCTCCTCGTGGTGGTGGGCGTGATGGCCTGCGTCAGCTGTGGTGTGGGCACCCATGGTGTTCACTTGCGTTACGTTCAATTCGTGGCGTTCCCGACCTCTGCAACCTCAGTGGGCGACGCATTGTTCTCTTCAGCTTCTCCCTCGGTCGTTGGAGCAGCTTCTTCTTCTTCCGTTACCGCAGGAGCGGTGAAAGGTTTCTTCATGGCCTCGGTGTACCAGGCATCGTATTCCCCGGCGGTCACCACGGTCAGTGGCATCTGCATGTTGTAGTGCGAGGCCCCGCAGATCTTGTTGCAAAGCAGGATGAAGTCGAAAGCCTCATCCTTCATCACGTGGGTGCGCATGCTGTCCGTGCTGATGATGGGCGTCATCTTCATCTGGGTGGTGAGACCCGGCACGGCGTTCATCTGGGAACGCATGTGTGGGATGTAGGCACTGTGGATCACGTCCCGGCTGCGGATCAGGATCTTGGCCTCCTGGCGCAGGGGCAGCACGAATTCCTTCACCACCACGTCATCACCTCCGGCGAGGTAGAGGCTGGCAGCACCATTGGATTCGATGTCCATCTCCATCACGGTCTTCAGGTTCAGGATGCGCGCTTTGTGCCGCTCCAGCCGCTCCGTCCGATCGGTCAGTTCATCGCGTTTCGCATCAGGAAGGACGGCATTCGCAAGCGTCTCCTTCAGCTCCGCGATCTCCGTGTCCATCTCGGCCAAACGCTCCGCAACACTTTCGCGGGTCACGATGCCCAAGGGATTGGTACCGTTGATGAGTCGGAAGTCGGTGGCTCCCAGTTGACCATCTGCCCCGGGGTAACGGGCGGTCCAGTCGAACTGCTTGGCATACAACTCCACCACCACCGCATCGGGCGATGAAGGGGAAGTGATGCGGTTCCAGGTGGTAAGACCGTAGATGATGATCACGGCCAATACCGCTGCCGGGATCACTGTCCAGATCAACTCCAGCTTGTTGTTGTGCGGCTGCCAGAAAGCCCGACGGTCCTTGCTGTAGACATACTTGGCCGCGAACACGAACAGGAGCACGTTCGTCAGTACGAATGCGATCAACAGGATGATCCAGTTGAAGTTCAAGAGCCAGTCCGTATCCACCCCATGGGCGCTGGCGGATACAGGCAGCATCTTATCGCCATAGGCCACCACCAGCCACAGGAAGAAGGCGAAGTAGGCGATCATGAACACCCACATCAGGCGCGCGTTCATGCGGTTGTCCGCTGGCGAGATATCCTCTTCGCGCTTGCCACGCAGGCGGGAGGTGAGCTCGTATACGCGGGCCAATTGGGCGATCGCCAGGACACCCAGTACGATCACGAGCAGGATTAGCAGCTTGGTCATCGGTCTTTCTCTAGATCAACCCTTCAAAGGGGGCTGTTGTTCTTTATTGACATGCGGAACGCGCACACGTTGCAAGCGCAAACCCAGCTTGCGCACTTGCACCAGCTGCGCGAAGGCCCATAGGCCGGTAAGCGATACGATCAGGAGAAGTGCGTTCTGCATGGCCGATCAGATCTGGTGGTGCACGCTTTCTTCCAGGTACGGGTGGTTCACCGGGGTCAGCGGTGCCTTGGTAAGCGTTGACAACACCCGGGTGATGAAGACGCCCAGGAACAGCACGAACATACCCCCCTCCAGGAGGCCGATGCCGTGGAAGTGGTGGCCCAAAGTGCCGGGCAGCACCAGCAAGGCCGTATCCAACCAGTGACCGATGAAGATCACCGTTCCCACACCGATCAGGAAGCGGGGGTTGCGCTTGGCGTCGCGGCTCATCAGCAGCACCATCGGCACCGCGAAGTTGATGAAGAAGATGCTCCAGACCAGTCCCGGATGGTTGTCGATACGGTCCTGGAAGTAGATCACCTCCTCGGGTATGTTGCTGTACCAGATCAGCATGAACTGGCTGAACCAGAGGTAGGTCCAGAGGAAGCTGATGGCGAACACCCACTTGCCCATGTCGTGGATGTGGCTGTTGTTCACCTGGGGCAGGTGGCCCTTGCGCTTCAGGTAGAGCACCAGCACCACACCGGTGATCATGGCGCCTACCCACATGCCGCTGAACACGTACCAGCCGTATAGTGTGCTGAACCAGTGCGCATCGATGCTCATCAACCAATCCCAGGAAAGGGTGCTGCTGAACACTGCGAAGAACACGAGGAACAAGGCACCGCGGCGGTAGGTGAGCAGGTGGGTCTTCACCAGGCTGTCCCCGGTCAGGCGGTCCATCTCCAAGCTTTTCCTGCGGAACCAGTAGGCGAAGAAGAGGAAGATGCCCATGTAGGCAATGGTACGGATCCAGAAGAAAGGCAGGTTCAGGAAGGCCTCCTTGCCTGCCATGATGGGGTCGAAGTTCGGGTTGGCCAAGGCACCGGCATCGGTGGCTTCGGCCGCCTTCACCTGATCGCCGTCCATCACCATGTACTCGTGGTACAGGGTGCTGTCCATCCAGTGGTAGATGTGGTTCCAATGGAGCGTAGCGCCGAGGAACACGATGACCAGCGCGATCACGCCGATCCAGAGCGAACTGAAGATGCCCTCGAAAACACGCTTCACGAGTACGCTCCATGCGGTCTCGGTAGCATTCTGCAGGGCATAGAAGAAGAGGGCCCCCATGGCGATGCCGAAGAAGAAGAAGCCGTTGATGAGCAGGTTGGCCCAGGTGCGCTGGTGGTGGTCCGAATGGTCGCCAAGAATGCCGACCAGCGTGGCCACCGCGCCCAGGACGATGAGCACCATGGTGATGGTGCGAGCCCGTTTGCTGAAGGTGAAGTTCATCGCTGCTGTTGCGTTGTCGTCCGTTATCAATTGTCGGCTACGGCTTCTGCCACTGCGTTCTCGCGTTGGAGCTTGCCGCCGTTCTGCAGGTACTGCACGTAGCGGGTCACTTCCCAACGCTCTTCCTTGCTGAGCTGCGAAGCGTGCGAGCCCATGGCCACGTTCTTCCCATACACCAGGCTGTGGAAGATCTTGCCTTCCGGCAGGTCCTTCAAGGCCGCTGTGTAGCTGGGTGGTACGGGGTAGTTACCGTTCACCACAACGCCGCCATCGCCTTCACCCTTGGCTCCGTGGCAGTGTGCGCAGAACTTGGTGTAATGGACCTTGCCACGTTCCACGACCGCTTCGGTCATGGCCAGGGGGCTCATGAGTTCAGCACCGGCCTGCTCGTAACCCTCTGCCGTGGCAGGGTAGGGGTAGGGCATATTGTACGCGGCTTTGCTGGCATCCTTGGCAAAGGGAATGGTCCCATCGGCAGGCTTTCGTGCGCTTTGGCGCTGGCGCTGCTCTTGGGCCAGTTCTTCGGAGAAGTGGTACGGATCCTGACCGTAGTCCACATAGGCCTCTACGGCCGGGCTGCGGTACATGTCGGGCATGTATTCCACACCCGCGCTGTTGGGGTCGCCTGTGCAGGAGGCCATGAGCACCATTGCGCTCAAGGAGGCGATGGTGAGGCCGGTGAAGTTCGTGCGCTGCGTCATCTCGCGGTTCAGTACTGGCGTTCGTTGATCTCGAACACGGGGGTTTCGCGCAACAGATCGGTGATGGCCTCGGCGCTGTGGCCGTGGTTCTCATTGGTCCGCACTTCGATGATGAACTTGTCATCGGTGCTGCGCGGATCGGGGTTGCGGGCCGGCATGCCGGGCAGGGTCTTGTTGCGGATCAGGTAGGTGATGGCCATGCCATGGGCGGCGCACAATACCGTGAACTCGAAGGTCACCGGGATGAAGGCCGGCAGGTTCTTGTACATGGCCTGGCTCGGCTTGCCACCGATGTTCATCGGCCAATCGAAGATGTTGAAGTACCAGATGCCCAACAAGGCGAGGCTGGTGCCCATGATGCCGAACATGAAGGCCACGATCGCCAGGCGCGTGCGCTTCACTCCGATGATGGGGTCGATGCCGTGCACCGGGAAGGGGGAATACACATCCTTGACCTTTACTCCGTTGGACACCAGTTTCCGGGCCCCGTCCTTCAAGAGTTCGGGATCCTCGTAGACCGCGTAGATGACCTTGTTGCCCATGGTCGCTTAGTGCTGATGGTGTTTTGCAGCTTCCTGCTTGTAGCTCTCACCGCTGACCTTCAAGATGGATTTCACCTCGTTCAGGGCCAGTACCGGGAAGTAGCGTGCGAAAAGCAGGTAGAGCGTGAAGAAGATGCCGATGGTTCCCACGAACACGCCCACATCCACCCAGGTGGGGTGGAACATGGTCCAGCTGCTGGGCAGGTAGTCGCGGTGCAGGCTGGTCACGATGATCACGAAGCGCTCGAACCACATCCCGATGTTCACGATGATGCTCATGAAGAAGGTGAAGATGAAGCTCGTACGCAACTTCTTGAACCAGAAGAGCTGGGGGCTGATCACGTTGCAGGTCATCATGCTCCAGTACGCCCACCAGTAAGGACCGGTAGCACGGTTGATGAAGGCGTAGCTCTCGTACTCCACACCGCTGTACCAGCTGATGAACAGCTCGGTGATGTAGGCCACACCCACGATGGAACCCGTGACGATGATCACGATGTTCATGTACTCCACATGTTTCACGGTGATGTAGTTCTCCAGGTGCATCACCTTGCGCATCACCAGCAGCAGGGTCTGCACCATGGCGAATCCGCTGAACACGGCGCCGCTCACGAAGTAGGGCGGGAAGATGGTGGTGTGCCAACCGGGTACGATGGAGGTGGCGAAGTCGAAGCTCACAACGGAGTGTACCGAGAACACCAGCGGGGTGGCGATGCCGGCCAGTACCAGGCTCACCTCCTCGAAGCGGGTCCAGGCCTTGGCATTACCCGTCCAGCCGAAGCTGAGGATGCCGTACACCTTCTTCATGCCGGGCTTGGCCACCTTGTCGCGGATGGTGGCGAAGTCGGGGATAAGGCCGATGTACCAGAACACGAGGGATACACTGAAGTAGGTGCTGATGGCGAACACGTCCCAAAGCAGGGGGCTGTTGAAGTTCACCCAAAGGCTTCCGAATTGGTTGGGCAGTGGGAACACCCAGTAGGCCATCCAGATCCGGCCCATGTGGATGCCGGGGAAGGTGGCGGCCATGATCACGGCGAAGATGGTCATGGCTTCCGCCGAACGGTTGATGGCCATCCGCCACTTCTGGCGGAACAGCAACAGCACGGCGCTGATGAGGGTGCCCGCGTGGCCGATGCCCACCCACCATACGAAGTTGGTGATGTCCCAAGCCCAGTCCACGGACTTGTTCAGGCCCCATACACCAATGCCCTTGCTGATCAGGTAAAGGATACAGCCGGTTCCGTACGCGGCAATGATGCTGGCAATGCCCATAAGGACATACCAGCCCCGGGGGGCCTTGTTCTCGATCGGGCCAACGATATCGTTGGTGATATCGCTGTAGGTCTTGTGACCAAGGATGAGCGGTTCTCGGATCGCTGCTTCTGAATGCATGGGGTCCTCTTTATCCTCCGTCGTTTATGCCGTGGCTTCTTCCTCAACGTTCCGCACCTTCACCAGGTAGTTCACGTTGGGTTGGACGCCGATCTCCTCCAGCATGTGATAGCTGCGGTCGCTGGTGGCCTTGGAGCGAATGGTACTGCCTTTGTCGTTGAGGTCGCCGAATACGATGGCGCCGTTGCCGCAGGCTGCGCTGCAGGCGGTCTCGATGTCGCCGTCCTGTACCGGGCGACCGGCTTTCTTGGCCTCGAGCTTGCCAGCCTGGATGCTCTGCACGCACATGCTGCACTTCTCGATCACGCCGCGCGCACGAACGGTCACATCGGGATTCAACACCATGCGGCCCAGATCGTCCCATGCGGGATTCACCTCGCCGAATTGTTCGCTCACGTAGTTGAACCAGTTGAAGCGGCGCACCTTGTACGGGCAGTTGTTCGCGCAGTAGCGTGTACCAATGCACCGGTTGTAGGTCATCTGGTTCAGGCCCTCGTTGCTATGCGTGGTTGCGGCCACAGGGCATACCGTTTCGCAAGGGGCGTGGTTGCAGTGCTGGCACATCACCGGCATGAACACCACCTTCGGGCTGTCGCTTGGCACTTCCATGGCCAGATAGCGATCGATCTTGCCGAGACCTTTCTCCTTGCCCTTCTCGTGGGTCATGTCGGAGCTGAAGTAACGGTCCACACGCAACCAGTGCATTTCGCGGCTGCGGCGTACTTCGTCCTTGCCCACCACCGAGATGTTGTTCTCGCTGTTGCAGGCCGTGATGCAGGCCCCGCAACCGATGCAGCTGTTCAGGTCGATGCTCAAGCCCCAGCGGTGGCCGACGCCTTCCACCGGATGCTCCTCCCACAGGTCGAATTCGCGAACGGGTTTCTTGTCCTGTGCGTTGATCACACCATCGCCGTTGACGTCCTCGTGGACGGGCAACATGTGCGTCTTGTTGAAGGCCTCCTTGTCGCCGCTCTTGTACACGCCCACGCTGGTCTCACGCACCACACTGTGGCGGTCCATGTGGGTGAGGTGCGTCTGCGTGATGGCCACCGGGTAGGTATCGCCCGTGGCGCTTAGGCTGCATACAGCGCTGTAGCTCAACGTCCCATTGGTCAGGCTGGTCAGCGGGTAGGCATTGCCTCCCACGGGTGCGCCGCCGGCCACTGCGGCCTTGCCCACCTTCTCACCGTTCGCACCGCGGCCGTAACCGAGGGCGATGGCAACGGTACCTTGTTTCTGGCCGGGGCTTGGCACCACGGGCAGGGTAAGGGACCGGTCGCCGACAGTTACCGTCACCAAGCTGGCCGGGGCCTGCTCGCCGAGGTACATGTTCAAGCTCATGGTCTCCACGTCGGCAGGGCTCATGCACACGTAGTTGTCCCAGGTGATCTTGGTGAGCGGGTCGGGCATCTCCTGCAGCCAGGGGTTGTTGGCATGCTGGCCGTCGCCGATGGCTTCGGTGGTGTAGAAGGTGACCTCGAAGTCGCCGGCTTGGACCGACTTCTTCGCTGCAGCGGCAGCCGCGGAAACATCACCAGCGAAAGCGACCGCTTCACCGGCAGGAATTGCGGCGCTGTACACACCATTATGGACAGCCGTGTTCCATGTATCCTCGAAGGATCCGAAGAGGCCACCCCGTGCGCTGAGCTCCTGCTCCCAGGTGCTCTTCACGAAGCTGTGCCAATTGCTGTCCGAACCGCTCCAGCGCAGCAGGCTTTCGCCCCACTGGCGGGTGTCGAACAATTGGCGGATGGCGGGCTGGGCCAGGGCGTATTCGCCCACCTTGGGCATGAAATCGTTCCAACTCTCGAGGTAGTGGTTGTCCGGGCAGATGTAGCCGCACAAGCTGGCGGTCTCATCGGCGTAGCCGCTGAAGCTTACGCTAAGACCCACCTTGGCCACTCCGGTCTTGAAGTCCTCCGAATTGGGCAGGCTGTAGGCCGGGTTCACACCGGCGATCAGCAGGGCGCCAACGCCACCGACGTTCATGTCCTTCACCAGTTGGGCCACGGCGGCATCATCACCCTGCTTCAGGTTGCTGTGCTTGATCAGGTCGATGGTGTTGCCGTAGTTGCCCAGCATGCTGTTGATGCTGTTCACCAGGACCTGCGTGCCTTCGTCGTTGCTTCCACAGAGCACCACGCTCTTGCCACGCGCTGCCACGAGGGCATCAGCGGCCTTCTTGGTGGCTGCGTCCAGGTCGGCATTGCTGCCACCCACGGCGCTTCCGCCGGTGCGTGCTGCGACCTGGTCATGCAGGCTGATCACGGTCAAAGGCACCTGGCTTGGCTTGATGGCGGTGCGCTCATCGGCATTGGCGCCGGAGAGGCTCATGCGGCTCTCGAACTGGAAGTGCCGGTTCATGCTGCCATCCGGGTTGCGGCGGCTGGCGTACTGCCAGGTGTGCTCGGTGGTGCTGCCCCAGCTGCTGAGGAAGTCGGCTTCCACGCTTACGATCACGTCGGCCTTGGTGAGGTCGTAGCTCGGGACCACGCGCTTGCCGAAGCTCTTCGCGTTGGCGCCGGTGATGCCCGCGTAGCTGATGGTATCGTATTGCACATGCTCCACGGTGGCGTACTTGCCCTTCAGGGCCGCTACTGCTGCTTTGATGCTCGGGCTGATGACGGTGTTGGTGAGCAGCACGATGCGCTTTCCGGCACCAGCAGCAGCGGCCAGGCCTTTGCCGATGGCAGCGTCCACTTCGGCCCAAGTGCTGGGGCTGTGTCCTTCACCGTCCTTCACCGTGGGGCTCTTCAAGCGCTCACCATCGTACAGCGAGAGTACCGAGGAGTTGATGCGGGCATTGATGCTGCCCTTGTCCAGCGCAGGGTTGCGGTTGATGCCGAAACGGGGGTTGCCCTTGATGTGGATGGGGCGACCCTCACGGGTCTTCACCAGGATGCTCGCGAAGTCCTCGCCATCGTAATACGTACTGGCATACCAGTTGGCCACACCGGGGGTGATGTCCTCTGGTTTGTTCACGTAAGGGATGGACTTCACCACGGGGGTCTCGCAGGCTGCCAGGGTGGCTGCACCCACGGAGAACCCGAGGAACTTCAGGAAGTCGCGGCGGCCGGTGGACGCACCACCGAAGGACGGGTCGCCCAGGACCTGGTCGATGGCCGTTTCCTGTGGGAACTCGTGTTCCCGGCCTTTGATCGCCTCAGGCTCCTGGTGGAGTTCACCGAGGTCTTTCCAGTATCGCTTCGTGCTCGACATGCGGCGCGTTGTTCGGTCTTAGTAGTGGCACTTGGCGCATTCCCAGCCACCAAGTTCCTGTACGGTGATCTTGTCGTCCTCCAAATACTTCTTCAGTTCCTTGTGCCCCAGATCGGTCTCCATCAGGCGGGCCATGGTCTCGTCGTAGTATCCATTGCCGGCCATGTTCACCTCACGCTGGCCGTGGCAGTCGATGCACCAGCCCATGGTGAGCGGGGCCCACTGTTCGGCCACGTCCATTTCGGTATCGATGGGGCCGTGGCATTCCTGGCACTCGATCTTGCCCACCGCCACGTGCTGTGCGTGGTTGAAGTAGGCGTGGTCGGGGAGGTTGTGCACCTTCACCCAACGGATGGGTTCCTCTTCACCGGTGTAGGCCAACTTCTCAGGGTCCCAGCCCACCGCCTTGTAGATCTTGGCGATCTCGGCCGTGCCCTCGGGCGAACGACCTTCACCAACGGCCTGGTGGCAGTTCATGCAGATGTTGGTGCTGGGGATGCCGGCGTGCTTGCTCTTCTCCACGCTGCTGTGGCAGTACTGGCAGTTGATGGCCAGGTTGCCTGCTTCCACCTTGCCCGCGTGCAGGGTGTGGTTGAACAGGATGGGCTGCTCAGGCTTGTAGTGCGCAACCTCGTCACCTCCGTAGACACCAACGGTCCACAAGGCGTTCCAGCCTTGCAGGATGAGCCACACCACCACGAAGAGACCCACGATGGTGGCGGCCATCTTGTTGTTCCACGCCCACTGGCCGATCTTCTGCCCGAAGGTGAGGTCCGGAGCGGGCTCGCGGCCTTCCGACTCGCGCACGGCGCTGTCCAAGCTCTTCTTGACACCGCTCAGCGAAATGCCAACGACCAGGAAAAGCAACGCCAATACAGCCATCCAGATCCAGGCATCACCTGCATCGGTAGGTCCGGTTGGCGCAGGGCCATCTGCCACCACGCCACCCTTCGGAGCAGGAGGTACGTAATTGTCCGCGTAGTACAGGATCGCGTCGATCTCCTCCTCGGTGACGGCCTGTGCGGTCATCACGCTCTTGTTCCACTCTTCGAACAGCTTGTTCGCGTAAGCGTTGCCGGTCTTCAGGTAGTTCGTGCTGTTCTTGATCCAGGCATAGATGTCGCCCTGCCCTTCCCAGCGCGCACGCGATCCTGCGAGTGCAGGTCCGGTGAGGTTCTTGTCGGGCTTATGGCAGCTTCCGCAGTTACCCTTGAAGAGCTTTTCGCCTTTGGCATACAGCTCAGCATCAGCCGCTTGCGCGTTGGCAGCGGACCATGAGAAGAGCAGGAAGAGCGCGAGGGTAGCCTGTAGAAGCCCGGGGAAACGTTCTGTGATCCTTGCTGCAAGCGACATTCCGGACGATTTGGTAGGGATCACGCACCGATGATCCGGGCGCAAAAATATGCGCACAGCTGAACCGGGGCGCGCATGAAGGGCAGGTTGCCACAGGCTTGTCACTATTTAGAGCCGGTCTAAATTACGAACAAGCCCTTGATGCCCGCTGGTCGAGGGTCTTATGGAAGGTGTGCGGCATACTTTTGGCCCTGTTTGAGCGGCATGCGTCATACCCTCCTTATTGCCGTCCTGTTGGTTTACGACCTTGGTCTGAAAGCGCAGCAGGACACTCTTGTTCCCGTTCGGACCTTCACCCCGTACAGCGCCGGATCGCACGTACTGCATTCTGACTCACCAGAGGTGGCCTCACCCGCTCTGCCGCAGCGGGAAGGCAGGATCGAGCTTATGGTCGATCCGCGTGTGGAGCATGCCATGGCCGACTATGCCGACCGTAAGCAAGCGCAACAGGGATATCGCGTCCAGATCTTCCTTGGTGATCGGCGCACCGCTGAAGAGACAAAGCGCTCCTTTCTGCTGAAGTACCCCGACCGGGTGGCCTATCTGAGCTGGTTGGCACCCAACTTCAGACTTCGGGTGGGCGACCTGCGTACCCGCCTGGAGGCAGAGCGCCTGCTGCGCGACATGAAGTTGGAGTATCCCGGTAGCTACATCGTGCAGGACGAGATCGAGCCGCCTGCGCTGCCCTCGCCAAGTACACCTCATTAGGCGTTACGGCCATCGGCCGATCGCCACCGACTTCTCCGGCCTTGGTTCCTTGCGTTCTACAACGGCAGGTCTTCCGGACGGTTCACGTTGTGGAACAGGTCCTGCGGAAGGCCGCCGGCCCCGGGGATAAGGTCCAACCAAGCCGTACGTACTTGGGCCAGTGCGTCGCTCATCTTCAGACGCCCTTCGGCGATCATGGCTTGGAAGCTCGAAGCACACCTGCGGTGGTAGGCGCCGACCAGTGGTTCGATACCACCGCCATGGCGCGGTACCACAGCATCGGTGAAGTGCCCCAGTTCTGCTTGTAAGCGGCGGAACAGAGCGCCATCCACATGGGGTACGTCAACGGCCAGTACAAGGAGCCTGTCATGCGTTGCATAACGCATGGCTGTGAGCAGTCCTCCCAAGGGCCCTTTTCCGGGCTGGTCGTCGGGGATCACAAAGGGCCCCACATGCCCGTGGCTTTCAGGATGCCCTACCACGATCAGCTCGTCCACCACGGGCGACAGCCGATCAAGGGCATGGTCCAGGAGGGTCGGTCCACCTGGTCTTAGGGTCGATAAGGCCTTGTCCGTGCCCATGCGTCGGCTGGTGCCGCCAGCGAGCACGACGCCGGTCCATCCTTCGTTCGTTCGCATCACCGGGGAAGGTAGTACACCTGGACAACGTCGCCCCGCGCGAAGCTGCTTTGTTCCCTGGGCAGGTAGGCCACGGCATCGGCTTTCAGGAAGGAGGCCAGCATGTGTGAACCTTGGTCTTCCAGCAGGGATACGTGCCCGCCTTGCACGCGGGCAGCCCTGAATTCGGCGCGTCCCCCCTTCACCTCCAGGGCGTGCCCCAACGGGAGTGGTTCATTGCCCAACTCGGACCGCGCGGCGCCTTGCATGGCCCGGATCGCAGGTAGCACATACATCCAGAACAGCACCAGCACGGCGCGCGGGTTGCCTGGCAGGCCCAGCACCAGCGTATCGCCCCAGCGACCCAGTAGCATCGGTTTACCCGGCTTCTGGGCCACCTTGTGGAACACGGTGCGCGTGCCCAGGAGCTCAAGCGTTGGTCGCACCAGATCCAGGTCGCCAACGGAGACACCTCCGGTGGTGATCACGAGCTCGTTTTGCTGCATGGCCTTGTGCAGTGTGGCTTTCAAGGCATCCTCGTCATCCGGCGCGTACAGCAGAGTACCTTCCATGCCTTCCTGGCGGAGGCATGCGAGAAGCATTTCCCCATTGCTGCTGAAGATCCGGCCGGGGGCCGGGTCCGGCCCGCTTGTGAATTCACTGCCGGTCACCACTATGCCGATGCGCGGCCGGGTATGCACGAGCACGTGCTCAACGCCCACCGAACGCAGCAGGCCCACGGCTTGTGGACTTAGATATTCGCCCGCAGCGAGTATTGTTTCTCCGGCACGTACCTGCTCCCCACGTTTCCTCACGTTCGCTCCTTGACGAAGACGCACGTCGGTATGCGACATCCGGTATCCTGTGCGCACCACCTTTTCCTGCATCACCACCGTGTCGGCGCCTGGTGGGATCATCCCTCCAGTGAAGATGCGGGCACATTCGCCAGGCGCGAGGCTGTTCCGGAGCGTTCTTCCAGCAGCCACTTCGCCCACCACTTCCCACGCATCCAGCGTTGGGTCCCAAGCGAAGGCATAGCCATCCACGGCGCTTTGGTCGAACAAGGGATGGTCGTGCGCTGCACGAATGGCCTTGGCACTGTAGCGCAAGTTGGCCTCAGGGAAGGTGAGCCGCTCCGAGGGAAGTACCTGGACCTCGCCCAGGAGTGCGGCACGGGCTTCTTCAACGGTGATCATCGCCCAATGTGTTGGAATGCAGGAGTACGGGCCGGATCAACCATGTGCAGGCCCTGGCCGATGCGCGCTTTGCGCGATCAGCTCTCCATCGTTGGGGTCGGTGGGCGCCGAGATGCGCATCCAGGCTCCGTTGCGCGGGTCGATCAGGTCCAATACCTGTGCGAATGTGTCTTCCCCAGCGAGCACCGCGTTGATGCGCATGGCCATGCACGATGCGGCAAGGGTGGTCACCGCAGCGGGCACATCGCGCATATCGCAGCCGTCCTGTTCTGCTCCGATACCTCCCGGGAACCAATCGCGTAAGCCATATCCATGCTGCGACACCCTGCATGCTTGGTGCAGGGTGAGCACCTGGATCTGGTTACCGTGCACAGCACCGCTCACCAAGGGAATGTTCAGTCCACCGCATACGCGGTCCAGCAGCATGCGTGCATGGAGGTCGTCGGTGCAGTCCGCCACCACAGTGCTGCCGGCGAGCAGGTGCTGTGCATTGGGCGCATCGAGGAAACGGGGAACGGCTTCGAGCCAGGTGTCGATACGCTGGTGTTCGATCCTTGCCAACGCGACTTCGGCTTTATAACGCCCGATGTCGGCTGGACCGAACAGTGGTTGACGATGCAGGTTGTCGGCCTCCACGGTATCCCCATCAACGATGCAGAGGTGGGTGGGCCGTGCAGCAATGAGCATGGGCAGCAGGGCGCATCCTGTGCCACCGGCGCCTACCACCACGATGCGTTGAGAACACGATGCCCGGTCCATGCGACCAAGGTACTGCCGTGCCGGGATGTGCAGGTGGGCCTTATGCCGAGCTACTCCACATACACCACATCGAAGTCGCCGCTGATGCTCTTGGTGGTGGGCGACAGTTCATTGGTGAGGCTGGCCGTGAAGCTGCCCTTGAGGCGTCGTGCGGACACATCGTGACTGGTGATCACCAAGGTTCCCGGTGTGGTGTTGTTGGTGAGGTAGGCCAGTGCGAGCTGCGTGGTGTAGAGCAGCGTGTTGGTGCCCTCGTTCATGGCATGGGTGCCAACGGTCAGCGAATCCAGTTCCAGCGTCAGGCTCCTGCCTTGCTGGTCGAGCCCGCTTATGGTGATGGCTCCGGCACCCTCCGAGGCGAAGAGGCTGGCGTTGGGGCAGAAGCCGCTTCCATCGAACGTGGCCTGTAGGCGGAACCCGTCCACACCACACACGGCCGGTGTGGGCACGGGTGCCAGGGGATCGTCCTTATCCTTTTCGCAGGCAGTGATCAGCAGGAGGAAGGCGATGAGGAGGGTGCTGCTTGCTTTCATGGCAACAGTTTAGCGCGGCCTCGGCCAAACCCGTGCCGAAGTGTGCGGTCGGTTCAGCCACCGGTGGAGTAGGTGACATCCACGGTGCCTTGCACTTGTTTGGTGACCCCGTTCATCTCGTTGAAGACGGGCACATCGAAGCTGGCCTTCAGCTTGCGCGCAGCTTGGTCGTGGGTCGAGACGGAGAGTACCCCGGCTGCATCAGGCGCGATCGTATACGTGGTTCCGGCCTGCATGTAGAGCACGCCGTTCGCTGCTTCGGTCATGGCATGATCGCCCACGGCCAGGGTATCCAGCTGCAGGATCAACGTGCTGCCCAACAGGTCGATCCCGGTAACGATCACCGAGGACCCGTCGCCGGTCGCAAGTATCTGCGCGCTGGCGCAGTAGTCCTCTCCATTGATGCTGGCTTGGAAACGAGCTCCTTCGTTGCCGCAGCCGCTGGGCACAAGACCCACGTCCTGGGCCACATCCAGTGCTTCCTTACCGCAAGCGGAGAATGAAATGGCCAGTACCAACAGGCCGATCGAATTGGTGATGCGCATGGTCCATGTGTCCCGCAGGCTTGCCTGCCTTGGGCAGGGTCGCGGTCCGGACCGTTCAACGCAGCGCCCGGCCAAAGGATACACCAAGACAAAGGCCCGGCACCACAAGGGGGCCGGGCCTTCGCCAAAGAGCTGAAGAAGGTCTATTGCACGACCACGCGGTGGCTGCTGGTACCATCCTGGTGCATGATGCGCACGAGGTACTCGCCCGGGGCCAGGTCGTTCACATCCAATTGCATGAGTCCTTCGCGGCTGGCACGTGCATCGCTATCACGGCTGGTCACGATACGGCCTGTAACGTCCAGCACATCCACGGTCACCTTGCCGCGTACCTCGCCGAAGGCCACCATCACGTGGTCCTTGGCCGGGTTCGGCCACACGCGGGTGCTTTCGGAACCAGCGGCATCTTCGACGCCCACGCTACCCACGTTCACCACCACTTCCGTGCGGGGGCCTTCGCATGTGGATCCCATGGCCTGCACCTCCCAATCGTAGAAGAAGTAGTACAGCGCGGTGGAGTTGTTGCCCGTTACGCTGCTGCTGGTGATCGTTCCCACGTCGCCCAAGGGGAAGGGGTAGCTGGGGTTGCTGCCGATGCCATCACGCCAGAGCTGGGGGTTTCCTCCCTCACAGCGCAAGGCATAGTTGCCAGCACCTGGTACACTGTAATTCAAGGTCACCCGGCTTTCGCCATCAGGGATGGCGTAGGTGCCTGTAGCAACGGTGCTTCCATCGGTGCGGTCGAGCAGCGTAATGGTGCGGTTACCGGTGCCATTGGCGAATACTTTCACGGAGATCAGGGTGAATGCCTCAGTGGCCGTGAAGAGCGGGAAGAAGTCCGAATTCGGGTGGAACTGACCGTTGGTCGTGCGGTCTTCGGCACCACCGAATGCCAGGGCACCGGGGCTATCCAAGGTTGCAGATGCCCAGAACGAGGTCATGGTGCTGACCACCGGTGTTTCGAAGTTGTTACCGGAACCGATCGGGGTACCACCGGTCGCCACATCGTACCATTGGATGTTGTCGCCTATGGCCAAAAGACTGGCTGGGCCGGGCACGGGGATCGTCACATCATCGGCGATCGGCGCATCAGGGCCATCGAGCACTTCAACGGCAACACCTGCGCTGGTGAACTCCCCGCAGCTACCCTCCACAGTAACCGTGTAGGTGCCGCTTTCGGTCACTACGATGCTCGAAGTCGTGGCGCCGGTGCTCCATGCGTAGCCTGCGGCCGAGGAGGATTCCAAGACCACTTCGTCGCCTTCGCAGAAGCGTGTTTCACCCAAGGCACTGACCACGGGGGTCTCATCGGGGCTTTGTTCCACGAAGATGGCCGTTGTTGCATTGCACCCTTGGCCATCATCGATGGTAACGCTGTAGCTGCCTGCCTGGGTGATCGCGATGTTCTGCGTGGTCTCGCCGGTGCTCCACAGGTAGTTGAAGCCGTCATTGGCGGAAAGCGTGATCGCATCGCCATTGCCGCACACGATGAAGTTGCCGGGCGTGGTGATGGCCGCGCTGGGGCTCACGCAAACACCTTCGATGACGTTGATCACCTGGTCCACCGCCACATCGGTGAAGGTCTCCTCGAGGCCGCTGGGCCAGTTGATGGTAACGGTCGGGACCACGGTTTCCTGTCCAAGGCCGAAGTGGCACATGAAGGTGGTGACCATGCCGTAGCTCTCGCCGGCGCGCACTTCACGGATCTGGGTGCCCCATGGGCCGGTGATGGTGACACGTGCACCGATCGCATCGCGGTTGCTGACGGTACCCTGCAAACGCACACCGAACCAGTGGTTATCGTTGCCCTCGTTCAACCACAGGCGGTCTGGGTTGTTGTTGTCCGCGCTGATGTAACCGCTGCCGTAATTGGCGAACACGTCCAGGAATCCATCGTTGTTGAGGTCGCCGGTGGCAAAGCTGTGCATGGCCTTGTTGGCGGGGAATACCCCGGTTTGGAGCGAGAAGGTCTTGTCGCCATTGTTGCGCCAGATGCGCTCCAGGCCACCCGCGATCAGCAGGTCCACAAAGCCGTCGTTGTCGAAATCCACGAATTTGCTCTGGAGGAAGAAGCCGTTGATGCCCAAACCGCTCCCATCGGTGATGTCGGTGTAGTTGCCGGTGCCATCGTTCTCGAACAACTGCATCGGTGCATCGTGGTTGGTCACCACCAGGTCCAGGTCACCGTCGTTGTCGATATCGGCGAAGTCCGCGGTCCAGCTTTGGTTGCGGATCTGGATACCGAACTCGTCGGCGCGCTCGGTGTAGTTGCCGTTGCCGTCGTTCACGAAGAGGCGGTTCCAACGGCGTGGGTCGTTGGAGTTGTTCACGTTCTGGCGGCATTTGGCGATGTAGAGGTCCAGGTCGCCATCGTTGTCGAAGTCCGTCCAAACGCTGCCGTAGTTTCCACTCATATCGGACACCGGATCGCTGGTGTAGTCGATGATGTCGGCATAGCTCAGGTTGCCGTTACCATCGTTCAGCCACTGGCGCGGTGCCGCATCATCGTGGCAGGCCCAGAAATCATTGTGCCCATCGTTGTTGATGTCCACGATGTTGTTGCACTGCATGAACATGTTGCCATTGTTCAGGTTGCTGGTGGTGCTCGTACCGGGTTCGGAGATGCGCACGTAGCGGATGCCATCATAGCTCCCTCCGCTGATCATGTCGCGGTGTCCGTCGTTGTCCACATCGGCAAGGGACCACCCCCACTGGCCACTGTTGCTTACCTGGCCATAGTCCACCAAGGTGAAACTGCCGTCCGGATTCTGGTAGTCCACCAGGAATTCACGGCTATCGTCCAGGATGCACATGTCATCCAGTCCATCGCCGTTCATATCCACCACCCCCATGCACCCCCCGCTGTTGGTGGTATTGCTCTTGAGGTTGGTGGCGTTGGTGAAGCTGAACTGAGCGTTCAGTAGGGTGGGAGCGCATAGAAGAGCGATCCCCAGGGCGTACTGTTTAAGCATGGTCGGTTGTACGTGTCGGTTCCTAAAAAAGGTGAAGTCTACGCTTGCAGGCGCAGCAAGGTAGGTCTATTCCCGGCTCTCGTTCAAGAACGGACTCTGGGCATGCTTAGGATCCTGAGGCTCTTGGGTTGCAGGAATAGGGCCCTGGCCGCCACTTTGCCTTCGGATGCTCTCGCGATGGACCGCGTCCATGAACTCGCGTACAAAGGCCTCGCTAAGCTCCAGATGATCACTTTGCCCCAAGGCCCGATGCATGATGCTCTCCCAGCGCTCGGGCTGCAGGATGGCCACGTTCTGGGCCCGCTTTTCATCCCCGATCCGTTCGGCGATATCCATTCGGGCGCCCAGCTTCTGGGCGATCTCCTCGTCGATCTGGTCGATCAGGTCGCGCAGCTCTTGCAAGCGATCCTGCATGCCCGCAGTGGGACTGGCCTGGCGGAAGATCAGGCTGTCCAACAAGGCCCCGTAGGCGGTGGGATCCAGCTGCTGGTCGGCGTCGCTGCAAGCGTTCAAGGGGTCACGGTGTACTTCGACCATCAACCCGCTGAGGCCCAGGTCCAAGGCCTGCTGGGCAATGGCGCCGAGCTTCTCCCGGCTACCAGCGATGTGGCTGGGGTCGCACAACACCTCCAGTTCCGGGAAGGCGGCCTTCAGCCGGATGGGGAATTCCCACATGGGACTGTTGCGGTAGGGTGTGCGTTCGAACCAGCTGAAGCCACGGTGGATCGCGGCCAAGCGCGTCAGCCCTGCACCGGCGAGGCGTTCCAAGGCCCCGATCCACAGCTGTAGGTCCGGATTGATCGGGTTCTTGACGAACACAGGGATGTCCACCCCACGCAATGCATCGGCCAACTCCTGCACACTGAACGGGTTGGGTGTGGTGCGGGCCCCGATCCACAGCATGTCCACCCCCGCCTTCAAGCTGGCCTCCACGTGCTGGGCGGTGGCCACCTCGGTCATGGTGAGCAGTCCCGTCTCTGCCTTCACGCGCTGCAACCAAGGCAGTGCCTTCATGCCAGCACCTTCGAAGCTGCCGGGGCGTGTGCGTGGCTTCCAAAGCCCGGCACGGAAAACCTGTGCCTTGCCCAAGGCATCAATGGCCTTGGCCGTGGCGATCACCTGCTCTTCGCTCTCCGCACTGCACGGTCCTGCGATGAGCAACGGCCGGTCCAGCCCAAGGCGCCAGTCCTTGAAAGGGTTGGGGTGCAGGCGTTCCGAAGTGGCGTTCATGCGGGTGTGCAAAGGTAGACCAGTGGAAGAACGCAACTGACGAGCGCTCAGTTCGCGGATGGTCCGATCGGGCGTTGCCACTTACCACCTTACCACCACCTTCCCGATCGTCTTCCCCCCAGCCAGGGCAATGTGCGCATCGGGCAGGCCTGAAGACGGGAACTCTTGGTGGACGCGGGGTTTCAGGATGCCCTTGCGGTAGGCATCGGCCACACCGGCAATGGAGGCCGAAACGATCTCCGGTTTGTTCTCGCTGATGCGCAGCATGTTGAGTCCGAGGATGCTCTGGCTTTTCATCATCAGGAAGATCGGGAGCATGATGCCCATCCGCCACACGAAGCGCAAGGTGCCGAAGGGGCCGATGCCGCCACGTTCCGCACCACCATACAGCACGATGCGTCCGCCGCTGTCCAGGAGTGCCATGTCCTTGCGGAAGCTGCTACCGCCCACCGCGTTGAAGCTCACGTCCAAGCGGTGGTCACCCAGTGCGCGGCGCATCGCCGAAGCATAGTCGCCTGCTCCCCGGTCGATGACGTGCTGCGCGCCGAGCGACTTCAGGTAGGCCACCTTGTCGGCGCCGTTCGCAACGGCGTACACTTCGCATCCAGCGTGCAAGGCAAGTTGCACCAAGAGCTGGCCCACACCCCCCGCGGCGCTGTGCACCAGTACCCGTTGTCCGGCATGCAGGGGGCACAGGAGCTTGGCCGCGTACCACGCCGTACAGCCTTGGGTGGCCAGTGCAGCGGCTTCGCCCAGCGGTGTGTCGTCCGGGATCACGGCCAGGGCCCGGTGGTCGGTGACCGCTTTTTGGGCGTAGCCGCCGAAGCGTGTCATGGCCACCACGCGTTTGCCCATCAGGTCCGGCGGCACATCGCTCCCGCATTGCTCCACGCGTCCCACCACTTCGTAGCCCAGGATGCTGGGCAGTGGGGGTGCATCGCGGTACAGCCCCTTGGCAGCCATCACATCGGCGTAGTTCAGCCCGAAGCCTTCGCAGGCGAGCAGCACGTCGTGGCGCCCCGGTACGGGGTCGGGATGCTCGCGCAAGGCGAAGGCCTTATGCGGTTCGCCGTGTGTGGTGAGGGTCCAGGCTTGCATGTAGATATCGTTCAGTTATGTAGGAACCTTCTTCAACCTTCACCCTTTCTTCCTTCTCCCTTTTCCCTTTGCATTATCGCAGTCGACCCAGTGGGTCGACCCTGCAGGTGGTGTGGTAATGATCTTACACCCGCTGCGCGGCGTCTACCCCCGGCCTGCGATCACCACCACAATTTCTCCGCGTGCCGGGTGCGCTTCGAAATGCGTTGCCAACTCGGCCAAGGTACCGCGCCGGGTCTCCTCGTGCAGTTTGGAGATCTCGCGGCTTACGCTTGCTTGGCGGTCGGCACCGAAATGCTCGGCGAACTCGCGGAGGCTTTTGGCAATGCGGTGCGGGCTTTCGTACAGCACCACGGTGCGCTCTTCCTGCGCCAACTCCTTCAGGCGTGTTTGTCGCCCTTTTTTCGGTGGCAGGAAACCCTCGAAGGTGAAACGGTCGCAGGGAATGCCACTGACCACCAAGGCGGGTACGAAGGCGGTGGGCCCTGGCAGGCATTCCACCGAGATACCCTGCTGCACGGCCGCACGCACCAACAGGAATCCGGGATCGCTGATGCCCGGCGTGCCCGCATCGCTCACGAGCACCAAACGCTCGCCCCGCTGCAGACGTTCCACCAAGGCTTCCACCATGCGGTGTTCGTTGTTGGTGTGGAAGCTTACCAGGGTCTTCGAAAGGCCCAAGTGCTTCAGCAGTTGGCCCGTCACCCGCGTATCCTCCGCAACAACGGTGTCGGCCTCGGTAAGCACCCGGATCGCCCGCAAGGTGATGTCCTCCAGGTTGCCGATGGGTGTGGGCACCACAGTGAGCTGAGAGCGCGATGCGGTGTTGGTCTTTTCCACGGAACGGGCGCTGGTCCTTTGGTCGGTATCGGTGCGGAAGCCGTGCCGCTTCAGCGGAAACCCATGAGGTAGTCCTTCAGCAAGGCGTACAGGTCGCCGTACTTGGTCAGGGGCAAGGTTTCGGCCCGGTCGTTCACATCGTGGTAGTGGGCCACACCCCCTAGGGTGTAAACGAACAGGCCCGGTACACCGCGCTTCACGAAGGGGCAATGGTCGCTGTTGCAGGCGGGGCCGCGCGAACGCACATCGGGCAGGTGGTTCTTGCTGCCATTGAGCGCCACCAGGCGGTCGAATTCCTTCACGTTCGCAGTGGCGTTCACCACCATGATGCCGTCGTCGCCTGTGCCCAGGATGTCCAGGTTCAGCATCATGCGTACCTCCTTCAGGTCGATGGGGCGGTCCACGGCGCACCACTCGGAACCCAGCAGGCCGGCCTCCTCACCGGCAAAGGCCACGAAGAGGATGTTGTGCTTGGCGGGTTTCTTCGCGAACCATTCCGCCAGGCTCAGCAACATGGCCACACCGCTTGCATTGTCGTTGGCCCCGGGGAAAAGGGCGTCAGGACCCATGCGGCCCAGGTGGTCGTAGTGCGCACCCACGATGATCCACCCCTTGCCTTTGCCTTTGGCCATGCCCAGCACATTCTTCGCTTCGTGCCCCACGAGCAGATCGTTGGTCTGTGCGCTGTCGCTCACGAAGGCCTCGGACACTTCGATCATGGGGAAGGGCAATGCTTCCGTGGCCACGCCCCACGTGAGCTTGCCACCCACGGGCTTCACCACCGGGCCATAGTGCATGAGGTCGTGGGCCAGGGCTGCGAAGAGTTGCAGCGAATCGCGGTCCGTGGTGTTGGATAGATGCAGGCAAGCGGCGTTGCCCGTCAGCACCCCCATGGTCATGGCGCGGCGCTCCGGGGTCAACAGGTCCTCCGGGGTGATGTGCACCAGGGTGTAGCTACCCGATGCTGCACCGGAAGCCGGATCCACCAGGTAGTCGATGCCGGGGCGCAATACCTGTCCATCCACCGTTGCACCGATGCTGTCGGGAAAGCTGTTCACGTTGAAGGTGAAGGGCTGGTAGAAGTCCTTCTTCACCGGTTTCAGGCCGATGCGCTCGAACTGCCTGGCGATGTAGGCGGCCGCTTTCGCATCGCCGCCCTGCACGTAGCCCCGTCCGTGGTAGCCTTCGGAGGTCAGCGTGTCAAGGTGCGCGCGCGCTTGCTTCACCAGCTGGTCGCGGTCCTGGGCGTTCGCGAGGAACGCGAGCAGGGCCAGCTGGAGCACTAGGATGGTCCGCATCATGGGTAGCGCCGTTCGATCAGGTCCATGAACGTGGCC
>CAYQMC010000005.1:0-2019 GCA_964418285.1 uncultured Chryseobacterium sp.
CACGACCTACGGCTATTCCGATCGTGCCGGATTCCGCAACGGCATGGCCTACCCCTTCCGGCCCTACGACCTTGAACGCGGCGGCCTGATCGATATCCTGGAAGTACCCTTGGTTTTAATGGACGCTGCCCTCCTGTTCAACATGAAATTGAGCATCGACCAGGCCCGTGCACTTTGCTTCGAACTCATTGCCGAAGTACGCGCCGTGAACGGGGTGGTAACCCTGCTTTGGCACAACAACTACATGCAGGGTGCAATGGGCCGGCTGTATCGCGACCTGCTGGTCCACCTGCACGCGCAAGGTGCCTGGTTGACGGATACCGAGCAGCTTGCACACCACTGGAAGAGCAGTGGGCTGATGCATGAAATGGAGGTCGTGTTGAAGTCCGTAGCAGGCCCACCGGTTGCTCCGAGCGAAGGATCCCCCTCAGCCCAACATGTTGTGCGCTAAGCCCATGAGCGACGGTCATCCATTCGCATTGCTCACCATCGACGGACAACGACGACCCGCTGCAGGGATCATCGCCGCGATCAGGGAGCGCGGCCAGGGACCCGGAACGGAACCGGAGCAATGGCAGGATTCCATTGCGCGCACCCTGGAGGAGCTTACCCAAGGGCGTTCGATGGCAGCCACCACCAGTGGCACCACCGGTCCCCCGAAACACTTCCACATACCCGGATCGGACCTGGAGGCCAGCGCCCGCTGCACCGGGGATACGTTCGGTTTAATGGCCGGCGACCGCGTACTGCATTGCCTGCCCTGTGATTTCATCGCGGGAAAAATGATGCTTGTGCGGGCCTTTGTGCTGGGGCTAGACCTGCACCTCATCGATCCGCGTGGCAGCGTGCTGGATAACCTCACGGTACCCGACCGCTTCCGCTTCGCGGCCATGGTCCCCCTGCAGTTGCATCGCATCATCCATGAGGACCGAGCGCGGGTGGAGCGCCAGTTCGAGACCATCCTGCTTGGCGGTGGACCGGTGACCGAAGCCCTGATCGAGGATCTTACGCACCTGGACGTACAGGTGTACCAGAGCTATGGCAGCACGGAGACCGTAACACATGTGGCGCTTCGCAGGCTGAACGGCTCCGAACGGAGCGATCATTTCACGGCACTCGGCGCTGTGCATTTCGGACGCGACCCACGCGGGTGCCTCGTGGTCTACACACCGCACCTCAGCACCACACAGCACGTGACCAACGACCTTGTGGAGCTTATCGACGACCATACGTTCCGCTGGCTTGGTCGCTTCGACAACGTGATCCTGAGCGGCGGCAAGAAGATCTTCCCTGAACAGTTGGAAGCGAAGACGGCCAGTGCAATTCCTTTCCCGCACTACTTCACGGCCATACCGGATGATGTACTCGGCCAGACCGTGATGCTGGTGCTGGAGACCGACCTGCCGGAGAACGAGGTGCTACCGGGGGTTCTGGAAAAAGTGATGGCCGTTCTCCACCCGCACGAATGGCCGCGAAGGGTTCAGGCCTTGAAAAAGATCCAGCGGACCGGAAGTGGTAAGGTGATCCGCACCTAGGCGCCACTGCGGTCACTTCATGTTATTGGCCGCCTCCTTGTCCAAGGGCTCCTCCGAATCATCTTCCAAGGGCTTCACGTTCGTGTAGTTGCGCCATTTCTCGAGCGCAGCCTGCATGTCGGCCGGCAACTCGCTCTCGAAATGCATGCGCTTGCCGGTAACAGGGTGGTCGATCGTGAGCGTGCGTGCATGCAGCGCCTGCCGGGGGATCGCCTTGAAACAGTTCTCCACGAACTGCTTGTACTTCGTGAAAGTGGTTCCCTTCAAAACGCGGTTGCCACCGTAGGCGGCATCGTTGAACAAAGGGTGGCCGATGTGCTGCATGTGGACCCTGATCTGATGGGTCCTTCCCGTTTCGAGCTTGCATTCCACCAAGGTCACGTAGCGGAATCGCTCCAGGACCTTCCAGCGTGTCAGGGCGTGCTTTCCCTGTTCGCCGTCGAAGTAGACGAACTGTACCGTGCGGTCCTTGGCGTGGCGGCCG
>CAYQMC010000005.1:2029-19178 GCA_964418285.1 uncultured Chryseobacterium sp.
TTCGATAACACCTTCATCGTCACCGAAATCGCCCCAAACAAGGGCATTGTAGCGCCGGTCGCTCGTACGGTCGAAGAATTGGCGGGCAAGATGGGTCAGCGCTTCCTCGGTCTTGCCGATCACCATCACACCGCTCGTATCCTTGTCCAGGCGATGTACCAGACCAGGCCGGGGGCTTATGCTACCAGGCGTGGAGGGCAACTTACCGAAATGGAACAACAAGGCATTCACCAAGGTGCCGGTCCAGTTGCCGTGGCCAGGGTGCACCACCAGCCCGGCCTGTTTGTTCAGCACGAGGATATGGTCGTCCTCGTAGAGCACATCGAGTGGAATATCCTCCGGAAGGAGTTCCACTTCCCGCATGGGATAAGGCAGCACGATGCTGATCTCATCCAAGGGCTTCACCTTCTGGCTGGGCTTGGCGGGGGTGCCGTTCACCAGCACATTGCCCGCTTTGGCGGCCACTTGGATACGGTTGCGCGAAGTATGGGCCAGGCGATCGAACAGGAACTTGTCCAAGCGCGTCAGCGACTGACCAGGATCGCAAACGATGCGGTGATGCTCGTACAACTCCTGCTCTTCTCCGGCAGGGTCCAAAGGCTCTGTTCCCGTCATCGTTGTATGGCCAAACGGCCCGATCCCAAAAGGGTTCCGCTGCGATCCAAAAGGCGCACGGTGTAAAGTCCGTTGGCCAGGTCCACCACGGAGATGCGTCCTTGGTCCACAAAGGCCGAACGCAATACCGAGCGGCCCAAGGCATCCATGATCTCGACGATCGCGCCCGGCACAACGTCCACATCGGAACGGATGCGCAGTTCATCATTGGCCGGATTGGGGAAAAGCAACAAGGAGCCGAGCTGTGGCAATTGTTCCTCCACCCCTGTGAACGGATCGACCGCTGCCACAAAGACCGGGCGCATCATGAGGGAACCCTGCTGTTGGGTGGGTTGCCAAAGCGAACCGGTCTTGAAGAAGATCTTGTTGCCGTTGTTGCGGTTGCGATCGAACCCAAGGTTCACGTTCGTGGTGTTGGTCTGGGTCCAGCCGATGAAGACTGTACCCTCCACCCAGATCGCCGAATCCAGTGGGTACTCGACGAACTTGTTGAGTCCGTGATCGCGATACTCCGGTGACGAGAAGGAGAAGTTCTGGTGGATGACCACCTCCGGATCCAAGCTTCGCCATACCGTGAGCAAGAAGGAGCCCGATGGAGGTTGGTTCGCCGGCGGAGCATTCGCAATGGGGTTGAAGTACATGCGTATGGCACGCAGCGAATCACCGCCCACAAGATCGAACCGGTAGGCAAGCTTTCCACCAGCGGTGTTCAGTCCATAGCCCATCTCGGCAGAGCCATCATCATATGCATAATAGTTGCTCAACTCCTGCACGAAGGTGGTGGTGTCATTGTAGCGATTGATGTCGGGTGTCGCATTGGTCCAGAACTTGACCTTCCAGAATGCGGCATCGGTGCTCAAGGATGCATCGTAGAGGAAATTGTTCGGCGCGCTGTTGACCGGATTGTCCACCGTGAAAACACTGGCTGCATTGCCACTGGTGTTGGTACCGTTGGAAAAGTCCTGTGCTCCGCCCCCATCCTCCAGTTCAACGGCCATGCCATAGGTGATGAAGCGATCCTGGTCATCCAAGTTCCGCTGTTGCAAGGGCAAGGCTTGCGCCATGTAGGATGCAGGTGATTGTTCGAACTTGTTGAAGGGAACGGCCGTGAATGTCTCGAGCAGTGTGCTGGCCGGCTGTATGTAGGCCACATCGACCAGGGTGGTGTCGTCGAAGCGGCGCTGGGCCCCGAGGCGAACGTAGTCGAGGTGCCAATGGTCAAAGGATCCGCTGAGCGTGGCGTAGTTGGAGAACCGCATCCGGAAGCCGTCCTGAAGATAGCGGAACTCACGGATGGGGATGTTGACCTGGCGGAACCGGAGGACCTCCGACGTATTCGGGTAGGACGAGCGCCACACCCCGTACCATGTATCCTCAAGGGGGGCATAGAACTCCAGCAGGAGACTATCCTGTGGCTGCGGGAACGCATCCCCGCTGAGCCCCCTTGCCTGATAATAGAAACTCAGGTACACGGAATCGCTGGCCGGCAGGAGAAGATCGATCGGCACCGAAGTAAGCTTATCCGCGATGCCGTAGGACCCATAATTGGCAAAGTCGTACGGCAGACCATCGCGAGCGATACCATCGAAGGTGGCCACCCCGATGGTGGGCGGTGCAACCGGATAGGTATCGTTCACATACACATCGTCATCCTCCCACAGGATGAAGGGCACGGTGGTAGCACCACTGGAATAGGTGCCCGGGTCGGCCGCAACGACGTAGACCAGGAGGGAGTCCTGAACGATATCGGGAACCAACTGGAAGAGCGTATCAAGAGGAGGAAGAGCCAGTGTATCGTAGATGGTGTAAGGCGGCCATACCGTGACCTGCTCTTCTGTCGGAGGGAATACATCCAGATCACGTAGTGTTACAATGACCTCCGGGAGCGCTTCGCGCGTGGTGATCACGGTATCCGGATCGGTGGTGTCGACGATGAACCGAAAGGTGGTATCCGAGGAGAACACCATGTCCGGGGTGGATACACCGGCCACTTCCAGTCCGTAGATGGTCTGGTCCAGGGTAACATTGGCGTCATCCGGGGTCGCCCAGCGCTTCCGCGTGCGGTCCACGGAGAAATCGTCGATAACCGGTAGCACCTGTGGCAGGTTCTGGTAGATGAAGTGGGTGCGCACGTCGGCCTTGGAAACGCCCATGGCGGGCATCTGGGCGGGCCGCGCCGAAAGTGCCTTCACAACCTCACCCTCCTGGGCGAACAAGGTGCTTACGAGCAAAGCGAAAAAGGTGACGGCCGTAGCCTTAAAGACCTGCATCAAGACTGTCGGTATTCATATAAAGAGCGGGGTCATCCCATCCTGGGGGCGGGGCGAGACCAGTGGTGTCCGCAGTGAGCCAGATGTCGATCATGCTTCCCATCGCGATGCGGCCCATACTCTCGGAGCCAGGAGATTGACGGTACACCCGTGCCAACGTGGAATCGACGCTGCTATTGCAACCCACGCATTCCACGATGATCCCCAGGTTCAAGGAGGCCATGTTCAACACGGTCTTCACTTCGGCATTCGTAAGTCCGCGAAGCTGAGGAACAGGCACCCGTTCGCCATTGTCCCCACTGCCGAGTACAAGCGTTATGGATTCGCCCTTCCGGATCCGTGTTTCCGGTGGAATGGGCTCACCTTTGTAAAGCTGCTCCACAACACAATCGACGCAAGGATCCGGCTTGTATTCCAACTCCTTCACCTTGAGTCCGATGATCTCCAGGATCGACATGGCCTGACGCTTGGATAGGTCCACAAGACGTGGCATGTCGATCATCTTTGGTTGACTAGCATTGAGCACCAGGTACACTTTGCGGTCGGGCTTCACTTCCACACCCGCCTTGGGCGATTGGTCCACCACAGAGCCCTTGGGGTGCTCCTCGACGTACACCGAATCGATCACCACTGCCTCCAGCTGGCGGCCCTTGAGGAGGGCATCACATTCATCCAGTGTCAGGCCCACCATGTCGGGCACACGCATGGTGATGTTGTGCAGGGTGTATAAGCGCAGCCACCACCAGCCGCCCAACAATATCAAGCCGAGGAGTAGAATGGGCAGGATGTAGCGCTTGAACACGAATGCAGGCTTATCCGGGGGTGCCTCCCGGGTATCCGCCAAAGTTAGCCAGATGGCTGCTCGCGACACACGTTGGACTCTGCTTCTTTGCCTTTCTTTGCGCGCAACCGGACATGCTCCGTACGCCTACCGCCCTCGCCGGGGGGCCAGCGACCACCTTCCACACCGCACATAGACCATGGAAAAGCCTTTGATCGCCGTGCTACGCGGTGGTTATTCCGGAGAATCCGTCATCAGCCACCAGAGTGCTCAGAGCACCATGAAGGCCATCGATACGGAGCGCTTCCTCCCATTCTACATCACCATTGAACGCGACCGATGGACGTGCGAGACCGCGTCCGGAATTGCACTTCCCTTCGACCGTGGAACATTCACCGTGGACCTTGGCCAGGGTGGTCGCAATGTGGATGCCGCACTGGTGATGATCCATGGAACCCCTGGAGAGGACGGCCTCCTGCAAGGGCTGTTGGACATGAGGGGCATTCCCTACCAGACCGGGGACCTGCTGAACATGGCCGTTACGTTCAGCAAATACACGACGACGGCTTTGCTACGCAGCATGGGATTTCCAGTGGCCCCTGCGGTATTCCTGACAAAGACGATGCCCGACCTCTTGGAGCGTGCCTCGGCTATTGGTCTACCCTGTTTTGTGAAACCAGACCGGGCCGGAAGCAGTCTCGGTATCACCAAAGTGGGTTCGACGGAAGCCATGGGAACCGCATTGGACAAAGCATTCGAGGAATGTGACGGGGTGATGGTGGAGGGCGCGATACACGGACGTGAACTCACCTGCGGCGTGATCCAGCGGAACGGAAAAGCCACGGCGCTTCCTGTGTGCGAGATCCGTACGTCGCATGAGTTCTTCGATTACGATGCGAAATACCACGCGAACGACACGGAAGAGATCGTTCCTGCACCAATACCCGATGATATCACACGCCTGGTCCAGGATCGATCACTGGCGATCTACCAAGCCTTACGCTGCCGGGGTATGGTGCGGGTGGACCACATGTGGGACGACACAGTGTCGGATGGGAATGCCTTGGTGACCATCGAGGTGAATACGGTACCCGGGTTCTCCGATGCGAGCATCCTGCCGAAGATGCTGGCTGCGGCCGGCATAACCCCGGCGCTGGCCATGAACGGCCTTATCGATGAAATGCTGCAGCGGACCGTCTTGCACTGAGCGAACGGAAGACCGCTGTCGTGCGGTTCACCGATAGGTCCGCGACGTTCATCCCCTCGCATCAAGCCCGTCGAAGTAAGCCAGCAGCGCTCGCATCGCCTTCGCCCGGTGACTGATGGCATTCTTGGCGACAGCATCCATCTGTGCGAAGGTCCGGGTATCACCGAGCGGCACGAATACAGGATCGTAACCAAAGCCCGCATCGCCCTTGGGCAGCTCATCGATATGCCCTTCCACCACACCTTCGAAGAGATGTTCTCCGTGGGAGGATACCAAGGCCAACACCGTTCGGAATCGCGCCCGACGGTCGGCATGGCCTTGAAGGCTGTGCAGCAGCAATTCCAAGTTGGCCCGATCATCCTTCTCCGGTCCGGCATAGCGGGCCGAATACACTCCGGGAGCACCGTTCAAGGCGGGCACTTCCAACCCGCTGTCGTCCGCCAAACTAGGAAGGCCACTGCTGCGGTACGCTTCCCATGCTTTCTGTAATGCGTTCTCCTCAAGGGTGCTACCATCTTCCGGAAGGTCCGTTGGCAGCCCGAGTTCCGATAACCCACGGACCTTGATATGGGTGGGAAGCAAGGCTCGGAGCTCCACGAGCTTGGCGGAGTTCCCCGAAGCCAGCAGCAGTTCGGTGAAGGACCTCGACGGCCGGTGTGGACCGCTCATGCCTTACGCAGGAAGTCCGGAATCCCCTTGAGGATACGCTGCAGTTTATACCAGATCCGCGCTGGCACTCCGATGGACCGCTCTTTTGTCGCATTGTGCCTCACCTCGAACTCGTCCAATGCGGCTTCGAGATCACCCTGTGCTCCGATGCGCGTCCAAAATGCCTTGAAATCCTCCTTGGCGTGCTCCAAGCGGAACAGCATGGTGTGAGGACGTTGCTTCATGAAATAGCGGATGTTCGCATTCACCGTATGCACATAATCCATGGTGAGGGACATGGGATCCACACCCTCGGGCAGGTCATGAAGGATACCTTCCCGATAGGCTTTGGTGATGCCGAAATGCCAACGATCGACATGGCTTCTTGCCACGGCCTGGTCATTCCGTGTGAGGTGCACATAGAGCGCGTCGTCGCCGAACGCTTCATCAAGCCGGCCCAGGAACCAGGGCAATCGGGCATCGGCCTCGATGTGGTCCTTTGGAAAAGCCATGCGCTCCGAACCCAACATGCCTGCACGAGACACATGGCCTGCAGTGTAATTCGTGATGTGGGTGCACGCTCGAACGAACGTGGTGGAGCCACAACGGCCGGTGCTCAGGACAAAAACATTCATCGATAAAGGGGGCGCGCAGAAAGTAGCGCAAGATAGGCCGGCCGGAACAGTGCTGATGAGAGCCCCGCCACGGGCTACATTTGGCCGCATACCATGCGAAGGGCGGTTCGTACACAAGTGGATGCATGGCTGCAGGACCTGCGCATGATACGCAGTCGCGGCAGTTTCGCCCGCAATGCCACGGTGACCTTATCGGGCGCGCTGATCGGCACACTGAGCCAGATCCTGCTCACACCGCTCGTAACGCGGCTTTATGGCCCTGAGGCCTACGGTGTGTATGGTCTTTTCCTTGCCATCACCACCAACGTGGCCGTCCTCGCCACGGGGAGTTATCCACTCGCCTTCATCCTTCCGGCGCGGGAGGACCACTTCCGGGAATTGTTCCGTGGCACATTGCTTCTGTTACTGCTTGTCGTATCGATCTGCATGCTGCTTGTGCCTTTCAGGGAGAGCTTCTACGCGCTAGTGCCCGGGTGGGGCATCCTTGGTTCCTGGGCCTTGCTGTTACCCTTGGCGATCCTGCTCCAAGGCCTTTCATTGATCTTCGGCCAGGCCTGCGGGAGGCACAAGGCCTTTGCCGTGAACAGCGGGTTCAATGCGGGGTTCAATGTGGTCGTACGCCTGTTCAACGTGGTGTTCGGATGGCTGAGCAATGGAGCGATCCATGGTTTGATCCTGGGTGAGGTCATCGTGCGCGGCGCACTTCTCGGGGTCTTCATGAAGCCCTTACGCAACTTTGGTATTCAGCGGTCCATACACCTGCGGAATCCCCTGCGCGCTTTGGCCATGCTGCGCCGGTATCGGCGCTACCCCCGGTATGTGCTTCCCACACGATCCCTTGGGCTGCTCTTCGGACAACTGCCGTTGTTCTTTCTTGCCGGGGCAAGCAACCCTGCGGCAATGGGGCAGTTTGCCCTGGCCACGGCCTTGTTGATGATACCTCTTCGCTTGTTCGGCTACAGCCTGTCCACGGTCTTCATGCAGAAGGCCACAGAGACCCTTCGTCTGGACCACGCGAAGTTGCCCTCCATCACCTCCCGCTTGTTCGACCGGTTGATGATCCTGGGTGTGCTGCCGTTCGCAACACTCGTGGTTTTCGGGGACATCCTGTTCGGCTTCGTCCTCGGACCTGAATGGTCGCAAGCAGGGGTGTTCTCCTCCATGCTGGGTCCGTATTTCTACGTTCGCCTGATGGCGGAACCCATGGTATCGCTGTTCGCTGTGCTGGGCAGGGAGCGCAGGTTGTTCGGGTTCCAACTGGTCAATGCGCTTCTGGGCAGCTTGGCACTATACACCGGACTGTATGTTCTGGAGGACGTGGGCCAGGCGGTCTTCCTTTTCGGGCTTATCGGTGGAACGATGTATGCATACCTGGGTGCACGTATCCTGCACCGGTCGGGCGCAGCCTGGGCCAGGCAATATGTAAAGGCGACCCTCCTGTTCACCCTGGCCTGTATCATGGCGATGTTGGTCCGGAACGTGCTCTTCGACAGCTATCTCATCTCCTACTGGTAGAAGAACAGGCAATGACCAACTCGGCCAGGATACGGACCTTTGCCCACGCGGGTTGGTGCCGGGAGCGGTCCTGAACAGCCTCCATCTGCGCAATAAGGACTCAGTATACAGGATGGAACTCAGTGGTAAGCGGATCTTGCTCATCAGCCCACAGCCGTGGGATGGACTGCACATGAGCAAGCACCATTTGGCCCAAGCCCTGGTCGCTCGTGGGAATACCGTGGTGTTCCTGGACCCGCCAACAAGCAGCACACGAAGCGTATCGATACGTCGCGAAGGAAAGGTGCACGTGGCCACCTACAGGCATTGGTTCCGTGGTATCAACCACATGCCAAGAGCGTTGCACATGTGGTACTACAAGCGCCTGATCCGACAGTTGGGCGCGGCGACCGGGGGCGGGTTCGACGTGTTGTGGTGCTTCGACACGAGCAGGATGCAGTGGTTTCCGAAGGGCATGGGATACCCTCTTCTTCATTTAGCGGATATCGATATTCTCCATCAAGGGAGCGGACTTCTCAAGGAAGCAGAGCTGATACTGACCGTTTCGGATGCGATACAAGCCAAAGCCTTGACCTTTGTCGGCAGGGGACATGTCGTCGACATCGGGCATGCCCTCGATGAGCGCTGGTTGGAACACGCCAAGCAAGTTGCCGGGAACAAACCTTCGGGACCGCGCAGGGTGGCCTATGCAGGGCAAATGCAATGGAACTATGTGGATTGGGGGGCTATCCGTGCGATCGCGTTGGACCACGCCGATCTGGATTTCGACTTCTATGGACCCTATCGCAAGGACCATCCGGACGAAGATCTCCAGACCGTACTTGGCCTACCAAACACCCATTTCCATGGTCTGGTCAGCAAGGAAGAACTCATACCCGCACTGCACGCTGCGGATATCCTATTGCTTTGCTATCGGGACGACCTTTCCGAGGACCAATGCTCGAACTCGCATAAGCTGCTGGAGTATCTGTCCACTGGGAATGTGGTTGTATCCAGCAACATTCGCGCCTATCGCAAGCACAAGGACCTATTGGTGATGACGACCAAAGGCGAAGATATACGGGCTTTCTTTTCCCACGCGGTGGAGCATTTCCATGTATTGGAAGCCCCATCCTATCGAGAACGGCGCATTGCCTTCGCAAGGGACCATGGCTATACCAGGATGTTGGAGCGGGTGGAGAAGCTGATCGAACATGGCTGAATCGATGCGCCCCTTGGTCAGCGTTATCATGCCCACGTACAACGCGGAGGCATACATCGCCGATGCGATCACGTCCGTACTTGCGCAGACCTATGCGGAGTTGGAACTGCTGGTGGTCAACGATGGCAGTACCGATGGTACCGCGGCCATTATCGCAAGTTTCGATGACCCCCGTATGCGGGTCTTCGAAAGGGAGAATGGAGGAATAGGCAAAGCCAGGAATCTTGCACTTGAACACATGCAGGGATCGTTCCTGTGCTTATGTGATTCGGATGACAGGCTCCCTCCGGATAGTATCGCGTTGCGTGTGGATGCCCTTCTTGCGGACCCTGACGCACATTTCGCCGATGGCACGGTCGTCGTGCATGACCGGAGCATGCGAAAAGTGCTCCGCATATTCGAACCGACGTTCACGGGGGATCCCCTGATCGAACTTGCATCCATGACCGGCAGTTGCTTCTTTGGTCCGAGTTGGATGGTGCGTTTGGAACCGTCCATGAAGCTCCATTTCAACACCGAAGTGACCCACGCTGAAGACCTCATGTTCTTCTTATCCTTGGCCAGCGGACGGAAATACATCCATGTGGATGCACCCACATACCATTACCGGGTAACAGGCCATTCCAGCATGAGCAATATCGAAGGACTTTCGCGCTCTTTGCGTTATGTCCAGCGTTGGATGGCACGCGAAATACCTGAACTACCTCCATCCGTGATACGCCGGTTCTCCCGGCGAAGAATACGGATAATCGTAGGCACCTACTTCAAGCAGCGACGGTACATGAAGGCGTTCTCAGCCTTGTTCCGGTAGTTGTTCCGACAAGATCCGCCAGGTACGTCGCAAGCCCTCATCCAAGGACACCTCGGCCTCAAAGCCTAATTCGGACCGGGCCATAGCTGGGGAAAGTACATTCCTATCCACAGCTCCTGCAGGACCGTTACGATGGACGATATCGATCCTTCGCCCGGCAATTTCCTCCAACTTCGACACCAACTCCGATAGTGTTGTACCCACACCCGTGCTGATGTTGAACACGGTTCTGTTTCCAGCGTACATCATGGCCAGGATCAGCGCCTCGACCATATCGTCGATATGGATGAAGTCGCGCATGGTGGCCCCTTCGTTCCAAAGCTCGATCGGTCGGTCCTCCAGAATGGCCTTCATCCAATGCTGCACAACCCCTTGCGGCTTAGAGTTGAAGGTCGCCATGCCGTATACATTGGACGGCCTGAGAACCACAGGCTTGTAGCCATGCATTGCAGCATGCCCACCCAGCATATGCTCGAAGGAAAGCTTGGACGATCCGTACGCTGTGGCAGGAGCGAGCCTATGGTCCTCTGTGATCGGAAGCTCTTGCAGCATGGGGCCGTACACGGTCCCACCGGACGACACGAAGAGCACCCGGGCAACACCGCATTCAGCGGCCAGGTCCATCACGGGCAGAAGGTCCAGCACATTCTCACGCAGATCGGCATCCGGATCCAAGGATGCGGTACCGGGCACACTGGACCACGCGAGATGGACGAGCACATCCACATCCGCCAGTGCCTTCCGCAACTCTTCCCCGCGCCATGCCGTGTGCTGGATCGCCTGTACTGCAGGAAAGCGTTCGTGAATAAGCTGCTTCCCCGCGGTCGAACCGGTCAAGGCAATGACATCCATCCTCCGCAAGCGGGGATCCGCTGATGCCAAAAGCCTGGTCAGAAAGGCCTGTCCGATCGCACCCGTAGCACCTGTAATGACCACCTTCATTGGAGGATGTCCTTCAAGAGTTCCACGGAAAGGGATGTATCCCTGTATCGCATGGCACAGTCGATACACCGCTCGCGAAGTGCCTTGGGGTCCATTGCGCGGAACTCAGCGACCTTTTGCACCAATTCCCCCATTGCGGCCGAAGGGAGGTCGTCCACGAGTATACCGGTGCCGTGCCGTTCTGCCAATTTACCATCGTCCGAAACACCTTTAGGGATCAGGATAGGCAATCCGGCGGCCCAATAGTGAGCGGTCTTGACCGGCGTTCGGAACGCTTGTGATGGAGTGGGCGGAATTGCCACGACACCAATATCCGCCGAGGACAAGACAAGACGCAATTCCGCTGGAGGAACCGGGTCCATCAAAACAAGTCTCCGACCCAGGGAAGCACGCCTCGGATGCTGTTCCAGGAGTTCCCTCCATTCCGCGTGCGTCACGATAACGGATCGCGCCGTGGGAAGGGCTTCCAGAAGCCTGCACACGAACTCCATGTATTGATCCACCGTGTGGTAGATACCACCGAATTTACCCACGTAGATGAACACCGTATCCTCCCCTGACCCATGTATCCGGCGCAGCTTTGTTCGTGCTTCCTCATCGAATGAACACGCTTGGACATCGATCGTGATGCCGAGCAAGGGTGTGGATGCCGACCGCCCGAACGACCTGGCCTGTTCAAGACCTGCAGAGGTAGGCACCACCAACACATCCATGCGCCTGATCTGCAGGCGTTCCATCCAATTGGTGAACAGGTACTTCGCCCCCCATTTCGGCCATACTCCCACTTCCCGCATGTACAGGCTGTGTGGCTCGAAACAGAACGTGACCCCTTTGTTGAACCCAAGCAACTCCTTGACCAACAAGGCATAGGCGCCTGCTATCCCGAGGAAGCCAAGTACAGCGCTATCGGGATGGGACTTCTTGAACCGGTAGCATCTGCGCAACATCACGACCCCATTGCGCATCTTCCGCCACCACTGGAATGGCTCACGGTGATCGTACTGCACGGGCACCCATTCTATCCGCTTCAAGGCCAATTCCTTCATGAGCGCGGCACTTCCCTGGCGCGATCCAGGCTCTTCGGTGAAAAAGAGCACGTCACGATCCGGCCGGCTGCCCTGGAGCCGCATCACGTAATCCAGCATCAAGGTCGAGACCAAGGGGTCGTGGATGGAGTGACTGCAAAAGACCACCAACCCTCGTTGACCTGGCACGGTCGACCTGCCCACTTGATCCGCACCCATCATCCCAGTTTCATTAGCCTCATGCTGACCTCAAATACCCGCGAACGCCTGTTCCCGGCGTGCATTGCGTTCCGGCCCGTCGGTAGTGAGGACCTCACGTCGCGGATCACCATTCCGATACGCCATCAAGGAGAATTGGAGACCATTTCGCTCGCTCGATCGCTTTCGTTCGGCTAGAAAACGAAGTAGGTAAAGCGCCGAAATAAAGAACGGGATCATGGGAATCTTGAATCGAACCAAAGCACCAAAATTGGGTGTGGTGACACCCACCACGAACGCAAAACTGAGCGCGAATAGAACAAAGAACATGACCCTGGACTCACCGAATATTGCCCTGAGCAAGAACAATCGCACCTTGAACACGGTGAACAGGGTAAGCAGTAGTATCCAGAGGTTCTCAAGTCCACTAAATACGATCACAATAGACCTTGCCTCCCATAGATACGGACGAAATAGAGCTGCATTCACTGCAATCGGGAACTTCGACAATACACCTGTCCAAGTACCGTCCAACTCACCGATTTCAAAGTAATTACTTCCGTAGGCATCAGCTTTTGTAAGGTCATCTTGTGCAATTTCTATCGTTTTAAGTGCTTTATCCAACGAGAATTTATCAAGACGATCTTCCAGTTTTTCCAATGTATAGGCCGTTGCCAAGAGAACGAACAAGCCACCAAATGGTATTACGAAGAACTTGACCAACAAATTTCGAACAGCGGTCATACGGGTATGAAAGACCCACAAAAGGGCTGCCGGAAACAGGACCATGAAAATATACGGCTTCACGATAATAATGACCAGCGAACAAAGAATCAGAGCGAAAGAATTCACCCACATATTCCTTCGTTTAAAATACAATTCATCCAAGCTATGCACAATCCAACATGTAGCACTAAACGTAAATGTATCTTTCAATATAGCAGACCCCCAAAAAATAATCGATGGCATGAATAAAAATGCTATGGCAAATTTATCCATCAGAACGGGGTAATATCCGACCATTGTACGATAGCACTTCCAAACTCCGATGTAGGAAATAGCTGCCAACAAAAGTGTTGTAATAAGATAACTATTCAGGGATATTATGACCAGAGGGGATATCATTCTAATTACGAAAAATGTACGAGGGTCGAAATAAACATAACGATAAGGATATCCTATCTCTTCATTGAATAGATCCCTCTTGGACTCACTCACTTCACCAAAAAGAACACTGAAGTAATCAAGTGGATCCAAGGCTGCAAGCTTGCTCATGCTAACAGCAGAATAAAAGTAGGAGATCGTGTCCCCACCCTTGTAATAGTAAAAATAGATAAGACTAAATATCAATCCTCCAAATATCTTGGCGAACAAGCCCCACAAGAAATACTTGTATTCAGGCGCCGTCTTTATAGCTATTCTCTTCCGTCGCGCATAGAAGGCATACAAAATGATCAGGTAGAAAAGCGCGAGGAGATACTCCCAGAGGGCGATGGAAACATAGCCGTGATACTGAACGTGGAACATCTCGGAAGCGTCAAAGGTCGTTCTTCCAGCACTTTTTGCGGCATGGGTAGGAACACGATGATACGAACGCACTTTCCCGACCCTGAGCACTACTCAAGTCTTACGCGCTCAAGGCGGTGCAAGTGCTCGGCATGGACCCCGTCGATCCACGTCCACGCTTGCTTGATCGCTTGCAGGAACTGCTCCCTCCACAACCCTCAATGATGGTACCCTGTTCCCTGCAGAATGCTGAACGCCCGATAGAGCTGTTCAGCAAATAGGACCCGCACGAGCTGATGTGGGAACACCATGGCCGATAGGGATAGCACCAGATCGGCCCGTTCGCGCACTGCATCGGTCATGCCATATGCGCCGCCGATCACGAATGCAACGTTGCGCACTCCCTGGTCGCGCCATGCCCCAAGGTGGGCAGCGAAAGCTGGGCTGGTGAAGGTCCTGCCTCGTTCATCGAGCACCACCACACGCTCGCCCGGGCGCAGCGCGGCCAGTATCCGCTCACTTTCGGTACGTTGTTGGTAGGCCACTTCGCCCCTACCTGCATCGGGCAGCACCACCCGCTCCAGATCGATGACCCGTTCCAGGCGTTCCACATAATGATCGACCCCTTCGGCCACAAAGCCCCGTTCCGTTCGACCTACCATGATCAGCCTTACCTTCATATCCTTGCATGCTGTTGATGAATCGCGCTGTTCGTCCGGATGGACTTGGCGCGGTATTTGCCAAATTTCGGCACAAATGAACCGAGCCATGAATCGTTTCCTGCTCTTCTTAGCGTCCGTTGCTCTATCCTTTGGCCTGCAAGCGCAGGACGATGTGAATGATAAAGTGGTGCATGCCATGAAGACCGGCAATCCCAAGGAGCTGGCCTCCACCTTCATTCCCAACATCGATCTCACGGTCAAGGAGACCAGCGATGTATACAGTCGTGCCCAGGCCGAACAGATACTCCGCAAGTTCTTCAACGACCACCCCCCCGTGGACCTGGTCATCGAACACAGTGGAGTGAGCAAGTTCGGCGACAAGTATTTCATCGGGATCCTGCGCACACGTTCGGGTTACTTTCGCGTCACGTTCTTCCTGAAGAAGAGCGAGGAAGAGTTGCATGTGAAGCAGCTGCGGATAGAAACCAGCAAGAACGATTTTTGAGCGTGCTCCCCGATGGAACCGAAGCCCTGATCGACAGGGCGCTTGCCGAGGACCTTGGCGAAGGCGACCACACCACTCGGTCGACGATACCCGCTGCGGCACGGGGTGCCGCTCGCCTCATCGTGAAAGAGGATGGTGTGCTCGCTGGAGTTGAACTGGCCGAGGCCATCGCCCAGCGCTACGACCCGGAGCTATCCCTTAAGGTCTACCTGCTCGACGGTGCGTTGGTGCAGAAAGGAGACATCGCCTTCACCCTGCTGGGCAACCAGCGTAGCATATTGGTGGTCGAACGCTTGATCCTGAACTTCATGCAACGCATGAGCGGTATCGCGACCATGACACGCCGGTATGTTGATGCCGTGGCGGGCACTGGCTGCAGGTTGCTCGATACGCGAAAGACGTCACCTGGCTTGCGAGCGATCGAAAAATGGGCGGTACGCATCGGAGGTGGCGAAAACCACCGGATGGGCCTCTACGACATGGTGATGATCAAGGACAACCACGCCGACTTCGCTGGAGGAATACCACAGGCGGTGATCGCTGCCAAGGCCTACCTGGAGCAGAACGGTCTGGACCTGCCCATCGAAGTGGAGACCCGGAACATGGAGGAGGTGGAAACCGCCCTGGCCGTTGGGGGCATCCAACGCATCATGTTGGACAACTTCGACCCCCAGACCTTACGGGTTGCCGTGGAGCGGATCGGAAAGCTCCACGAGACCGAAGCTTCCGGAGGCATCGTTCTTAGCAACATCAGGGCTTATGCGGAAACAGGCGTGGATTTCATTTCGGTGGGTGCCCTGACGCACAGTGTGCCCAGCCTTGACCTCAGCCTGAAGGCTGTGTGAATACCCTTGATCCTCAGCTGATTGTGATGGGCTGGCAGGCGCTCCCCATCTTTGTGCGTGATGCCCTCGATCCATGGTTGAACAATTGAAGCGACGCGTCATGTTCTCGCGTCCAATCCGGTTGATGATCGGATGGATGCGCAAGCTTGTGCTCCCTGGCTTCGATGGGTTCAACCTGTATGAGATCTCCCGGTTCTTCTTCCGAGCCTTGTTCCAAGGCCAGCTCGCCACCCGGGCCGCAGCGATCGCGTTCAAGCTCTTCATCGCCTTCTTTCCTGCAGTGATCGTTCTGCTCACGTTGATCCCTTACGTACCCATCGCCGACTTCCAGGACCGCCTGCTGGACACCTTCGAGGAGATGATGCCAGGGGAGGTATTCCTTTTCATCGAGCATACCTTGGAGGACCTGGTGGTCAGGAAGCATGGAGCGCTGCTCTCGATCAGCTTCATCATCGGCCTTTACCTGGCCAGCAACAGCATCAATGCCATCCTGGAAGGATTCAGTGCAAGTACCAACCTGACCACCTGGCACAGTGCCTTGAAGCAACGCTTGCTGAGCCTTGCTCTGCTCCTGGCATTGACGGTGCTTGCCGTGTTGGCGGTCCCGGTCCTGACGGTCAGTGGCATCATCATCCGCGTCCTCAACAAACAAGGTATCGTGGTCGGCGAACTGCAGGTACTGGCGCTGTTCGCTGCCAAGTGGGCCATCTCCATCATGCTGGTGATCATGGCCGTTTCCCTGCTTTACAACGTGGGCGACCCCTCCTCGAAGCGATACCGGGTTTTCACTCCGGGTTCCTTGCTGGCCGTGTTCCTCATCCTACTGGTATCACAGGTCCTGGCATTCATCTTCAGCAACATCACCGACTACAACGCCCTCTACGGTTCCATAGGCGCAATACTGGCCGTGCAGCTGTGGATCTACGCGAACATGATGGTCATCCTGATCGGCTACGAGCTCAACATCAGCATAGCACGCGCGCGGCACCTGCGGACCGAGCGCTTGGAACCAATGGCGAAGGAATGAACAGACCAAGACCATCCATACGCAGCGCCGCGGCACGTTCGGTGCTGTCCGCCATGCTGTGTTCCATGCTATTGTCCACCTTGGCGCAACGGTTCGATGCCACCCGACCACCGAACACCTACCGAAACGCCGACAACACGGACTTCTGGAGGAACAAGCCACCCTACCCCGGCTACTGGCAGCAGGACGTGCACTACCTGATCAAGGCCCGTTTGGACGATGAGCAGGACCTGGTGGAAGGTGAAGAGACCCTGCATTACCACAACAACTCGCCGGACACGCTGCACCACGTGTTCTTCCACCTCTACCAAGAAGCCTACACGGCGGGATCCTACGCCGACCAATTGCAAGGCCGGCGCCGATCGGCGCGGAAGGATAGCGAGGAGCCTTATGCAGGAACGCGTATCAAGAGCATCACCGTTGCCGGACAGGAAGCCCGGACCGAACAGGACAACACGGTGCTGAAAGTATGGCTCGAAACCCCATTGCTACCCGGTGAACGGACCACATTCCGGATCGGGTTCACCACCCACTGGGCAATGGGGCTGCAGCGGCGGATGAAGCTCTTCAACGCATGGGGAAGCAAGCACTACGACGGTGTGCATTGGTACCCCCGTATCGCGGTATACGACCGCAAGTTCGGCTGGGACACCCAACAACACCTCGGCCATGAATTCTACGGCGACTTCGGCACCTTCGAAGTGGAGCTGGACTTCCCCCACCAGTACGTTGTTGGTGCTACCGGTGTTTTGCAGA
>CAYQMC010000005.1:19188-34879 GCA_964418285.1 uncultured Chryseobacterium sp.
TTGCAGAACGAACCCGATGTACTGCCCGCCGAGCTTCGTGCCCGATTGGATCTCCAAAACTTCAAGGACAAACCGTGGAACGAAGCACCCTCATCGGTCATTACACCCGAACCCGGGAAGCGCAAGGTGTGGAAATACCATGCGGAGAACGTCCACGACTTCGCGTTCACGGCGGATCCCACCTACCGCATCGGCGAAGCAGAATGGGATGGTGTGCGGTGCATCGCATTGGCGCAGGAACCCCACGCCCGTGGATGGCAGAACGCAGCGGAATACACGGCCAGGATCATCGCGGTATTCAGCGCCGACTTCGGGCGATACGCCTACCCGAAGATGATCGTGGCCGATGCCCGTGACGGCATGGAGTACCCCATGCTGACCCTGGACGGTGGACGCGACCCCGACTACCGTGGATTGCTGGTACACGAGGTGGCGCACAACTGGTTCTTCGGCATGCTGGGTAACAACGAGACCTACCGTGCCTACCTGGACGAGGGCTTTACCCAATTCCTCACCGCATGGGGGCTGGAACGCATCGATGGCGACACCTTGGTGGTGGATACACCGCGCACTGCGTATGAGCGGAAGCATCGCCTGCCGGAATTGACACGCGAATCGGAGGTCTACTACGGATACATGCGAGATGCCGTGCGTGACGAGGTGCCGCCCATAAACGTACACAGCGATGAGTTCGGCCATGTGGAGGGCCGCGGCGGGGGATACGGCCATGTGTACTACAAAACAGCCGTGATGTTGTACAACCTGCAGTATGTGCTCGGTGACTCCCTGTTCCTTTCGGCCATGCAGCACTACGTGGCGCAGTGGCGCATGTGCCACCCCTATCCGGAGGATATGCGCCAAAGCTTCATCGACCACACGCAGGTGGACCTGAACTGGTTCTTCGACCAATGGCTCGAGTCGGACAAGCGTATCGACTACGCTGTGGAACGGGTTACCGGGCGGAACAGGGACCAAGGGCAGTCCATCACGCTGCGCCGCAAAGGCAGCATGCACATGCCGATAGACCTGCACGTAACGGCCAAGGACGGCAAGGTCCACGCATTCCACATTCCCAACACCTGGTTCGAGAAGCGTTCCGATGCCACGGTGCTTCCCCGCTGGATCGGGTACGATGGACTGCAGCGTGACTACACGGCCGAACTCGATATACCGAGCGGGATACAAGCCGTGACCATCGATACCACGAACCGGCTGGCGGACCACAATGCACTGAACGACCACCTGACCCCACCGGTCAGTGTGACCTTCGACCACCACCTGCGGAACCGCCCCGACCGCCGCACCTACGAAGCCTTTGTTCGCCCAGATGCCTGGTGGAACGGCTATGACGGTGCCAAAGTGGGGGTTCATGTCAACGGTAGCTACCTCCGCTACAAACACAAGCTGCATCTCACCACCTGGCTCAACACCGGCATGGGGCAGCACCTTCCTCCAACGAATCCTGCATTGCAACTGGATTCCATTCCGGGGAATACGGATACCGGCTTCGATCCGATCTCCTTCAACTTCCGGTACGAGAACGGCACGGAGAAGCTACTGAGGGGATCCTCGGTGTTCGTGCATGCACGCGTTTTGGATGGCCTGCAGCGCTATGGAGCCGGCTGGCGCTGGTCGTTGCCCAACGGACGGACGACGGTGCAGGCCGAGTTGCTCTACTTCCAGCGCAACGACAGCAGTTCACTGACCTATCTGCTGTATCCCGACCAGTGGGAGCTCGGCAAACTGAACGGAGCATTGGACCTCTCCATGCGCCACCGCTACACACATGCGCGCGGCACCGGCGACCTGCTCCTTGAGACGCGCAACAGTGCCGTAGGCTCTGCCTCCGGCTACGCCCAAGTGCGTTTGACCGCAGTGAACATCAATGACCTGGGCAAGCTGCAGGTACGCACCCGGGGCTTCGGGCAATTCGGCACCGGTGCCACACCACGGGAAAGTGCCTTGTACATCGCTGGTGCATCGCCCGAGGACATGATGGAGAACAAGTACGTGCGGAGCATCGGCTTTGTGCCTTACGAGTGGCTGGGCTACGGTGCCGGCATCAACCATTTCCACCACGGCGGTGGGCTTGGGCTGCGCGGCTACGCAGGATACCTGGCTCCCGAGGAAACAGCGGATGGCCAGCTCATCTTCACCCACTACGGGAACACCGGTCTTGCTGCCAGCGCAGAGGTCGATCTGGACGGCCTGGTAACGTTGCGCCCTGGCAAACTCGCACGCTACCTCCACATGGATGTATACTTATTCGGCGATGTTGGCATGATGGGTTACCGCCGTACCGCGAACGACACGCAGCGCCTTGAACTCGCTGCCCCCCGAGCGGATGCCGGTGCCGGAGTGGCCCTTACCATCAAGCGCTTCGGTCCCTTGGTCGACATCAAGCCGCTCACCATCCGTTTCGATATGCCCCTGCTGTTGAGTTCATTGCCTGCCACGGAAGCCGAGCATTTCGGATTCCGCTACGTGGTAGGTGTGGGCCGCAGCTTCTAAGCACGACCAGCCATGCGCACCCTACTGCTTTCCATAGCGATCCTCGGCACTGGACTCCTTGCTTCCGCACAAACAGTGACCGGCCGCTGGACCACGGTGGACGATAACAGCGGCAAACCACGCAGCGTGGTGGAGTTGGTGGAGAGGAACGGCAAACTGAGCGGCCGCATCGTGGACGCGTTCGATGCGAAGGAGAAGGCGGCGGTGTGCGAACTGTGCCCCGATGAGCGCCGCAACAAACCCATCGTAGGCTTGGAGATCATCCGCGACATGGTGCGCAGTGGCAAGGAATGGAGCAAGGGAACGATCATGGACCCAGAGACAGGCAAGGTGTACGACTGCAAGATCTGGGTGGAAGATGGTATGCTGAAGGTTCGGGGATATGTGGCGTTCTTCTACAGGACGCAAACGTGGGTGCGGGGGAAGTAGAAGCCAATAGCGACAGCGACCATGCACGATAACTTCAGCTACCAAGGCGAACGTCGCGACCTGCTTCGCTCGCTCAGGGGACCGGTGAATGTCCTTGACGTGGGATGCAACAACGGCGCCGTGGCCAGAGCGATCACGCAAAGGCATCCCGACGTACATGTATGGGGCCTTGAGATCAACCCGGATGCACTTGCCAAAGCGCTGCCCGATCTGGAGCAAGGCTGGTGCATCGACCTGGACCGTACCGAAGAGCTCCGAACGACCTTGAACGGTCTTTCCTTCGACCACATCATTGCGGGGGATGTCTTGGAGCACACCGTCCAGTTCCAACGTATAACCGGCATCCTTTACGAGCATCTTGAGCCTGGTGGACGAATGATCGTTTCGGTGCCCAACTATGGGCACTGGCACACACTGTGGGTATTCCTGACCCGGAAGTGGCAACGGAATGAGCGGGGGATCTTCGACAAGACCCACCGCACGGTGATCATGTACCGCAATCTTCCGGAGTTCATCGCCGAATGCCCCGGTGCCCGAATGAAGCTGGTCAAACGCAATTTCCGCTTCTTCGAGACCAACCGATACTGGAAGCTGAACATGGCGATCACTTATCTGCTGTTCCCCCTGCTTCTAATTCCCTACGTCCGCGACTTCGTGACCATGGGCTACGTCTTCACCATCGAGAAACCGGAAGCGCGGTCATGACCATTTCCGTGCTGATGGCCACCCACGATGGTTCCGCCTTCGTGGAAGAACAATTGAACTCGATCGCACACAGTACGGTTGTCCCGGATGAGCTCATCGTAGTGGACGATGCTTCCACGGACGGCACATGGGAACTGCTCGAAGAGTGGCGCAAGAAAACGACGATCCCTCAGGTCGTACTGATCCGGAACGAGAATAACCTTGGTCCCACTCCAAGCTTCCTGAACGCGTTGGACCGAAGCACCGGAGACCTTGTCCTTTTCGCGGACCAGGATGACCACTGGGCTCCTGACAAGATCGAGTCGCTTGCCGCCTGCTTCAAGGGCGAGCCGGACGTTCTACTCGCCTACTGCGATGGCACCATCACCAATGCGGAACTGGAACCGACCGGACGCACCATTTTCGGTACCCGGAACAAGGCACATTTGGAACTTGGTGGGGAACGCGATCCGACGGAAGTGATGTCCAACCCCGATATCAAGGGCTGCACGATGGCGCTTCAAGGAGCTTTCGCACGACGTGTGTCCCAGGATAGCGATCCGATGGTCCCATCGTATTGGGGGCATGACCATTGGCTGGCGTTGTTCGCATACGGCATGGGACGTATCAAGGTCGTGCCAAAGCCTTTGCTGCTGCACCGTTTCCATGCAGCGAACGCGTCATCGGCAACCCGCTTCGACCCGCTTTCCGTAAAGCACTGGAGGAAGTGGTCGCGGGCGATGAACGAGCAAGGCAAGGACCACTGGTTCCAGCGCTATGCACTGGTCAAGGAACACGTGGACCGCAATGGGTACTCGGTGAACGCCGAATGGGAAAAGGCATTGTTGGAATGGATGATGATCGGCAAAGAGCGCCGCACCATACGTTCACTTCCACGGTTCAAGCGGCTCGGACCGGTATTGTCCCTGCATAAGCGTGGGATCTATCGCAGCTACTACAACGGTGCATTCACCTTGCTGCGCGACCTATTGAGCTAGGGTATTACTTCAAGCGCTTGGTGAATTGGGCCACGACACCCTTCAGTTCCGGCATGGTCCCGAAGAGGAAGGCGACCGGCCAGAAAAACAACGAGACCAACAGGACCCGCAGTACCAGATCGACCATGGTCTTCCCCGTAAGCGGTATCCAAGGAACCAGCACACCGAGCACGATGATGAGTGCGACAACACCAACGGTCCGCAATTCGAATGGCCATAGACCATACCGTCGATACAGGAACCATGTGCGATAGCCATTCACTACCAGGAGCGCCAGGAACGTAGCGTAGGCAGCACCGATGATGCCGTAAGCGCGAATGAAAAAGAAGTCGGCAACAAGGTTCACCACCAGCATCGCCAAGCTGGAGATGGCATCCAGCCGGTAGGAGCGCGACATACTGATGATGCCCACGCTCAAGCCGATCGAACTCGTCATGAGGTAGGCAGCACCGATCACTACGGCCACATGGCCGGCCGGCGCGTATTCCGCAGGAAGCAACAGGAACAAGTCGCCCACGCTCGACCACATGACCAGGAAGAGAAAGCCGCTAACGAGCAGTTGGACCAGGGACGACCGACGGTACAGGTCTGCGATGTAGGGCCTATCGTTCCGCTTCCAGGCCTGTGCGATGAGGGGTAAGGCCGCCTGGCTGAGCGCACGACCGGGTGCTGCTATCACAGAGCCGAAATAGAAGGCCACGGCATAATAGGCCACCTGCCGCAACCCATCGCCGAGCAGTGCGCCGATCATGAGCTGGTCCATATTGCCCAGTATGATGCCCGCCAGGGTGGCCGAGAACGTGAACGTACTGTAGGTGACCATGCTCTTCCGCAAGCGTGCCGGCAACCAGCGCTCGGACCAGCCAAGTTCAAAATTTCCTGAGCGATGAAGGTCGAACACCAGGACCAGTGTGCTCAGTAGGAACAGACCGGTATAGACCATCATGAAGATGTGGAACGGCATTCCCACCCAAGCTTGGAACACGATCAGTACCGTTTGCATCAGGCGCAAGAGGAACTCACGGATGAAGGTGGGTTGCACCGTTCGATGCAACGAACGACTGTAACTCCGCAGCAGGATGAAGAAGACCTCGCCCAAGACCAAGGGTAGTACCAGGAGTCCGTAATGTGCATAGAGCGCATTGCGATCGCTGAACACGTGCGAGAGCCACGGATGAAGCGCGGCAAGGACAAGCATGCTGAGCAACGATGCCACCGTACCGAACAGGACGAGCATGCCGAGCAGGCCCCGGTGCTTCCGTTGCGCATCCTTGAAGTAGGGGAAGAAGCGAAGGACCGTGTTCTCCACCCCGAGTTGCGAAAGCTGCGCAGCCACCACGGTCATGGATACCAAGAGGCGCGTGAGGCCGAATTGGTCCGCTTGCAGGATCTTGGGGTACAGCAACACCACATTCACGAATCCCAAAGCGATACCCGCATAGGTGAGCACCGTGTTGAGCAGTGTTTGTCGTGCTAATAGGCCCATGGCAGGATCAAAGTAGCATATCCATCATCCATTCGATGCGCACCTTCATCCACGATCGCATCAAAAACACCATGCTTCACCGCCAGATGATGCTCCGCAGCCCCAATGCCCGCAGCACCTTGTTCACACCCCGCAAGGACCCCAGCTTGAATCTCCCCCATGCACCGCGCTTCCGTGGTGGTGGGTCCTGGAAACTGGGCGTTCCGGTCTTTCGGTGTTCAGGCGCTTCCACCACCTTCTTCTCGATCACCAGGATGCTGTCATAGAAGTGCAACGATCCGGCGGTGCGCGTGAAGTCATCCACCTGTAGGCTCGCTTCTTCCGAGTGCCAGGCGTTCAACTTGTCGATCATCCGCTTGCTGTATTCGATGAAGGTACCCGGCCTGCGGTCCCCTCCGCCATACTGAAGCCAATAGGAAGTGTGCAGGTCTTCGCATAAGTAGACCCCATCCGGTGCGACGGCATCATACAACTCCTCGAAGGTCACGATCTGTTGTTGCATCATGTGCCCACCATCGTCGATCAGGATGTCGATGGGAGGAAGTTCCTTCTTCAGTTTCCGTAGGAACGCACGATCCGATTGTGATCCGATATGGATCGAGATGTTCTCCTCCTCAAGCTCCTTGCAGCGCGGGTTGATGTCCACCCCATGGATACGGGCCTTGTCCCCGAAGTAGTTCTTCCACATCTGCAGGCTTCCCCCATGATAGACACCGATCTCGAGGATGACCACCTCCTTGCCACGGTACCGGCTGAAGTGCTTGTCATAGATAGCGAAGAAATGCATCCACTTGTGGATGAGTCGGTCTTCGTTGGCGTGGAAGTATTTCTCAAGATCGGTCATGGTCGTGATCGGGGTAATCAATTGCTCACGCATCTATGGCATTGCCTGTCAGGAACACTGTGCCGCAATTCGTTCAAGCTGTTGGGAGAGCACTCCTGACAAAGCCTTTCTATCAAAACTCCGCATGTCTGTCGCCGTTGAAGGTTCCACTCCGAACAGCTGTTGCACACCTTGCCGCATCCGTTCAACATCACTTCGTTGTACAAGCCATCCCGCCCCACCCAACACCCGCGCAATATCCGCCTCCACTGGTGCCACGCAAAGTATCGGGCGCTGCACACTTAGGTATTCGAAGACCTTCGCCGGCAGGAAACCCATCACATTCGGGGTGTCGTTCACCGGCAAGAGCAGGACCCGGGCGCGCTGCATGTGGCGTAGCGCTTCATCATGGCTTACCTGGCCGATGCGCTCCACATGGCCCATAAGTCCTGCGGATTCCAGGCTGCGCAGTACCGTGTGATCCACGCCACCTACGAAGCGCAGTACGAAGCGCTCCCGGAATTCGGCATCGTTGCGGATGCGTTCCGCAAGGACCTGCCAGAGTCCCGGCACGTCGCGCGTAGCGGTGATGCTGCCCACATGCACCAGGCTCCAGCGCTCGTCCACAGGTTCAGGAGGCGTGGGCAGGTCATCCGGGTCGTAACCGTTGGTGATCACCTCCACGTGCTTTGCGCCAAGCGCTTTCAATTCCTCGGCCCAGTGCCAGCTTACCGTTAGAACCTGGTCCGCTTCGGTGAGCACTGCGCGTTCCAATTCGCGTTGTTTGCGGTCGGCCCACTTGGTCAACTTCAGTTGGCCATAATAATCCACGTTGGTCCAGGGGTCACGGAAATCGGCGAGCCAGGGAATGCCTGTACGGCGCTTCAGTTCGCGGCCGATGAGGTGCAGGCTGTGGGGCGAACCCGTGGTGACGATCACATCCACGGGATGTTCCTTGAGGTAGCGCTCCAAGCGCTTCACGGAGGGCTTGACCCACCAGACGCGGGCATCGGGAATGAAGAAATTGCTGCGCACCCAGTTCGCGGCGTTCTCCTTCCAGCTCGGTCCCGCCTCTTCGCGCAGGAAAGCGGTCTGCAATCGTTCGTCCTGCTTCTTACCGGTGAAGCGTTTGTACCAGCTGTACGGTTCAGTAATGGGTGCCTTGATCACCTCGGCCTCGGGCGGAATGTCGCGTAGCAAGGCCTCATCCACAGCCTGCACTTCCGGGTTCTCCGGCGTATACACCACCGGTTGCCACCCGAACTGCGGCAGGTACTTGGTGAACTTCAGCCAGCGGTACACACCCACCCCGGCATTGGGTGGCCAGTAGTACGCGATGATGAGCACGCGTTTCATGCGGTGTAGCGCTGTCGCTTGGTGGCGTTGCGCGGCATGGCATCAAGCGGCGTTCTCCCCGGTACCGGTCATGCGCTTCACCTCAATGCCCAGGAGCAACAGGACCATCAGGATCAGTACGCCACTAGCGGCCATGGCAACGGGGCGGGCCGTGTTGTAGGGCGTGCTCTCGATGCGGAATTCCACCGTGTGCTCGCCTGCCGGCACGGGCAAGGCGCGTAACACATAGTCGGCGCGGATGTGCTCCGCCGGCTGTCCATCGATGTAGGCCTTCCAATCGGGTCCGTACCAGATCTCACTGAACACCACCAGGCCACCATTCGCGGAACGCGTGGTGTAGGTGAGCGCGTTGGTTTCGTAGTTCGTGAGCTCCACCGATGCGGAAGGGTCGGCAAGAACGGGTTGGTTGCCGAGTGCGTTGCGGAAGCGTTCATCGACCAAGGCGGTGCGCGATGGGTCGATGGTGCCCAGTGCGGTGATCTCGGCATCGGCATCCTCCACCCAACGCACCTCGTCCACGAACCACCCGGCGCCAAGCGCATTCAGGTTGTCGATCGGCGGCCGATCCGGGTTGTAGATAAGGTAGCGGATATTGAGCATGTTGAGCACCCCTTCGCGCCCCAAGAGGCTGTCCAGTTCCTGCATGGATGTACCGGTCTGCAACATGCTCGAAACGCGGCCGAGCGCATCCGAAAGCTGGAATTCGATGAGCTCCTGATAGCGCTTCAGTTTGGCACCGTGGTAGCCACCCGCACTGCGGTGGAACCAGCTTACGCGGGAATCATTGAAGGGATTTGCGAGTGTCAACACACGATGATCCGTATTGCGGCGCAGGCTTCCAAAGCGGAGGAGCATGTCCTCGTCGGGTGTTATCTGGCGGTTGCGCGCAGTTTCGCTCTGCTTGCGTTGCTTCAGCCGCTCCAACTGCTCGTTGTAGTCGGCCTCCGCAGCCGGATTCCAAGCCTGTTCAAGGATCGCCTTGTCGGCCTCGTTGGCCTTGTGCGGCATCACCGATGCCTGGGCATCCTCCCACTTCTCGTAGCGACCCTGTACCTTCTCGTTGTGCAGGTAGCGCTTGTCCACCGTCCACAGGTCGGCAAGCACCAGCACACCGATACCTGCGATAAGTACCACCGGCCCCACTTTCCGTCGGCCGAACAGGAACAATAGGACCGCCGCGGCCACTACGAAAGCAAAACTGCGCCACACATCCGCGGTGAAAATTCCGATGCGCACCTGCTTCAGGTTATCCACGAACTGGACGTACTGCGCTTCCTGCTCGGGTGCCTGCTCGATCTGGGCTGTGAAGGCATCGCGTTCCTGTTCGCTCACAAAGTCGAAGAAGCTGCCCGGGGCCACGGCCATCACCAGCAGCACCACGGCCAAACCTCCCATGGCGATGAGCGATCGTTTCTCGGTGCCTTTGTCCCAGCCCTTCTGCTTGATCAAGCGGTCCAGGTAGAGCACGCCCAGGATGGGTGCGGCCAGCTCCACGATGACCAGGATGATGGTGACCGCCCGGAACTTGGAGTAGCCCGGCACATGGTCCAGGAAGAAGTCGGTGAGGGGCATGTAGTTGCGCCCCCATGAAAGCACGAGCGTAAGGATGAACGCCCCGAAGAGCGCGAAGGCCAGGGTATCCTTCCACAGCACCAGACCCGCTGCGAGGTAGGCGAGGATGAGCAGGAAGGCGAGCACCGGCGAACCGACCATGGGCAGGATGAACAAGAGCGGCAGCGCGGCCAGGGCCCACCAGCGCGCTGCACCTTCGGCCTGGGCCAGCATGAGCAACATCAGTAGTACCACGATGGCACCGAGGTAGACCGGCCCCGAGGTGAAGCGCTGATCGCCCCAGTAGCGGTTCATCTGCGAAACGTTCTGACGGAAGCGCGGGTCGGAGGAACCCAGCACTTCCGGATCGGTCCCGATCATACCGGTCGCACCTCCCTTGGCATCGGGGATAAGCAGCGTAAAGGATTCCTGCAGCCCATAGCTCCAGTCCGTCACGTAATCGCGATCCAAGCCACTGGTGCGGATATCGTCCGCTGCTGTGCCATCGGGCTTGATGGTGAGTTCGCTGGCACCGCGCGTGGTGAACTTGCCGTACTCATAGGTGCTCCATAGCAGGCCGATGTTGCAGAACAGCGCGATGAACACAGCCACCAGACCAAGGCCGGAGCGCTTGGCGAAATCCCCAAGGTGTTTTTCGCGCACGGCACGAACGGCTTCGGCCAGCACGAAGAGGACGAGCAACAAGCCGAGGTAGTAGGTCACCTGGACGTGGTTCACGGTGATCTCCAGACCGAGGAACAAGGCCAGCAGAGCCGCACCCAGCAGCATGCGTCCCCTGAAAAGCAGCCACGCGCCGCCCAAAACCAGAGGCATGTAGCCGATGGCGCTGGCCTTGCTGGTGTGGCCGGCATCCAGGATGATGAAGAAGTAGGACGAGAAGCCGAAGGCAACCGCGCCCACCACCGAAAGCCAGTGGTCGATCTTCAGGATGCGCAGTAGCACGTACATACCCAGCAGGTAGAGGAAGAGGAAGCTTGCCGGTCGTGGCAGGAAGCCCGTGAAGAGCGCGTTCACGTGGTGCAGCAGGTTCGCGCTCCACTTCACGCTGATCTGGTAGGCCGGCATGCCGCTGAACATGCTGCCCGTCCACAGGGCCTCTTCGCCGGTGCGTTCGCGGTGCTCCTCCACCTCCTGGGCCATGCCCTGCCAGTTGCGGATATCGCCCATCACCAAGCGCTTGCCGTCCAATACAGGGCTGAAGTACACCAAGCTCAGGGTGTAGAACAGGGCGATGGCTGCGAAGGCGGGCAGCAGGCTCTTCCAGTTGATGCGGTTCATGCTTGGTCGCTGGGTATGGTGGGCTGGAGCTTCACTACTTCACTTCCTCGAAATCGGCGTCGGATACGCTGCCCTTGGGCTGCCCCTTGGATGGATCCTCGTTCCGGACCGTTCCGGGCGGGGCCTTCTCGATGCGTACTTCGCCTTTGGGGCGTTGTTCGGGAGAAGCCCAGTTGGCGGGCCTGCGGGCGCTAGCACCACCGAAACGGTTGCGCAGTAGGCGCAGCACCACCCAGATCAGGAGCAGCACCGCGATGATGCGGAGGGTACCGGTAACACTGGCTTGAAGGGGTTCCATGGCAGGCGGCCAAAGATAGGCGCGTGCCGCCACCCGCCCGGATCGGCGTACCTTTGCGGCGGTTTTCCATTCGGGAAGGCCCAGTACACGCGCTTTAAGGCGCCCATTCCACCCCACTACCCATGGCGTCCTTCGAAGCGCTCGGCCTCCGGGCCGAACTGTTGCATTCCCTCCAAGACATCGGATTCACCACCCCTACTCCCGTGCAGGAGCAGGCCATTCCCATGCTCCTCCAGTCCGAGAAGGACGTGGTCGCGCTGGCCCAGACGGGTACCGGCAAGACCGCCGCCTTCGGACTTCCCCTGCTTCATCTCCTGGATCCCCAGGACCGTGCGGTGCAAGCTTTGATCCTCGCTCCTACGCGCGAGCTGTGCGTACAGATCGCCGGCGACCTTCAGCGCTATTCGGCCAACATGAAGGGTACCCGTATCACCGCCGTGTATGGTGGTGCCAGCATCCGCGACCAGATGCGCGAGATCCAGCGTGGAACCCAGATCATCGTGGCCACGCCGGGCCGTTTGCTGGACCTGCTGGGGCGGAACGCCGTGGACATTTCCAATGTGGACGTTGTGGTCCTGGACGAGGCCGACGAAATGCTCAACATGGGCTTCCAGGAGGACCTCACCGAGATCCTGCGCACCACGCCTGCTGACAAGCGTACCTGGCTGTTCAGCGCAACCATGGGCCGAGAGGTGCGGGCCATCGCGAAGGGCTACATGCGTGAATTCGACGAGCTGCAGGTGGGCGAACGCAACGCCAGCGCAGCCGCCATCCAGCACCAATACTGCGTGGTGCAGGCGCGTGATCGGTTCTCCGCATTGAAGCGATTCGTGGATGCCGATCCCGAGCTCTTCGCCATTGTGTTCTGCCGCACCAAACACGAGACCCAGGAACTGGCCACCGCGCTGGTGAAGGACGGTTACAATGCCGATGCCATCCACGGCGACCTGAGCCAGGCCCAGCGCGACCACGTCATGGGCCGCTACCGTTCGCGAAGCCTGCAGCTGCTCATTGCCACCGATGTGGCGGCAAGGGGCATCGATGTGCGCGACATCACCCACGTGATCCACTTCGACCTGCCGGGCGATAGCGAGAGCTACACCCACCGCAGCGGACGTACCGCACGCGCCGGACGCACGGGCATCAGCCTCAGCATCATCGGAGTGCGCGATGTGAACAAGGTGCGCCAGCTGGAGCGTATGCTGAAGACACACTTCACTTATGTGCGCGTGCCCGGCGGTGGCGACATCGGCAAGGCCCAAGTGGTGGCCTACATGCACAAGCTTAAAAACGTGGAAGTGGACCACGACGCATTGGCCTCCATCCTGCCCACGGCAAAGGAGGAACTCGCGGAATACAGCAAGGAGGAGTTGATCGAACGCTTCATGAGCGTGGCCTTCAACCGCATCATCACCCAGTTCCGCGAGACCCCGGACCTGAACGTGGACATGAGCCGCAAGGACCACACAGCCCGCGTTGAGCGCCCAAGCAGCCGCGAGCGCTTCAGCACTGGCCGCCAGCTCTTCATCAACCTGGGTACGGCCGACGGATTCGACAAAGGCAAGATGCTGGGCTACATCTGTGGCATCAGCGGCATCGGCGGCGAGCACATCGGCCGTATGCTCATCAAGGACGTGTACTCCTTCGTGGACATCGAGCCCGAACAGTTCGACCAGGTGTCCAAGTCCTTCCAAGGTGCCAACTACAAGGGCCGCAAGGTGCGTGTGGACGAGGCCCAAGGCGGCCAGGGAGCACCACGCAACGATGCCCCCCGCCCCAGTGCCCCACGCAGCGGCGGCTACCAAGGTGGTGGTGGCTACAAAGGCGGCTCCGGCGGTGGCTACAAAGGAGGTGGCGGTTATAAGGGCGGCGACTCGAGAGGCGACCGCCCACAGAGCGGCGGATACAAAGGCGGCAACGACGACCGTGGCGGCTACCAGAAGAAGCAAGGCTTCTACGAGCCCAAGCCGAAGTTCCCGAAGAAGAGCCGGAGCTGAAGCCGGATCGGACCGATCGGACCGCTCATTCCTTGGTACCCATCACCCCGGTGGCGGAACTTCCCTTCACCGCCGCCATGCTCGCCCCGATGGCTCCCATCGGAGGCCCCAGCATCACGCCCAACAAGGGCACCTTCATCAGCAAGCTGAAGAGCATGCCATTCGCGATCACCGCACCCATACGGTCGTTCACCGCTCGCACACTTTCGCCTATTCGCATGCGGTGCCGTTCGAAGACGTAATCGAACATGGAGAAGCCGTAGAAGTAGGCCGAGATCACGAACAGAAGCACAAAAGCCAGCGGCGCGAAAGGCGGGATCATCAGCGTCAGGGCCCAGATGCCGATGCTGGCCACCAGTTCGATGAAGCCGTTGCGGATAGCGATCAGCGAACCGCGTAAAGCGTCCCTCAGCAATTGCCCCCAGCTGAATGGGAAACGTTTGCCGGTAAGGATCTCCTCGGTGCGTTCACTGGCATAGGCCAGCAAGGGCGAAAGCAGGATAAGGACCAGGTACTTGTTCACCTTGTAGAGCACGTATGCGATCGCGGCCTTCAATAGTATGAGCGTAAGCAACTCCCAGGCTCCGCTCAGGAAGGACTTGGTATTGGACCACCACGAGACTTCCTCCCCGTTCATCGGTATCTGGAGCAGACCTGCCAGCCAGCCCGATAGCTCGTTCGCGGGCCCTTGGAGCAGGACGAACACCCCGAAGAAAAGCAGTATCCAGAGCAGTACCGGCGCCAGGAAAACCCAGCCGAGTCCGTGGCGCATGGCAAAGCCGAAGGCGGCGAGGTAGCCATTGAGGCCGAGTTTGAGGTCGCGGAGGAAGGACATGGTGGGGCGAAGATCGGTCTTCGTTGGTCGTTGGTCGATCTTCGTTGATCGTTGTTCGGGGGCGATGTGCAAACCGGAGGGGGCAACACCAGAGCCACAGTGGGTCTCCAGTTTCCATATTGTCCGCATCGAACCCGGAACGCGATCAACGCTCGGTTGCCGCGGCCCGCAGAAGGGTCGGGAGGTGGGCGAACAACGACCAACGATCAACGCCTCCGGCCCGGTTACCTTTGCCGCTTCTTTCCTCCCCTGCATGGAACTCAGCCCACTTACCGCCCTGTCCCCCATCGATGGCCGCTACCGCGACCGCACCCGGCTGCTGGCGCAGTGGTTCAGCGAGCAAGCCTTGATGCGCTATCGCCTGCAGGTGGAACTCGCCTACTTCACCTTCCTCTGCGAAGTGCCCTTGGAAGAGTTGGCCGGTGTGGACACCGCTAAGCTCGAACCGGTCGCGAAGCGCATCGCCGAGCTCAGCACAAGCGACGCACAGCGCATCAAGGACATCGAGAAGGTGACCAACCACGACGTGAAGGCCGTGGAATACTTCCTGAAGGAACGCTTGGGCGAGATCGGACTGGAGGCACAGAAGGAATTCGTGCACTTCGCCCTCACGAGCCAGGACATCAACAACACGGCCTTGCCCTTGTTGGTGAAGGACTTCATGTCCACCCACTACATCCCGGCCATGGTCGCCCTCCGCGACAAGCTCCATGGCCTTGCGCTGGACTGGGCGCGTATTCCCATGCTTGCGCGCACCCACGGCCAACCCGCTTCACCAACCCGCCTGGGCAAGGAGTTGCAGGTCTTCGTGGAACGCTTGGAGCACCAGTTGCGGCTGCTGCGCGAAGTGCCCTTCACCGGCAAGTTCGGTGGTGCCACGGGCAACTTCAACGCCCACCATGCGGCCTATCCGGAACTGGATTGGGTCAAGCTGGCCGATCGGTTCCTGGAGGAGAAGCTTGGCCTGCACCGCCAGCAGTTCACCACCCAGATCGACCACTACGACGACCTTGCCGCGCTCTTCGATGGCATGCGTAGGATCAACACCATCCTCATCGACCTGAGCCGCGATGTATGGCAGTACATCAGCATGGATTATTTCCGCCAGCGCATCAAGGCAGGCGAGATCGGCAGCAGCGCGATGCCGCACAAGGTGAACCCGATCGATTTCGAGAATGCCGAAGGCAATCTCGGTATCGCCAACGCCGTGTTCGGGCACCTCAGCGAGAAGCTGCCCATCAGCCGCCTGCAGCGCGACCTTACGGACAGCACCGTGACACGCAACATCGGCGTACCCATGGCCCACACCATGATCGCTGTGAACGCCATCGACAAGGGCCTGGGCAAATTGCTGCTGAACGAAGCGGCAATCAGCCGCGACCTTGATGCCCAGTGGCCGGTGGTGGCCGAAGGCATCCAGACCA
>CAYQMC010000006.1:0-33536 GCA_964418285.1 uncultured Chryseobacterium sp.
CTTCCGGACCTTTGCCCCTGTGAGAAAAGTCAACTTCCGTGACCTCGGTCTCATCGACTACGCAACCGCGTGGGACTTGCAGACGCGCCTCTTCAAGGAGACCATCGACCTGAAGATCGCCAACCGAAAGGCACCCGATGAAGTGCAGGTCATTACGCAGGACCATCTGCTCTTCTGCGAGCACCCGCACGTATACACCCTTGGCAAGAGTGGCAAACAAAGCCACCTGCTGCTCAACGAAGCCGAGATGCGCGAGAAGGGCGTGCAGTTCTTCCCCATCGATCGCGGCGGCGACATCACCTACCACGGGCCAGGGCAGATCGTGGGCTACCCCATCTTCGATCTCGATCACCACTTCACGGACATCCACCGTTTCCTGCGCACCTTGGAGGAAGCGGTGATCGGCACCCTGGAAGCTTACGGCATCAAGGCCGGGCGCATCGATGGCCTCACCGGCGTGTGGTTGACTGGCCCCTCGACTGCGCTCGGGACCTCAGCCAGCGGCCCCCGGAAGATCTGCGCCTTCGGTATCCGCGCCAGCCGCTGGGTCACCATGCACGGCTTCGCCTTCAACGTGAATACGGACCTGAGCTACTTCGAGAACATCGTGCCCTGCGGTATCGCTGACAAAGGCGTTACCTGCATGGCGAAGGAACTCGGCGGGTTGGTCGATATCGAAGAAGTGAAGAACAGGCTGAAGCTGGAGCTGGCGGATCTTTTTGATGTGGAGCTGGTCTAGCAGGTGGCACACTCGCCAGCTTGCCGCTCGCCGCTCCTTTACTTATACCTCCCAGCCGCAGCCTTGTGCGCTTGTCGGATCTTCTTCGCCAGGTGCTTCGGCTCCAACACCTGCACGCTGGCGCCCCAGCCGAGGAGGGTCTGCTGAAGCTCGATGTTAGGCATTACAAAGAGCGAGATGCTGACCCCGTTCTTGTCCTCCTTTTCCACCTTCTGGGTGCTGTGCAAAGGCAGTGATTTCACGTACTTGGCTTCCAGGGGGGCGAAGCGGAGCACGATGCGTTCCGCCTTTCCTGGTGCGGCGTCCACACCGATGATGTGGTCGTAGAAGTCGGCCACGGCATCGCCGCTGCGAGCGAATTTGGTGCGTTGAACGGTGAGCGTTTCGATGCGGTCCACACCCAACGCGATCGGTTGCGTATGCTTGGTGGTTCGGGCCAGCAGGTACCAGCGCCCACGATATTCCTTCAGCAAGTGCGGCTGCACACGGTACTCCTTCACGCCTTCCTCCTGGAACTTGCGGTAGGAGAGCAGCACCTCCTTGCGTTCGCGGATGGCGCGCAGCAGCGGTGCCAGGTGTTGGATGCCGCGCAACCGCCCCAGTTCCTCGAAGCGTACCAAACGGTTCAACTCACGCAGGCCCTTGCCACTTGCGCTTACCAGTTCCATCAGCTGGGCGCGTTCCAACAACATCAAAACACCAGCATGGTCCTCCTTGCCCTTCAGGATCGCATAGTGGTTGGCTCCCCGGTCATAGGCCACCTCGATGCCCAGTTCCACCCGGATCTCCTCCAAGTCCCGCTGCAGGGTGCGGGGGCTCAACTCGAAGCCGTGGTCCTCCAAGTGGGTTTTCAGTTCCACAAAACTGGCCGGGCGTTGCAGGCGGTCCAGAATGAGCAGGTAGCGCTTCAGTTTGCCTTGGTACGACATGCGGCAAAGATGCATGATCCACTGCGTCCGATAGGTATCGGTTCCCGCTTGTCGACCCCGGCGTGCACGGGCACTGGTGTGCTGCTCAGGTACTCCGCTCCGCCCAGCACGCCGAGGTCATAGGGACAAGGGGAGTGCGAAACAAGGCAAGCATGACGCCAAAACACGGCGGAGTGAGGAATGCCCATGGTATTCACCTCGGCAGAGGAGTGTTCCCGGGCCAATGCGGTTGTTTCCACGTCCAAGACCGTGCCTCGGATTACATTCGCCCATGCGTTTTCTGATCCGCCTCATCCTCGGCCTGCTCCTGCTGGTGGGCCTGTTCATCGCAGTTGCCTACCTCAGTGGGAATGAACACCTCGTGCGCGGTGTGCGCTACACCTACCTCTTGGGTCGTAACGCACCGGAGATCGACGACCGCAGCTTCTTCCCCTATGCCACCATACCGGCCGATGCTCCGCGCCCTTGGCCACATGCGCAAGGCTACGGTTCGGTGCAATTGAACGCCGAACAGGAAGCCCGTCTTAAGGAGCTGTACTCCAGCAGTTTCGTGGTCATCCAGAACGACAGCCTGCTCTTCGAACGCTACTTCGAAGGCTGGACCGCCGACAGCACCGTCAACTCCTTCAGCATCGCCAAGAGCTACGTGAGCATCCTCACCGGTATGGCCATGGGCGAAGGGCGTATCGAAAGCGTGTTCCAGCCCGTGGGCGATTTTCTGCCAGAGTTCAAGGAAGGATGCCATGCGGGGATCACGCTGTGGCACTTGCTTACCATGAGCACCGGACTGGATTGGGACGAAAAGCCCAACCCCTTCGGGGAGAACGCCAAGGGCTACTATGGCAGCAATGTCCGCGAGCTCAGCCTGAGCCTTCCCTGCAAGGAGGAGCCGGGCAAGAACTTCGAGTACGTGAGCGGAAGCACCCAGATCATGGGCGAGGTGCTGGAGGCGATCTATGGCCGAGACCTCGATGCACTGGTGCGGGAGAAGCTATGGACACCCCTGCAAGCCGAAGGCACCGCGTACTGGGGCAAGGACCGTGAAGACGGCGACCTCAAACACTTCTGCTGCCTCTACGCAATGCCGCGCGACTTCGCACGCCTGGGTCAGCTGTACCTGGACAGCGGCATGTGGAACGGTCGCCAGCTTGTGCCGCGCGACTACTGGAAAGCCTCCATAACGCCAGCTGCGATAATGGACAAGGGCCAACCCAACCAGCGCTACGGCTACTACTGGTGGCTGGCCGAGTTGGACGGCAAGCCGATCCACTACGCGCGCGGTTTCCACGGCCAGTACGTGGTGGTCATCCCCCACGAACGCCTTGTGCTGGTGCGCACCGGGATGAAACGCGAGGAACATACGCCCAGCGGGCACCCTAAGGACGTGTTCGAGTGGATCGCGATAGCGCGGAGCTTGGCGGGGGCGTAGGTCGTTGTTCGTTCATCGTTGTTCGATCCCCAGGCTTGGGTGTGGTGGAACTCGTTGCGGTCGAGGCCTTGATCGAAGTTGCAAGCGCTCGGAATAGCACAACCTCGAACGAAGCACTCGACCATCGAACAACGACCATCGAACTTCGCATCCCGACCCCTTACCTTCGGCCCTATGGACCGCAAACAATTCCTCTCACGCTCGTTCAAGGTCGGACTCGGAACGCTCGTGGCCGGGCCTGTCATCCTGCAAGCCAGTTCCTGCAATACGTCCGAGGGCGATGTGGAGAACGGTGCTACGGATACGCTCGACACACCCACTGCACCTCCCTTGGTCATGGCGCAGGTACCACTGCCGTACGCTTACGATGCGCTGGTGCCATACATCGACGCACGGACCATGGAGATCCATTACGGCAAGCACCACGCGGCCTATGTGAAGAACGTGATGGAGGCGGTGGCCGAGGAAGGCATTACCGCCGCGGACGAAGCGGCCTTCTTCGCCAGCATGGGCAAGTGGAGCACCAAGGCCCGGAACAACGGCGGCGGTGCCTGGAACCACAACTTCTTCTGGCAGGTGATGGCCCCTGGAAAGGGTGGCCAGCCCCAGGGCAAGGTCCTCGAAGCCGTCAATGCGTCCTTTGGTTCCGTCGAGAAGTTCCAAGAGCTATTCACCGAAGCTTCGATGAAGCGCTTCGGCAGCGGCTGGGCCTGGCTGGTGGACAAGGACGGCAAGCTGGAGATCGGCAGTACGCCCAACCAGGACAACCCACTTATGGATGTGAGCGACTTCCAAGGCAAGCCCTTGCTGGCCCTCGATGTGTGGGAGCACGCCTACTACCTGAAGTACCAGAACAAGCGCAACGATTACGTGGCCGCTTGGTGGAACGTGGTGGACTGGGACGAGGTGGCGAAGCGGATGGGCTGAACCAAGGCCTCGTGACAGCTTTGGAAGCAGCCCCGTTCTGCGTTCGCACGACCAGTGGCAGGGTGCTTGGCCAGGAAAAAGACAACTCTGATCCAGCCAGGTGGGCGTCATCCCGACCAGCGAGCTGCCGGTCGGACTAGCCGTCAACCAACTCGATATCGAAGTCCACCAGCTCCACGAACTCCTGGATCCGGTTGTCGATGTCGGCGCGGTCCACTTCCAGCATGCGCTCGATGCCGAACTTCTCGCAGCAGAAGCTGGCCAGTGCGCTGCCCACGATGATCGCGCGCTTCATGTTGTCGAAGCTGTGGTCCTGCGTGCGGGCCAGGTAGCCGATGAAGCCGCCTGCGAAGGTGTCGCCGGCGCCAGTGGGGTCCACCACATCTTCCAGCGGCAGCGCTGGCGCGAAGAACACGCGGTCCTTGCTGAACAGCAATGCTCCGTGTTCGCCTTTCTTGATCACCAGGTATTTCGGACCCATGGCCAGGATCTTCCCGGCAGCCTTCACCAGGCTGTGCTCGCCGCTCAACTGGCGTGCTTCGGCATCGTTGATGGTGAGGATGTCCACCCGCGCGATCACTTCGCGCAGTTTCTCCATGGCGCTGTCCATCCAGAAGTTCATGGTGTCCATCACCACCAAAGCCGGACGCTCGTTCATCTGGTCCAACACCTTGGCCTGCACGGTGGGATCCAGGTTGCCCAGCATCACGTAGGGTGCTTCGCGATAGGCTTCGGGCAACACGGGGTCCAGGTCCAGCAGCACATTCAGGCGCGTCTCCAGCGTGTCCCGCGTGTTCATGTCGTAGTGGTAGCGCCCGGCCCAGAAGAAGCTCTCCTTGCCTTTCAGGATCTCCAAGCCTTGCAGGTCCACGCCGCGCTTGCGCAGTTCGGCCATGGTCTCCTCGGGGAAGTCATCTCCCACCACGCTCACCAAACCCATCTTGTCCAGGAACACCGACGCGGCCAGGCTGATATAGGTGGCGGCGCCGCCAACGGTCTTCTCGGCCACGCCGAAAGGGGTTTCAATGCGATCGAACGCGACGGTGCCTACGGTGATGAGCTGCATGGGTATGGTTGGATGTTGGACAAAACAAAGAAAGCCGCATTGGCGGCTTTCTTTGTTTCTGCTCCCCGGGCTGGACTTGAACCAGCGACCCCCTGATTAACAGTCAGGTGCTCTAACCAGCTGAGCTACCAGGGAAGATTCCCCTCTTGCGAAGGGACGGCAAAAGTAGCAAGTTGCGCTCAACTCGCAAGTGGCTATTCCACAACGTCGAAGGCGAAGCGGTAACCGGGTGCCCCTTTGTACGCGGCCACTTCCTCTGGACTACCCCTGCGGAAGCACAATCGCTCGGGGGCGATACCGGCGTCGAGCAGGGTCTGCTTGACCAGCTTGCGGCGTGCCTCTTCCAGTTCCTGCCACATGCGGCTGTTCTCCGAACCGCCGACCAGGGCTGCGCTGCGGGTGGTCATGGGCTGCTCTGCCATACCCGGCACCTGTTCGTTCATCCACTTCACGAAGCTGCTATCGCGGGACCCCAGGTCCTTCACGCGCAGACTGTCGGCCTTGGAAAGCGTTTCCTGTGTGGGGAAGAGGTAGCGGCTTTTGGCGGCGAAGAGGGCCAGTTCACCCGCCTCGGCAAGGCTGTCCACCAGGGGTAACAGGTCCACGCGCAGTTCCGGCTTGGCTTCCAAGGCTTTGGCCAATTGGGTCAGCGACTTCCGCTGGGGGGCTTCCAAATGGCGCTGAAGTTCCTGGAAACGCACCGATTCCAGGTCGTCCGCATCGGCGCCATCGAAGGTGCGGGCCAGCAGGGTGACAGGAGCCGAAGCAGCCTTCACCACAAGGTTCTTCAAGATCTGCCAAACGATGGGCCACACCTTGAAGGTCGGGTCCTTCAGGTCACCCTGGATGGGGAGATCCAGTTCCACCACACCCTTCGCATCCTTAAGCAGGCCTGCCGCCAGGCGCAACGGCAACACCACGGTCTCCGGGTCCCGCTCATCGACCTGTTTGCCGAATTTCAGCCGGTCGATGTGGATGAAGTTGCGCGAGTCGATCAAGCCGTCAGCGATCGTGGTACTGCTCATGTAGTCCAGCACACCGTCCACAGCAGGGTGTGCTGCATACCACCGCGTATAGGGATCCAAATGCGGGAGCATCAAGCTGTCCACGCGCAACAACAGGTCCACGTTACGGAAATCCTTCGGGTCGAATTCGGCACGGGCCTCCAGGCCACCAACAGCGTTGAGCCGGGCGGTCAAGTTGAACGGCGCCACCTGACTTTCAGCATTGAAACGCTGTGTGCGCATATCGATCCGGGTAACATCGTATACGAAACTGCGCGGTATGCTGTGGTCCTCATAAAGGATGCGCCCATTCCGCAAGGCCAGGCTGTCCGCGGTGTAGTCGCTGGCCGTGAAGGCCGCACCGAGGTAACTGATGTAATCGGCGAGGAGCACGAAATAGTTGCTCTCGCTGGCATCCAACACCATGGCGCCCGATCCTTCGGCTGTACTGTCGGGCACCAGCTTGAGCAGACGCGTCCAGTTGTCGGTGCTATCGGCAAGCAGCGCGAAGCGGGCGTCCAAGCTGTCAATATCCACCATGCTCAAAGCGAAACGCCCGCCCTCCAAGGTGTCCAGCCGGGCCCTCATGTGCCCGAGTGAGAGGAGGTGTTCTTGTGCAGGGTCCTTCAGGGCGAGACCGCGCATGTCCAGGCTGGCACTCAGGGCCATGTCGCTGCTGTCCAAATAGCTCTGTTGCACAATGAAGTCCAGGTCCAGTTCACCGGTGAGGGACCCGGCTTGGAAAAAGTCCTGCAGGTAGGGGAGGGACATGGCCAGGTCGAATCGGCGCAGGTGGGCGTCCACAGCATAGCGCCCAAGGTCGGTGTCGATCATGAAGCTCCCATCCAGCCGTGTGCCGTTGGCAAGTCCAAGCCCAAGCAGGAAATCCATGCGGGCATCCTCGCTTGTGATCCGTGTGCACGTGGCGCCAAGGTCGATCACCCTTAGGGGTTCGCGCAACAGGTCGCTGATGTAATCGATACGACCACCGCTCAGGGCGATGCCCTCCACCGTGAATACCACCTCCGATGCCGTTGTATCGACGGGCTGTCCATCGCCATGACCCAGCTCCAACAAATCGCTGAAATTGAAGCGGTCGCCTTGTTGGACGATGTGTATGAATGGCTCACGCAGCTCGGCATCCCGAAAGCGCCAATGCCCGTTGCGGAGCCCATCGATCAGGTGGCCCTTCACGCCTAACTTGCTGAAGGAGACGAAGACCTCTTCGCTACCCGGCTCATGGCACACCAGGTCGTGTACTGCATACACCCCGGTAAAGGGGTTCAGTACGATGGAACCGATCGTGACCCGGCGATCGATCCACACTTCACTGTTGTTCTCGATGTGCCGCTTCAACAGGTAGGGCACAAAGAATGCGGCGATGCAGAGCCCGAGCAAGAGCATCAGGCCGATGATCAGCGCGATCCGTTTCAGTCGCGGTCGGGGGGGCGATGCCATGGGGCGCGTATAGACGCCACAAAGGTATCGGTGGGCGTGGAAAAGCACCGAAAGCCACCCCGAACGAAGAACGGCCCCGGTTTCCCGGAGCCGTTCCCAGCGGTTCTGATCAGTACGGATCAAGCAGCCTCGGCGTGGTCATCGCGTTTCACAGCACCCAGCACCTGGAAGTTGTTCAACACCACCTCGGTCACGTACCGCTTGATGCCGTCCTTGCCATCATAGCTGCGGTGTACCAGGCGTCCCTCCAAGTTGATGGGAGAGCCTTTCCGCAACAGCTTCTCTACCTGGGCGGCCGTTTGGCCCCAAGCCACCACGGTGTGCCATTGGGTGTCGGTCACGAATTCCCCGTTCGTGTTGCGGTAGCGATCGTTGGTGGCAACGGTCATGCGGGCCACCTTGCGCCCTTTGGCGATCTCCCGCACTTCAGGGTCGAATCCGAGGTTACCGATCAGGCGGACATTGTTCTTCAAAATGCTCATGGGACTTTGGTTTTTGGGTTTTACTTACGGTTGGTGGTCGACTTGTTCCGTTGACCGATGCAAACCTCAGGGTAGTGGTGAAGGACATTCGGGTAGTAGTCATTTGTAGTCGTTCATAGCCGTTTGCTGTCGTTTGCGCAACGATTCACCACAGGTGGTCGATGGCCTGTTCGAGCAGCCCCTTGCCGTGCTTTGTACCTAACTTGTCCAAGGCTTACCGGGCCAGGCAGCGAATAGGCCACACAAGCTGTCTTGGTGTTGAGAAGGCCTTCTGGATTTGGATACACCGAGCGAACGTGAGCTGGTGGAAGGGTGCCTGGCGGCGGATCGCAGCAGCCAGGAACTTTTGTACGGGCGATTTGCACGGCGCATGTATGCCGTGTGTCTGCGCTATGCCCGCCATGAGGAGGAGGCCCAGGACCTGCTGCAGGAGGGCTTCATACGGGTGTTCGAGAAGCTGGCGGGTTTCCGCATGGAAGGAAGCCTGGAAGGGTGGGTGCGCAGGATCATGGTGCACACCGCCATCAACCACTTCCGCCGGAAGGCCACCCAGCAGGAACGCATCGGCATGGAGCACATCCCCGAGGTGCCCGTGAACGAAGGCGCCTTGCAGCAGCTCGGCGAACAGGAATTGTTGGCATTGGTAGCGGGCCTGCCCGATGGGTACAGGCACGTGTTCAACCTCTACGCCATAGAAGGATACGACCACGCGGAGATCGCCAGCATGCTGGATTGCGGCGAAAGCACCTCACGCAGCCAATTGGCCAAGGCCCGCAGGATGCTCCAGCAACGTATACACGAACAGTACGATCATGTCGAGGCACGAACAACATCCCATTGATGACCACTTCCGCCGGTCGCTGGCCGGTGCCGAGGTAGAGCCTCCCGCGCATGTGTGGGCCGCAGTCGCTGCTGCACAGGGCGGTTCCGGCAGACGTTGGGGTCTGCTCATCTGGCCGCTGTTGGTGCTCTTCGGCGTGGGGCTGGCAGGCGCATTCCATTTCTTCGGAACGGCCGATGGTACCAGTGCTGGATCGGAGTTTGCTACCGTGGAAGGACAAGAGGCCACGTCCATCGCAGAGACCAAGGCCATGCTTCCGGTACCGAAAGCCGATGCCGTATCCGATCCGAGGGTCATAGGTGCCGCGGTCGATGGACAAGTTGCCACTGGAATTGGCCCGGAAGAGGCGGCGACGCGTGCCGTGCCCCGTATCGCCCTCGCAGAAGAGGAACCCGTGCCCGAGGGCGGGGCAACGACGATTGTTTCAGCCGCACAAGGCGACCTTATTGGTGTTCCTGCAGCCATTGATCCAGGCGGCAGCTTCGATACGGATCTCGCCGATAGGCATGTTTCCCCGCACTCCATCGGAAAACCGGACCATGCCGCTCCGCCATCCTGGCGCATGGGTCAGGCAGCTCTTGCCACGATGGTCGATGAGCACTCAGCATGGGCGGCAGGCCTACCCTTACGGCTCGAGTGGATGAGCATTCGGCCTTCCTCGCGGGAGACAGTGGAACACGCCCGTGTGTTATATTGCAGCAACCCGGCTCCCACGCCCTATGTGCTCCCGCGCAGTGAATGGTGGATAGGCCCGGCTGCAGGGGTCTTTTCCACAAAGCTGCGCTGGAAGGGCGATGACAGGGAACTGGCCGAGGCGATCGACCGGACAACGGCCACGCGCACAGAGCCCATGATCGGGCTGGCCATTGGCCGCACATGGCGCAGCGGCTGGGGCATTTCCTCCGGACTCTTTTGGCAGCAAGGTGAGCAGCTTCGGCGGCTTTCCGATCGGCGCACCGAGGTGGAGCAGGAGATCATCAACCGGGTGGTGACCTTGGATGCACAGGTGTTCGTTAGCAGCACCGACACCATCATTACCACGACCACGACCGAGACCGAATTCTCAGGGGTCGAGCGCAGCGCGGTGTTGCGCATTCCCTTACAGGCCCATTGGCACGGCAACCTTGGTCGCTTGTTGTACGGGGCCCAGTTGGGCCTGGTCCTGGAGCGGTCATCGTTCCGGGGTGGCCCCAGGTTGGTGCGCAATGCCAGCGATGGACGCATTGTGCCGGTGCCCGATGCCGATGCGTCGCGCCAGGATCGAATACCCTTGTCGCTTTCGATTGGTGCTGGCCTGGACATCGGTTACCAGCTGCATGAACGTTGGGCACTGCGCGCTGGACCCATGCTGATGCATGGCCTGGCCCCGCTGCAACGTACGAACGACGTATTCGCCTTGCCCGATCGCATCGGCTTTCAGTTCCTTCTGGCACACCATATCCACCGCCGCTCCTACCGATGATGTCCTTTACACAGCTCTTTCGTTTAGTCCTCGTTCCGGCCTGTTGCGTTCCGTTTTCCCTGTTCGCCCAACTCTATGGAACCCTACGCAGCGGCGAGGACGCCATCTACCAAGGTTGCGACAGCAGCCAGGTGGTGGACTTCTCCGAGTCGCTTCTGGGAAACCTCACATACTCCTTCGATGCCGCTATCGTTCCGGGCGCTACCAACCTGTTGGGCACGGTTTGGAGCGTGTACGATGGGACCTTCGAGCAAGCCTTCGGGGCCACGTACGACCACACCTTTCCCGCTCCGGGAGAGCACTTGGTGTGCCTTACCGCGAACGCCTTCGACCTGGTGACCCAACAGCCCTGTAGCACCACCGTTTGCCGCCTGCAGTACATGTACCAAGACTCCAGCTGTGTGGATCTTTTGCCTGATTTCACCATATCCGCCGTGGATGGTCAGTTCGTCACCTTTGTGAACGAAAGCTCTTACCAGGCGATCGATGTGGCGGGAGGCACTTGGTCTTTCGGCGATGATGCCCTTGCTGGTGGTGCCCAGGTCACCCACGAGTTCGCCGGAACAGGGCCGTTCGAGGTGTGCCTCACCGTAACGCTCGATGGCCCGGAAGAATGCACTGCCACGGTATGTAAATGGCTCTATCTGGGGCCTGTTCCGGTGGATTGCGATGTTTTACTCTCACCCGGCTTCGTGCTTGTACAGCAGTTGGACCTGGTCGGTGCGCTGGATACGTCCATAACCTCGGGCATGGAGCGGAGCGTGACTTGGGACCTGGGCGACGACTCTCCTTTGCAGTTGGGCAGCTACACTGTCCATGCCTACCCCAGTGAAGGGAGCTACGAATTGTGTAGTACGGTGCGGGTCTGGGGGCCGTTGTTGGCCGATACCTGCGCGCGCACCGTATGCAGTACCGTGGTGGTGATGGCCGCCGTAGGACTCGATGAGGCAGAAGACGAGGACAGGTTGCTTGAGGCCTGGCCGGTTCCGGCGCAACAAGAGGTCATGTTGTCGGGCCTGGACCCCGGCCCTGCCCTGTTGGAGGTGTACGACGCTGGTGGTAGGTTGGTGCTCGAACGGATTGTCCAAGGGGGACACCTTGTGGTGCTGGACTTGGGTACCTTGTCCTCGGGGGTCTACACCGTAGCCAGCAGGCAGGCGGATACCCGTCGTATGGTCCGTCTGCTGAAGCAGTAGCGGATACAGCACCAGGGCTTGAACGCGGAAAGGGGTCGGTTTCGCCGACCCCTTTCCACTTGCGTTGGTACCAGGCCATTCAGGCCTGTTCTCCTTTGGTGCCCAGCAGGCGGTAGTCCGCCAGCACCACTTCGGCCGAGGTGCGTTTCTGCCCCTCCTTGTTCTCGTAGCTGCGGTGCACCAGCCGACCTTCGATCAAGAGTCCACTGCCCTTGCTCACCTGCCCGGCCAAGCGCTCGGCCTGCTTGTTCCACACCACCACGGTGTGCCATTCGGTGTTCTCTTTCAGTTCACCGTCTGCGCCTTTGTAGCGTTCGTTGGTGGCCAGGCTCAAGCGCAGAACGCGCTTGCCGTTGCCCACCTCCTTCAGTTCGGGGTCCGATCCCAGGTGGCCGATCAATTGCACTTTGTTGTTCATGGAGGTATACATGGTAGTGTGTGTTTTGGGTGTTTGTTCCTGTTCTTCAGCACCGGGTTCGTTCCAATGCCGATGCAAAGCAGGGGGCACCCTGTTCGTGGATCCGGCCAGTATGCGTTTGTAGGTGTTCATAAGTGTTTGCAACCGTTTGTCTTACGGTACTGAGCTGCGTCCCACGCGTCCCGGAAAGGGGTGCTTGACAGAAATGCCATTCTCCTATCTTTAGCCGCCCTTGCAAGGAGGCAAGCCCACGGAAACCAGCACGTATCATGAGTTCCAAGACCAACAAGATCCTCGTCCCAACGGACTTCACCAAGGTGGCCGATAGTGCCATGAACCATGCGATGAACCTCGCAGGCCATACCGGTGCCGATGTCTATCTCTTGCACGTGGTGGCCAAGCAAAGTGAAGTGGAGGATGCACGCGCGAAACTCGAATTGGAGGTGGAGCGGGCCAAGCAATGGGGTAGCGCGAAAGTGCACAAGCTGGTACGGGTCGGATCCATCTTCGAAGACATCGGCGATGCAGCGGCTGAGATCGACGCTTCATTGATCCTGATGGGTACGCACGGCATGCGTGGTATGCAGTTCCTCACTGGTAGCCGAGCCCTTCGGGTGATCACCAGCTCACCGGTGCCCTTCATCGTGGTCCAGGAAAGGGCTATCAAGGAAGGAGGCTACGATTCCATCGTGGTGCCGCTGGACCTGCATAAGGAGACCCGCCAAAAGCTGACCCTGGTGGCGGATATGGCCAAGACCTTCGACAGCAAGGTGCACCTGCTGGTACCCAAGGAGGACGATGAGTTCCTGCACAAGCAGCTCGTCAACCACATCAAGTTCGCCAACCAATACCTCGACGATCGCGGCATCCAGCACGATGCAACCATTGCGGAGGAGGACAGCAACGATTTCGTAAAGGCGTTGGTGAAGCATGCCATCAAAGTGGATGCTGATCTTATCACCATCATGAACCTGGCCCAGGGGAATATCTTCGGTGTCCTGGGTGTCCCCTATGAGCAGGAGGTGATCACCAATGAGGCCCAGATACCGGTGATGTGCATGAACCCCCGCGAGACAAGTACGGGTGGTGGTTGGACCTTCCAGTAGATCGTCCGGTTCCGAGGTGTAGCCTCGTTCTCCATAGTACCCCTAAGCCCGGAATCCCATCACCAGGATGTCGTCCACCTGCTCGTGGGCCCCGCGCCAGCTGTTGAACTCATCGTGCAGCAAGTTCCGCTGCAGCTCCGTGGGTTGTGCGCTGATGCTCAACAGCAACTCGCGGAAACGGCGGTACATGTACTTCTTCCCCTTGGGCCCACCGAACTGGTCTGCATATCCGTCGGAGAAGATGTAGACCATGTCATCACGTTCCAGTTGCAGCGTGTGGTCGGTGAAGGAATCCGGAGCCAGTTCCAAGCTGCCGATGGCGTTCTTGTTGCCAGGGATCTGCAGGATATCCCCGTTTCGCACCACATAGAGCGGGTTGTTGGCGCCGGCGAACTGAAGCTGTAGCGTGCTCTTGTCAAGGGTGCACAATGCGAGGTCCATGCCGTCGCGCACCAGTCCCTGCCCACGGTCCTTGTGCAATGCATCATAGGCCAGGCGGTTCAGCTCGAAGAGGATCTCGGCTGGTCGACTGCGTCCACGGTCCTTCACCACCTGGTTCAGTCCATTGTGTCCGATGAGGCTCATGAACGCGCCCGGAACCCCGTGCCCCGTGCAGTCGACGGCCGCCAACACCACCTTGTCGTCGCTGCGCTCCATCCAATAGAAATCGCCGCTTACGATGTCCTTGGGCCGATAGTACACGAAGGATCCAGGCAACAGTTCCTGCATGCGTTTCTCGGGCGGAAGGATGGATTCCTGCAAGCGCTTGGCATAGCGGATGCTGTCCGTCACGTTGTTGTACAGCTCCACCACTTTCCGGCTTTGGCGTTCCACCTCCTCCTTCTGTCGGACGACTTCCTCGGTGCGTTCCAGGACCTTCATCTCCAGTACACGTTCACGTTGGCCCAATTCGTCGCGCATTTTCAACAGGGCATGGCCCAGCACATCCTCTTCGCTCAAGGGTTGGTACTCGGCCTCGAAATCGCCAGCGGCCACGGCGTGCGAGAACTCGGTGGTCTGCTTCAGTCCATCCACCAGGGAGGTAAGGGCTTTGGACATATCCCCGATCTCATCGTTCGTGGTGCGTACCGTGGTGCTAGGGAAGATCCCCCGCCCCAAGCTCAACAACACGCTGCGCAGGCGTTGCACCGGTGATACGATACCCCGGATGATGAAGAAGGCGATCAATACCCCTACCACCACCAAGGCGATACCCATGTAGAGCACGAAGAACTTCAGCGAGTCGAAGCTGCGGATCATGCTCCCGCCAAGGTCCTTTCGTTTTTGTTCCTGCATACCCAGAAGGGCGTCCAGTTCGCCGAGCACACGTTCCATCTGCTGGTCCAACGGACCTCCTTCTTCGGCCAGGTCGTTCCGCTCCATGTGGATGAAGGGGTCGCTATAGCTCTCCAGCGAAGGCAATAGGGCTTTGATGCGTTCGTGGATGTCGAACAGGGTGTTCATTTCACCTGTGACCCTGTTCATGCGCGCCACCTCATGGGTATCCCAATTGGCCATCAGGGTATCCAAGCGGTCCAAGATCAAGGGGAGCTCCTCCTCGGTGAGGTCCACCAAAGCCGTTTTCTCGGGTGCGTCCGCGCGGCTTTCGAGCAAGGCCCAATGCTTGATCAGCATGTGGGAGCTTACCAGCAGGTTGCGCATGCGCACCAAGGCATCCACCGAGGGGGAATAGACCTGGTTGATCTGTTTGTTGATGGCCCTGCCACCTTCCAGGGATCGGTTGGTCAGCAGCACCACCACCAGCGCGAAGAAGATGAACAAGCCGAAGCCCATCCCGATCTTTCGGCCAATGGTCATGCGGAGCCTCATGGTACAGGCTTATCGGTCGTTGTCCTGTGGAGGAAGCTCTTCGAACAGCTGCCGGAAGCGTTCGGAGTTCTCGTTGTCCTGCAGGCTGTAATAGATACCTTCCAAGCCCACCAAGGTTTCGCGGCGGGTGGGGTTCAGGTCATGGGCCTTCAGCATGTACGGCAGGGCTTGCTGGAACAATTCGCGGCTCACCTCCTGGATCTGTTGGATACTGGGGATATCGTCCTCGGCAGAGATGCTTCGAATGCGCAGCACTCCTTGGTTGAAGTACAAGGTGGCCATGTTGTAGTTGGCGCCGTAATTGTCCGGTTCGAGTTCCAGGACCTTGGTGAACGTTGCCACGGAAAGATCGAACCACTTCATGTCACTGCGATCCTCGTTGAAGCGTTTGTTGTAGAGGGTTCCAAGTGCATTGTTGAACTCGATCTCCCGCTCCTTCAGGTCGATATCGGGGTCCACACGCAACATGGTCTCTTTGTACTTGGCAAAAAGGCCACGGGCGCGCTCGTCCTCCATGGCGTTCAGTGCCTTGGCCGCGTCGTTGTGGTAAGTGCGGGCCAGATACTCGTATGCCTGCATGGCATTGTCGCGGTAGGTTCCTGCAGAATCGAGTCCTATGCAGGTATAGAGGCTCCCCACGGCTTCATCGCGCATTTCATCGGCGCCTTCGGCACCGGCCATTTCCTTGAACAGGTCCTTGTACACGAATCCGCGCACCAGCCAGGCTTCCGGGTTCTGGGCGTGCGCCGCACTTCGAACAGCCTCGTCGATGTGTCCCCTTGCGCTGGTCAGGTCCCCGCCCTGGTAATTACGTAAGGCCTCCACCAGCGGATCGGTCTGGGCTGGAAGCAGCACCGTGGACAGCGCGGCAAGGAGTGCTATGGCGATATGGCGTACCATGTTCATTCCTCGACGCGATGTGCCAGGTTCTTCAAAGTGGCGCCCACCACCAGACCGTGTTTTTGAGCATTCACCAAGCTCAGTTCATATTTCAGCAGGTTGTTCACCTGGACGAAGTTCACCACAGCGCCATCATCCATGGCACCGGTGTACTCGGTCACCACCATGGTCGGCTGGCCTTGCATGCGCTTGTAGATCTCCGGAAGCAGGTTCAGGTCCGAGCGCCCCACGAACAGGATATGGCAGCGTTCCACCTCCGCCGTTCGAGGCAGTTTGCGTACTTCGATGGGTTGCTTGCCGATGGTACGCGTAGCGTATTGCTTGATCAGTTCCTGGTATAGGTTGGCTCCACCGATCAGCCCGATGATGAAGTTGCCGTCACGCATTTCGGTGTCCTTCCATTCCACCAGTTTGGCGATGTTGTACAGGTAGTTGGCCTGCAGGATGGCGGTGGTGTCCTTTTCGGCGTCACGCTGTTGCTGGACAGAGCATAGCAGAAGCGGTGCAAGCAGCAGAGCGATACGGAAGAAGCGGAAGCGTCCGGTCGACACAGTGGTGGGGGAAGGGGTGCTGTAGGCAGCCCCTCTACCGCGCTTTGCGGATCCCGTGCCAATGTACCAGAGCATACGACAAAGGAACCCGACCAATGCTTTGTTCCCCGGCCACTGCATGGCCAACTGTCCACAACCGGCTGTTCACGGTGAGGCACCGCGCAGGGCGACCCCTTATCGGTCCAGTTGGCCGGCCAGGGTAACGGTCTTCCGATACCGCTCCACGTTACCATTGAGGTCGTAAACCTCCAACAGGATGATGTACGGCCCAATGCGGCCTTTGCTTCCGGTCTCCAGGACCCCGTCCCAGGTCACTGCCCCTGTGGTGCCAAGCAGCTGGTTGTCCAGCAGGCGGCGTGCCTCGCGCCCGGCAAGGTCGAACACGATCATGGTGCCCACAAAACCTGGTTGCTCGAAGCGATACGCGATGGTGAGCACATCCTGGAACCCGTCGTTGTCCGGACTGAAAATGGCCGGGTCCACGGTCAACTCCCCGGTGGGTGCCGGTGCTGGAGCGAACTGCGAATTCCGGTAGCCGGGGGTGCCGAAGCCTACGCTCTCCGCCGCACTGTGCCAGTTGGTGGGGTCGTCCGCATGCCGCTCCGGATCCTGCCGTTCCAAGGAAACACCCTTCACCGAGCGCAGCAAGGGGAAATGCTGGTCCTCGTCGTACCTGTATAGGTCGATCACCGTACCCTGGTCGTCCAGCACTGCGACGGTGCCGCTCGCATTGGTATAGCTTGGCAGGTCCACGGTAACGAAGCGTTCGCTCCGACCCAGGGGAAACTGACCGATCGTAACACCAGGGTTGCGGCTGAAGAGGTAGTACTCGCCCGGGAAGAACAAGAGCGGTTCAGTGGAGATGGTGCGGGGGTTGGCCACGGCGCCATCACTTTCGTTGGCCAGTTGCCAGCCTTGGAGGCTCAGCACTTTGCTACTGCGGTTGTAGATCTCCACATATTCTCCACCCGTTGTGATCGGGTTGGAAAGCACTTCGTTCACCACCACATCGCCGGCCTCGGCGGTCTCCGGAAGGGCAAAGACCCCGTTGGTGTCGGTATCGATGGCATTGCCGGAGCAATCCGCAACACCGGACACGGTTATCGTGTAGACCACTCCGGGTTCCATGGCCTGGCCGAGAAGCACCCGCACACGTTGGTTTATCGGTGGCAACCCGGTGATCTGGTCCACAGGAATGGCCGGGACGATGGAGTACGTGCCAGTGGTGATACTGGCCGCATCCATCCCCTCGCTGAAGACCAGTTCGATCAGGTCCTCCTGCAAGGTGAGCACCTGCAGTAGCGTCGGGGCTTCGGTATCCGGCGTGCTGTCGAACACGGTGTTGGGCAGCCCGGGGGTACCCCCCTGGATGGCATTCGATGCACGCCAGTTGTCCTGCCCGGAACATAGGGCGAAGGGGTTGATCTGTTCCAAGCTCCAGCCACCATCGTCCCGATTGGCATCCTGGTACCATGCCAGGGTGTATGTCACCTCATCCAAGGCTATGCCGTTGGGTCCTTCCAAGCTGACCGTCGTGCCGCCGTTCACCAGCGCTGTGGAGCTTAGGCCGAAGGGTATGCTGGAGGAAACGAAACTGAATTGCGGGTGGTTCGCCGTGGTTACCAGCAGCACATATCCACCCGGGCCCAAGGCATAGCTGGGTAGTGTTGCCGAGGTACTGGATGTAACGATGCGCCAGTCCGCCAGATCGAAGAATTTGTCCGTCGTGGTATTGTAGAGTTCGATGTATTCGGCATCGGGAAGACCAAGGGGCGGATTCGGGTCCACCATCAATTCGTTGATGACAACATCGCGGTACACGGGTATGTCAGGAACGAAGTAGAGCACATCGGTACTGGCGTTGTCCATCGCATTGCCCGCCAGGTCCTGCACCCCGTTCACCGTCAGCGTATAGGTGGTGCCATTCTGAAGTGCAGAGGCCAGGGTCAGTCGCACCTGGGACGGATCGGCGCCATTGCGGACCGCGTTGCTGATCGCAATAGGTGGAACCAGGCTGTAGTTCCCCACGGTCTGCGAGGTGGCCAGGTCCACGGGTTCATCGAATAGCACGTCGATGTTCTGGGCATCCACCACGTCGACCGTAGAGATCACTGGAGCGGTCTCGTCCACCGGGATGTTACCCACCACGATATCGTCGAAGAAGTGGTTGTTCACCGCTGAGGCTGCGGTGCTTTGCACGATCAGGATGCCGAAGTGGCTGCAGGTGTTGAAGGTGTTGTCCACTACAGTGCCTGCGGTGGTGAAAGGTCCAGCACCGCCAGGCTGGTAGGTCAACGTCCAGTTGTTGTCCAGGTCACGCGTCACCCGGATGCGGAAAGGGTTGTTGGAACTGCTACCCACCACGCCTCCATCGCTGGATACAAGGGCAGTATTGGTACTGCCAACGCGCTTGTACAGGACGATGTGGTCCTGGGTGTCGCCGATGCGAACGAAGTATCCCTCCGGCCGTGGGTTCAGGTCGGCTTGGGAACTCATCAGGTACGCATCCACATAGTTCACCCCGCTGGTGGCGAAACGCAGGTCGAGGAAGAACTCCCACTGGGCATCCGTGGCCAAGGTGCTCGGGGTGCTCAAATGATAGGTGGCAGGGCCTGTGGTGTTGCTGCGCAATCGCTGATCGCCACCGTCATCGGCAATGGTGAAGAAGCCGGTGTCGCCGCTCCAGGCCGGGGCATTGGTGAAGTCCCCGTCCGTGAAGTCGTCCTGGAACTGGCCCTGCACCACGTGGAACATGCCGGATAGCGAACACACAAGGACCACCGCAGCGCGGTGCCGGAACGTGACTTTCATGGGGTGTGAAAGGTAGTACTTTCGGCCACCGGACCACGTTATCCCAAGGTCATGAAAGTTGCTGTCGTTGGTGCCACCGGTATGGTGGGCTCTGTTATGCTGAAGGTGCTCGAGGAGCGCGGGTTCCCGATCGATGAGCTGCTGCCGGTGGCCAGTGAGCGATCGCAGGGAACCTCCCTGCGGTTCCAAGGCAAGGAGGTGCCCGTGGTCACTTTGGAACATGCCTTGGAGGCGCGCCCGCATCTGGTGCTGTTTTCCGCCGGGGGCAACGTGTCCTTGGAATGGGCACCGCGCTTCGCGCAGGTGGGCTGCACCGTGATCGATAACAGCAGCGCCTGGCGGATGGACCAGGACAAGCAATTGGTGGTCCCCGAGATCAATGGCCACCTGCTTACTGCAGGGGATCGCATCATTGCCAACCCCAACTGCAGCACCATCCAGTTGGTGATGGCCTTGGCTCCACTCCACAACGTACTTGGGGTGGAGCGTGTGGTGGTGAGCACCTACCAGAGCGTTACGGGGACGGGTATGAAGGCAGTGCAACAGATGGAGAACGAACGCAACGGTGAGCAAGGGCCAATGGCCTACCCTTACCGTATCGATCGCAATGTGATCCCCCGTTGCGATGTGTTCCTGGACAACGGCTATACCAAGGAGGAAATGAAGGTGGTGCACGAAACGCACAAGATCCTTGATCCCGCGATCCGCATCACATGTACGGCTGTGCGTGTGCCTGTCACCGGTGGCCACAGCGAGTCCGTCAATGTGCAGTTCGCACAGCCATTCACCATGGAACAGGTGCGCGGCTTGCTCAGCGCAGCACCCGGAATAAGCCTCGCCGATGACCCCGCGAACGACAACTACCCGATGCCGCTCGAAGCGAACGGCCGCGACGATGTCTTCGTTGGTCGCCTGCGCGTGGACGAAAGCCAGCCCAACACCCTGAACATGTGGGTGGTGGCCGATAACCTCCGCAAGGGCGCGGCCACCAATGCGGTGCAGATCGCCGAATTACTTGTGGCCAAAGGTCTGTTGCCCGTGGCGAAGCAACAGCCGGTCGTTTAGCACAAGAGCGCTCCAGAGTCTTGCGCACCATGTCCGTCCCCCCTTCGATCCTGCGCTTTACGGTCCGGTTCTTTGGTGCTCTGGTCGTGTTTCAGGCCATTCCCGTACTGGCCCAGCATGACTATGCTCCAACCCCATTGGGCACTGGTTTCTGGGGTTCGGTGCGGTTGGCCAGCGGAGCTTCCGGGGTGGACGACAGGCAGCTTGTCATCTCGGATTTCCGCCGTTTGCTGGCGGGGACGGATTTCGGGACCGAGGATATTTCGGCCTACCAGCAGAGCGGTGGTTTTGGCTGGAGGGCGAATGGAAGTTCCAGCGCGGTCGTCCTTGACATGGGTATCCATCCCTTCAGGACGGCCGAGGGTGGTGGTCCGGAGTTGCGGATGGGGCTCACCTATGTCAATGGGACAGTGGGAAGCATGGAACTCTATCGCAGTGAGCGATATGCGTTGGATACGTTGGTCTCTTCTGCCACGGGTAGCGTGTATCTGGTGGACAGTGTTTTTGAGAGCCGCTTTGTTCTGGAGCATAACGCTGAACGCTTCGGGGTCGAAGGCTTTTTGACGCTGAGCACCGGCCATCGCTCGCGCTGGTCGCTCCACGGTGGGGGCGGGCTTGGTATCGGGGCTCGGATCAACACCCGCACCTTGGTCTCCAAGACGGCGGAAAGTGTGTTGGACTATCCCGGAAACGCGGCGCGCTACGAACTGTTGGAGGAACGGTATGAGCAGGTGGACAACAGTGGTGGCTTATGGGTGGCGTTCCAAGCCGTGATCGGGGCTGGATTCCGGCTTTCCAAACGCAACAACCTGCTGGGCCGCATGGACCTGTACATCGAAGTCCGACCGGGCATGCTGGTACAGGGCACCGGGGAGTTCGGTACTGTGACCAGCTTCGGGTCGCAGAGCTTGTTCGGCCTAAGGTTCCGTTTGGACTGAGGGCACCTCTCCCGCCGTGTCGGCAACTCCACTTGCCTTTTCCGCATCAGGTTCCTCGTCATGCTTGCGCATGAAGAGGATGAACATGCCTACACCGACAGAGATGGCGGCATCGGCGATGTTGAACACCGGCCGGAAGAAGATGAAGTGGTCGCCACCAGCCCAGGGCAGCCAATGCGGAAGCCGCCCTTCCCAGATCGGGAAGTAGAACATGTCCACCACGGCGCCGTGCAACAGACCGGCATAGCCTCCCCCTTCGGGGAACAGCACGGCCTTCTGGAACGGAGTGCTGTGGCTGAAGATCAGGCCATAGAACGTGCTGTCTATGATGTTGCCCAAGGCGCCGCTGAAGATGAGCGCCACGGTGACGATGTGGAGCACCGGACTGCCACGCTTGATCATGCGGTACAAGGCATAACCGATACCGGCCACGGCCACTACGCGTAACAACGACAAGGCCAGCTTACCCCATTCCCCACCGAATTCCATACGGAAGGCCATGCCCCGGTTCTCGATGAAGTGGAGGTACGCCCAGTCCCCGAACAGAGGGATGGAGCTGTCGTAGAAGAAATTGAGCTTCACCCAAACCTTCAGTACCTGGTCTGCTACCAGGACCAGTATGGTGGTGATCAGGGCGGGCTTCAAAGCAGGCGCTTACGCGGGTTGGTACTACCCGTTCATCTGCTGCTTGGCCTCGATGCTCAAGGTGGCGTGGGGCACCAAACGCAGGCGCTCCTTGCTGATCAAACGCCCGGTCACACGGCAGATGCCATAGGTCTTGTTGCGCACACGCAACAACGCGTCCTCCAGGTGTTTGATGAACTTCTCTTGCCGCGCTGCCAACTGTGCGGTCTCTTCACGGCTCATCGTTTCACTGCCATCCTCGATCATCTTGAACGAAGGGCTGGTGTCATCGGTGCCGTTGTTATCGGTGTTGGCAAGGGTCTTCTTGAGCAGGTCGTAGTCCTTGCGTGCTTCATCCAGCTTACGCATGATGAGCTCCTTGAACTCCAACAGTTCCTCATCGTTGTATCGCAGTTTGTCAGCGCTTTCGAGCGTGGACACCTGCTTCTTCACCACAGGTGCGGAGGTGGGCCGAAAGGGCGACACCTTTTGCGTGACCAGGGGTTTGGCTGGAGCCTTGGGTTCTTTTTGCACCTTGGCTTTCTTCTTCGTATCCTTCTTCACAGTCGGCTTGGGAGCGGCCACGGGGGCCGCTTTGGTCTTGGGTTTATTGGGAGCCACTGCCTTTGGAGCAGGGGCTTTGGCAACCGGCTTGGGGGCCGGCTTCGCAGGCGCCACTTTCTTGGGAGCGGCCTTCTTCACGGCTACCGCTTTGGTTGGAGCTTTCTTCGGGGCCACTTTGGCGGCCACCTTCTTGGCAACGGCCTTCTTCGGAGCCGCCTTCTTGGCCGCCACCTTTTTAGGCGCCGCTTTCTTCACGGCCGCTTTCTTGGGTGCCGCCTTCTTCACCACCGCTTTTTTCGGCGCCACTTTCTTGGGCGTCGCCTTCTTCACGGCTGCTTTCTTCGGTGCTGCCTTCTTGGCCGCGACCTTCTTCACAGCCGCTTTGGGGGCGGGTTTGGCCGCCTTCTTCTGCGCTGCTTTCACGACTTTCTTGGGCGCTGCCTTGGCCGCCTTTTTCGGTGCCGCTTTCACCGCCTTCTTGGGGGCTGGTCTTGCAGCTTTCTTGATCGGCTTTGCAGCCTTCTTAGGGGCGGGTTTCTTGGCCATGGCGTTCCCGGTTTCGTTGAAGATCCGCAAATATAGGCGGAAAGGGGCCTCAAACAGCTGTCTTCACAAGGCTTAGCAGGCAGCGCGTGGCTTCATCCAACTCCACCTCGTGCACGCCATTTCCCCCCTGCTCCAGGGAATCCACAAGGAGCTGGCCCCCAGAGGTCAAGGCAAGTGTTTCGGCAAGGATGTGCCCGGTGTGGTCGCGCACTGCTGTTTCAAAGCGGACATCGCCGTTGCGTTGGATGTGTAGCTCGATCCGGTCGGTGATCTCCAGACCACTCTCCTTCCGCAAGGTCTGGATACGGCTCACGAGCTCACGTGCCAGGCCCTCCTGAAGCAGCTCTTCGGTAAGGGTGATGTCCAGCGCAACGGTCAGCGGCCCATCGCTGGCAACGCTCAGGCCGGGTACGTTCTCGGCTGTGATCTCTACATCGTCGCGCAGCACCTCCACTTCCTGGCCCTCTATGGTGAGTTTCATGCTTCCGCTCGCTTCCAATTCGGCGATCTGGGCTTGGTCGAAGGCGTTCACCGCAGCGGCCACGCTTTTCATCAGCTTGCCCATTCGCGCACCCAACTTCTTGAAGTCCGGCTTGATCTTCTTGGTGAGCTTGCTCTCACTGGCGTCGAGGACCACCAGCTCCTTCACGTTCACTTCGCTGAGCACCAGTTCGCGGATGGCTTCCAAGCGCTTGCGCATGGTATCGTTCAAGACCGGTACCTGCACCTTCGCCAAAGGCTGTCGTACACGGTGGCCTTCTTTCTTACGGATACTGAGCACCAGGGTGGTGAGTCGCTGGGCCAAGGACGTGCGCTCCTCCAATTCACGATCGATCAGCGCGTTATCGTGTGCCGGCCAGTCGCTCAGGTGCACCCCTGAATCTCCCTTTGGGGTACCCGCGTGAAGGTCGCGGTAAAGGCGGTCGCTGAAGAAGGGTGCGATCGGTGCACTGAGCATGGCCACCACCTCCAAGCAGCGGTGCAGGGTTTGGTAGGCAGCGTTCTTGTCGTCCCCCCGAGCGGAGCCGAGGGTGTCACCCTTCCAGAACCGCCGCCGGTTCAGGCGTACGTACCAGTTGCTCAGGTCATCCACCACGAAGTCCTGCACGGCACGCGCTACCTGGGTAGGTTCGTAATTGCCGTATTCGGCGTCGGCCAGCATGATCAGCGAGTTCAAGCGGGAAAGCACCCAGCGGTCCATCTCGGTGCGCTGTTCCATGGGAACGTGTTCCGCGGCCGCATCGAAGCCATCGATGTTGGCGTAAAGCGCGAAGAAGTTGTAGGTGTTGAAGAGCGCACGGAAGAATTTGCGCTGCACTTCGGTGATACCCTCCACATCGAACTTGAGGTTGTCCCAAGGCTGAGCGTTGCTGATCATGTACCAGCGCACGGCATCGGTGCCGTAGGTGTCGATGGTCTTGAAGGGGTCCACGGCATTGCCCAGCCGCTTGCTCATCTTCTGGCCGTTCTTGTCCAGCACGAGGCCGTTGCTCACAACGGTCTCGTAGGCCACGCTGTCGAACACCAGCGTACCGATGGCATGCAGGGTGTAGAACCAGCCGCGCGTTTGGTCCACGCCTTCGGCGATGAATTTTGCAGGGAACTTGTCCTTCAATCCGGCTTCGTTCTCGAAGGGGTAGTGGAGTTGTGCGTAGGGCATCGAACCGCTGTCGAACCACACGTCGATCAGGTCGGTCTCGCGGCGCATGGGCTTTCCGCTCGGGCTCACCAGTACGATGTCGTCCACGAAAGGGCGGTGCAGGTCGATGCTGTCGTAGTTGGCGTCGCCCATGTCGACCGGGTCGAAGGTGGCGTAGGGATCGGTGGACATGATACCTGCGGAAACGCTGCGCGCGATCTCCTCTTTCAGCTGCTTCAGCGAGCCGATGCACAACTCCTCATCCCCTTCCTCGGTGCGCCAGATCGGGAGCGGAATGCCCCAGTAGCGACTGCGCGAAAGGTTCCAATCCTGCAGGTTCTCCAGCCAGTTGCCAAAACGTCCCGTACCGGTGCTTTCAGGCTTCCAGTTGATGGTCTTGTTGAGCTCTATCAGGCGGTCCTTCTTCGCCGTCACACGCACGAACCAGCTGTCCAGCGGGTAGTAGAGGATGGGCTTGTCCGTGCGCCAGCAATGCGGGTAGTTGTGCTCGTACTTCTCCACCTTGAAGGCGCGGCCCATCTCCTTCAGCTTGATGCTGAGCTCGACGTCCACGCTCTTTTCCGGAGCGGTACCGGCCGGGTAGTATTCGTTCTTCACGTACTTGCCCGCGAACTCGCCCATCTCCTTGGTGAAGCGCCCTTGCAGGTCCACGAGCGTGAGCGATCCGATGCCGTGCTGCCGTGCCACCCGCATGTCGTCAGCGCCGAAGCTGGGTGCTGTGTGTACCACGCCGGTGCCATCCTCGGTGGTCACAAAATCGCCAGTGATCACCTTGAAGGCATCGCCGTCCGTGGGCTGGGCGTAGGGGAGGAGTTGCTCGTAGCGGATGCCACTGAGCTGGTGGCCGTAGAACTCTTGTTCGACAAGCCAGGGGATGTTCTTTCCATCCTTCTTGTACTCCGCGAAGTCCTGACCGGCGGACTTCTCACTGAAGTATGCGTTCGCGCGTGCCTTCGCCAGCACCACCGTCTGTGGCTCGTGCGTGTAGGGGTTGAAGGTCTTCACACGGACGTACTCCAACTTGGCCCCGACGGTAAGCGCGGTATTGCTCGGCAATGTCCAAGGCGTGGTTGTCCAGGCCATGATGAAGACATCCCCGAAGGCATCCGCGAACAGGAACTCGCTGGCGGCATCGCGCTGCACCTTGAACATGGCCACCGCACTGGTGTCCTTCACGGGCTTGTAGGTGCCGGGTTGGTTCAACTCGTGCGAGGAAAGTCCCGTTCCGGCTGCCGGGCTGTACGGCTGTATGGTGTAGCCCTTGTACAGCAGGTCCTTTTCGTGCAGTTGCTTCAACAGCCACCACACGCTCTCGATGTACTTGGTCTTGTAGGTGACGTACGGGTGCTCCAGGTCCAGCCAGAAACCGATGCGCTTGGTGAGGTCGTTCCACACATCGGTATAGCGCATCACGGCCTCGCGGCACTTGGCGTTGTACTCGGCGATGGAGATCGTCTTGCCGATGTCCTCCTTGGTGATGCCGAGTTCCTTCTCCACGCCCAGTTCGATGGGCAGGCCGTGCGTGTCCCAGCCGGCCTTGCGCTCCACGCGCATGCCCTTCTGGGTCTGGTAGCGGCAGAAGATGTCCTTGATGGCACGCGCCATCACATGGTGGATGCCGGGCAAACCGTTGGCGCTGGGTGGGCCTTCGTAGAATACGAAGGGCGCCGCATCCTTGCGTAGCTCAAGGCTTTGGCTGAAGGTGTCCTCCTCTTCCCAGGTTTTCAGGATATCCTCGGCGACCTTGGGTAGATCGAGTTCGTCGTACTGCGGGAAACGCTTGTCCATGGCGGGCTTCAACATATCCGTGCCGCACCATTCGTAGCAGGACGGCAGGCGGGCCGCGAAGATAGCCCATGGTCAGCAGGGCCGCCTTGTGCATGCCTTGTTGCCCGTCCTGCTGAACAAGCGGTCTATAAGAGGTCGGTTCCTTGCTCCAGGTGCGATGCCCTTATCCGGATCGGGTTCCTGACCTTGGGTCGTGGAAGTGGAGGGGTGTTCGGGGCTCTTACGCATGAGCGTGGTGCGTCGAGTTCACTCCCGCGACCAGTGCGACGGTCCGTAGCAATGATCAGAGCTTGCTCAACTCCTCGGCCAGCCAGCCGCTGAATCGTTGCGCATCGCGCTTGTCCAGGTGCAGTCCATCCGTGGTGTGCCAGCGTTCGGTGCTGCGGATGAAGGTGCGACCCGGGAAACGGGCCTCGATCAGCGCGCGGCTTTCTTGGGCCAGTCTACTGGTCATCAGTTCCTCCTCGATCGGCACTTCGAAAAAGACCACCTCGATACCGCGTTCTTCCAATGCTCGTACATTCTTCTCCAACCGGGTCAGGAATCGCTGTTGCGTGCTGTCGGCCGGCAGTACCGCATAGTTGGCAGTGTGTTCTGCCATCATCACCGCGTTGGGCGCCAGATCCGTGCTTTCCTCATCCGCAACGCGATCCTTCAATAGCCGTTGTTTCAACCAACCGAAGAGCACGCCGCTTGGCTGGTTCTCCTCCTGCATCATGGGAACCGCGCGCCGCAATTCGTACAAGCCGGGTTCGAACAGGGCCTTCAAGAAGCCATGGTCCGGCTCGCGAAAGAGCACATTGGTCTCGATCAGCACACGTTCGGGCCTTCTGCCGGAGCGCTCCACCAGGGTTAGTCCGTCATAGATGCTCAGGCCACCGAAACCCAGGTTGGTCGTGCCTTCGGGCAGGCTGTCCAGCACGATCCGATAGGCCAGGGAGGAGCCCACGATTACGGTCGCATCGGGCACCTCGTCCCCGTATACGAAGCGCTCGGCCTTGATCCGGTTGCCGTTGGCAAGGTGTTGGGTCGTGTCCCAATCCACCCGCACAACGCGTAGGAAGAGCCCGTAGCCCAAGGCCAGCGTGACGAGGACGAGGAAGGAATTCCGGATCATGCCTCCCGGTCAGAATTGGAAGTAGATGAAGGAAGCCCCGCTGCCGGAGTTCACCAGGATCAGGAACAGCATGATGCCGTACAGCAATGGCTTGATCGCCGCCATGGCCGGACGTGGTGTGCGTGTCCACAGGTACAGCAGGTGGTAGATCACCACCGGAATGGAGAAGAGCAGCACGAAGAAGAGGAGCAGTGGTTGCACATCGCCACCCCCGGTATTGCTGAAGATGGCCTGCACGTAGCCGATCACATGGTCGAAATCCGGAAGCTTGAAGAGCAGCCAGGCGAAGGTGACCATGCTGAATGTGAAGAGCATATGGATGAAGCGCGGCAATTTGTCCTTGGTGGACCAGCCGAGGTCCTTCACCAAGCGTTCCGCTGCGAGCATCAGTCCGTGGAAGAAGCCCCACACGGCGTAGCTCCAGGCAGCTCCGTGCCACAGGCCGCCAAGGACCATGGTGAGCATCAGGTTCTTGTAGGTGTGGACACCGCCCATGCGGTTGCCGCCCAGCGGGATATAGAGGTATTCGCGCAGGAAGGTGCTGAGCGAAATGTGCCAGCGCCTCCAGAATTCGCTGAACGTAGCGGAGATGTAGGGGAAGTTGAAGTTGTCGAAGAGCACGTAGCCGAACAGCCGCGCCAGCCCGATGGCGATGAGCGAGTAGCCCGCGAAGTCGGCGAAGATCTGCATGCTGTACCCGAAGAGCAGCACCAGCAAGGTGCCACTATGGATGCCGGTGAAGTAGGGGAAAGCGATCCAGAAGGTCTGGTCCTTGAGGTTGTCCGCCACCACCATCTTCAGGAAGTAGCCGACCACCAAGGCAGCGAAGGCCGGGTTCCAAGCGATATCGCGGAAGTACTTGGTCTTGATCTGAGGAAGGAACTCGTGTGCCTTCACCACGGGGCCGGCCACCAGCTGGGCAAAAAAGGAGATGAATGTGGTGATGCGCAGGGTGTGTCCCACCATGCCCTTGACCACGATGCTGCCATAGTGCGGAACATCCTTTCCACGGCAGGCATCCACCACAAGGCTGATGCCTTGGAAGGTGAAGAAGGAGATGCCCACCGGCAACGGTATGGCCACCAGGAACTCACCGATGCTGGTGTCCGGAAGGAAAGTGCGACCGATGAGCGGGCTGTATTTGAAGAAGATCAGTACACCAAGATTGAGCACCACGCCCAGGGTGGCGTAGGTCTTGCGAAATGCGGGTTCGCCGAAGACGACAGCATGGCTGGACACGATGTTGATGGCCACCGAGGCGATGAGCAACAGCAGCAGAGCCGGAGCATTGTATGCGTAGAAGATGAAACTGGCCGCAATGATCACGTGCAGCTGGAAGCGCCGCATGAAGGGTGCGTAGTACAGCAACAGCGTCGGTACGACAAGCAGGAGAAAAGGGACGCTGTTGAAAAGCATGGGCCGGGGCCTGTTCGAACCCAAAAATACGGGCGAATAACGCACTGTTCGTTCACGATCGACCGCTGCCTTCCACCATCGCCCACGCAGGCATCCGGTGCACTTGGGCCCGGATCACACACGGAAGCGGACCATCACGGTATTGCCCTTCTCCTCCCTGCGCGTTTCGAGCTGGTCCTTCAGGGCGCTTACCAGCGAGGAGAGCGAAGCATGCCCGTAGCTCCGCGGATCGAACCCGGGGTCCAGGCGCCGCAGGGCCTGGCCGATCAAGCTCAGGGAGACCTCATCCTCTTCGCCCTTGGCGATGTTGAAGGCCTTGCGCAGCTTGCCCATGAGCTCGCTGTTCTTCGAGAGCTTCGCCGGCTGGGACTTCGCGGCGGAGCTGCTTCGCTTGCTTCGGGCCTTGGTCTCCGTCCCTGCTGTTGCTCCCGCCCCTGCTCCCGCCCCTGGCGACGCCTCTTGGACATCGAGATTCTCCACGTAGATGAAACGCTCGCAGGCCTTCACGAAGGCATCCGGGGTCTTCTTCTCACCCACGCCCATCACGAAGTGGCCGCTCTCGCGCAGGCGGGTCGCCAGGCGCGTGTAGTCGCTGTCGCTGCTCACGATGCAGAAGGCGTCCACAAGTTCGCCATGCAGGATGTCCATGGCATCGATGATCAGCGCGCTGTCCGTGCTGTTCTTGCCCTTGGTGTAGGCGAACTGCTGAACGGGCTGGATCGCGTTGCTGTTCAGCAGGTCCTTCCAACCGCTCATGCCCATGGATGTCCAGTCGCCATAGATGCGGCGGATGGTGATGGTGCCGGTCTTGCTAACCTCTTCCAGGATCGCTGCCAGTCGCTTGGGTGCTGCATTGTCACCATCGATCAGCAGTGCGATCGTGGTGTCGTTGATCTTCTTCATGCCGGGCCAAGGTAGCGCAGCGCGCGGGCTACATCGTGCCCTTCATCATCTTGTTCCAGTACAACCAGGGCAACGCATACTTCTTCAGCAGCCACATGCTCCAAAGCGGTTTGGTCAGGTTGAAGAAGGGCTTCAGGAAGGGGTCGCTGTCGCGTACGTTGTCGTACTTGAACTCGGCCAGGAGCATCTTGCCGTAGCCGGTCACCAGCGGAAAAGTGTTCGAGGACCTTTGTTCAATGCCGAACACATTTCATCCTTGATGGATCAAAGTGTGTATGGCACGTTGATTGAATTCACTGGCCCTCAACTCGATCCGTCCCATGATACGCAACCTCCTCCTCCAAGGTCTGGTGTCCATCCTCCTCGGCGCTCCCATGCTCGCTGTTGCACAGCTGGCTCCTGCATGGACCGCATCCACCGGTCCTGTGGACTGGATGCGCAGTACCAGTGCAGGCGCACTCGTACTGGGCACATCCGAAGGTCTCAAGGGCATCGACACGAAGACCGGGCAGGTGAGCTGGACGCTGAAAGAGCTCGCCGGGATACCCGAGAGCGGCTATGCGGAGATCGAACGTTCGCCCTTCATCACCCTGGTGCCTCCCAGCAGCCCGGATGATCTCTACATCGTGGAACCCTTCTCGGGCACCGTGGCCTTCAGCAGCAAAGCGGCCGGGATCAACCACATCTCCAGCCGCTATTTCCTCTACGCCAACAATGCCATCATCCTCGCCGGACAAAAAGCCGACAAGAGCGCGACCATGGCCTGCGTGGACATGTCCAGCGGGCAGGTGCGTTGGACCAAGGACGACAGCTTCAGCCGCATCACCGCCTGCAACAGCGCCGGTCCGGATGCCATCCTGCTGTGCACCTTCGCGCACATTTACAAGCTGGATGCCGCCACCGGCCGGGAGATCTGGAAAAAGGCGCCCAACCCGGAGGCCGAGAAGATGGGTGCTGGCATGGCCAACCTGATGGCCATGATGGACAAGAACGCTGCGAGCATGAACCTCCCCAATGTGTCGGGTGGTTTCGTGACCACACCGTACGCACCGGGTTCAGTGTTCCTGGGCATGCAGAATGAGCAGCGCAAGGAGGCCACCGATACACAAGGCAAAAAGGTGATCACCTATACCTACAAGACCTTTGTGAACGCCTTCCGCATGGATGATGGAGCGTATGCTTGGCAGGCCCCGCTCTCCATGCCACAAAAGCTCGGGACCATCGTTCCACTGAAAGGCGGCCTCCTTGTCGGGGCTGGCGATAACCGCAGTGTCGACCTGCTTGATCATGCCACCGGGGCGGGCCGGTGGGGTAAGAACGGGAAAGGCATCATGGTGAAGGGCATCCTTGCAGGGGCTGTGGAGATCGGTGACCAGGTCCTGCTCACCAGCGGCGGTGAGGATGGCGTACTGACCCTGATGAGCGCATCCGGCCTGGAGGTTTGGAAGAAACCGGCCAAAATGAGCGGTGTGGTGCGCAGTGTGCGCATCGTTGGAGGGGACATCCTCGTGGCCACCGATGAGGAAGTGGACCTGGTGGACCTTGCCACAGGGCTCTCCCGCCTGGCAAAGCCCATGCAGGGTGGTGCCGGACTGGTGGCCATTGCGGGAGACATCACCTATGTGTTCAATACCCGGGACGGGCTGTTGTACGCGGTCGATGATCGGGGCGGCTCGGCAAAGGCGGTCAGTTCGGTGCCCCTTGGGTTCCAAGGCAAGGAAAAGCCCGCATCATTGACCTCCACGCCTTTCGGGCTGGTGCTTTCCAGTGACCAGAACCTGGCACTGATGGGGACCGATGGAACCGTGGTCCACAACACGTATTTCCCTGCACCCCGCGAAAGTGGTCTTGTGCGTGCCTTGAAATATGCCAGTGCTGTCCGCGCCGCCTATTACGGTGCATCGTTCGGATACACCAGCGCGGCGTTCGGCGCCATTGCACAGGATATCCAGGTCACCGATGGCAACAGTGCCGCCGTGCGTGACCTGGCCGGACATTTCAGCGACATCTACGGCGAGGCGGCACAGGAAGCGAACAATGCCACCAAGCGGTTCTGGCAGGAAGCCTCTGCAAGGTTCAAGGCCTCCGCCACCACCAATGACATCCAGTTCATCATGACCGAGGCCGGGAAGGGCACGTTCGAGCTGAAGGCGCTTTCCAAGCAGCGCGGTGAAGTGGTGCAAAGCATACCGCTCGGACGGGAGAGAACACCGCAATACGAGGTGGACGTCTTCACCAATACCGTGTACCTCGTGGATGGAGGTTCGGTGCGCTGTTTCCGCCCGTGACCAGCACCGCAGGAAAGCCCGTTGCACTTGCTGGTGAAGCTTTGAATACTGGCAGAATGGTCCGCTGCGTTACCTTGCCACCTGTTCATGTGAACGTGCATTACACATCGTTATAGTGCTTGGTCGAAATGAGAACGTCACTGCTTGTCGTTGTACTGCTCTTCACCTCCTGCTCTGCCGTTGCCCAGTATGACGGCGAGCGCCGCGTCAACCACCGCGCCCGGCTCACCACCACCGATGGCCCGATGCGCGAGAAGGTGATGGTGCTGGCCGCCGACAGCACCGGCATCTGGGTGGCCCCGCAGCGCCGAGGTCGTACCGTGGACGTGGCCTCCCTGCGCGGCCAGGCGCGGTTCGTGCCGGTGATGCAGCTGCAGGACCTGAGCATCCGCACCCGCAATGGCGTGCTGGTGGGTTTCGTGGGCGGCGGGATCCTGGGCTACATTGCGGGCGCCGAGGTGGGCAAGGCCATCAACAAGGCCGACAGCAGTTCCACGGCCGGGGTGGCGGGTGGCATCGTGGGGGTCATGGTGCTTGCTCCTGTGGGTGCCGTGGTCGGCATGTTCCCGGCGCGTTTTCCCGTGGGAGGCTCGATGCATGCCTACGAACAGAAGCTGGCCGTGCTGCGCCAACGGGCGGTGTTCAAGGAGGGCCTGCCTGCCGAGCTCAAGCAATGATCCACCGCTTGTAGGACGGTGCGTGGGGCTCTACATCACCCCCTTCAGCATCTTGTTCCAGTACAGCCATGGCAGCCGGTATTTCTTCAGCACCCACATGCTCCACAAGGGCTTGCTGGTGTCGAAGAGCCTGCTCAGCAGCGGATCGCTGTCGCGCACGTTGTCGTACTTGAACTCGGCCAGGAGCATCTTGCCGTAGCTGGACACCAGCGGACAGATACTGCTCCAACGTACGAGGGGTCCGCCAGAGTCGGTTCGACCCATGACCGATGCATTGTGCTGGCACCAGCCATATCACCGGGTCCCGTTCAGGAACCACGTGTCCACCATACCCTTTCCCTTTAGTTCCACCGGTCCTCTGGGATCGAACACGAACTCCTCCGAAAGTCTCGAGCGCACTGCATCAGTGACCTGGATGCGTCCTGGAAGGCTGGCTCCCTCCAGCCTACTTGCCGTATTCACCACGTCACCCCAGAGGTCATAACTGTATTTCTGCTTGCCCACGATGCCAGCCACTACGGTGCCCGTATGGATGCCGATGCGCATGCTCAATTGCTGGCCCGTCGCATCATTGTAAGCTTCCAGGGCCTGTAACGCATCGATCGCGAAGTGGGCCACCTGCTGGCAGTGTGTGGCACTGCGTTCGGGAACACCGCCCACGACCATGTAGCAATCGCCGATGGTCTTTATCTTTTCAAGACCGTGCTTGACGGCCAGTTCATCGAAACGGCCGAAGATGTCGTTCAGGATATGTACGAGCTGTCGCGGGGCGATGGAGGCGCTCAATTGGGTGAAGCCAAC
>CAYQMC010000007.1:0-7770 GCA_964418285.1 uncultured Chryseobacterium sp.
CACAGAGCTCCTGCGTCGGACCCGCATTCGCCACAGGTGCAGTCCGGTCGAACACGCGAATGGTGACCTGATCACTGGTCGTCGGTGGCAGGCAAGGCCCGTTGCTCACCGTCCATTGGAACACATTGGTTCCAACACCGATACCCGTTACTCCACTGGTGGGGCTGGTCGGGGCTGTGATGGTACCCGTGCCGCTCACCAAGGTCCATGACCCGGTCGAAGGCGCAGCAACAGAAGCTGCCGCCAGCGTGGCGTTGGCAGTGCTCTGCCCGGTTATGGTGCACAGGTCCTGGTCAGGACCGGCATTGGCCGGAGCGGCATTGGAATCGAAGCGCACAATGGTCACCTGGTCCGTTGTGATGCCATTGGCACATGCACCATTGTTCAAGGTCCACTGGAACACATTGCTACCAAGTCCAAGACCCGTTACCGCACTGGACGGACTGCCCGGTGTGGTAATGGTGCCACTACCGCTCACCAGTGTCCATTGGCCGCTGGCCGGAGCCAGGGGGGCATTTCCGGCAAGCGCAGTGCCCGTGCTGCAAACCTGCTGATCAGCACCTGCATTGGCGTTCGGGCTGTTCGGGTCGAATACGGTGATGTTCACGTCGTCCTGCGTACTACTGGGAATGCAGGGGCCATTATTGATCGTCCAGCGCAGCGTGTTCACGCCGATACCCAGCCCGGTGACCGCGGTGTTGCGCTGGGCTGCGTTGGCGAACGTGGCCGTGCCACTTACCACGGTCCATTGCCCTGTGGCTGGCGCGATGGGAGCGTTACCGGCCAGGGTCGCACTGGCGCTCGGTCCGCACAACTGCTGGTCCGGCCCAGCATTGGCTGCTGGCTGTGTATTGCTGAACAGGAACACCGACACCTGGCTGCTTGTAGGCGGCGTGCAGGCACCATTGTCTATCGTCCATCGGAACACATTTGTACCCGGAGAAAGCCCCGAGACGGACGAGGTGGAACTGTTCGCATTGGCGAATACCCCGGTACCGCTGACCACGGTCCATGTACCCACGGCTGGGACTACGGCCACATTGGCCGCAAGTACCGTGGTGGTGCTGGGTAGGCACAACGATTGGTCGGGCCCTGCTACGGCCGCGGGCTGTGCAGGATCGAATGCATTGATCGTGACCTCGTCGCTCGTGGTACCGCATGTTCCGTAGTTCACGGTCCAGCGGAACACGTTCGGTCCCGGCGTAAGGCCACTGACAGTTGTATTGCGCTGGGCGGCGTTGGCGAACGTACCCGTACCGCTCACAACTGTCCATTGGCCGGGCGTTTGGGGGAATGGTAACACACCCGCCATCGTCGTGCTCAATCCGCACACGTTCTGGTCGGGCCCTGCATCAGCCGGCGTGAAAGGCGGAGTTACCTGCACCACGAAGCCGAAGTTGTTCACCCCGTTCAAGGCACATGCATCGTCCTGAACGGTAACGGAGAACAGATTGGGGCCGATGTTCGCGGCGGTCGGCGTCCAGGAGAACGTACCCACAGGCAGTGGGCCCGCACCCACTGTGAAGGTGCCCCCGGAGATGCCATTGTTCCAGGTCATGGTAACGGTCTGCCCCGGATCGCCATCCGTAGATGGCACCGTGAAGGTGATCGGTTCATTGGCGCAAACCGTTGCCGTGAACTGTCCCGTACCGTTGATACCCGTCACCTGCGGATTGTTGTTGACACAAGCGATGATCGCGAACTGCACATCACGCAGGTAACTGCCGATCTGTACACCACCACGCCATTCGCGCACCCGCACGGTCACCACTGCGAACTGCTGTATGCTTGGCACGAACGTGATGGTACCTGTTACAGGGTCGATCTGTACGGCATTGGCACCACCCGTGGTGACCACAGGCTGCAGGAAGGAGTAACCAGGCGTGTATGGGATCAACGAGCCGTTACTACCCAAGGCAGGAGCAAGTTCAAAGGAAAGGGAGTCACCATCGACGTCGTTGAAACCGTGGTTGTAGCTAACGCTTTGTCCAACGCATGCGAACGGTGTGGGGTCGTTGAGGTAGCGCGGGGAGTTGTTGCAGGGCTGGAGCGTATTGTTGAGCGATGCGGTCAGGTAAAGGTTCCGTCCTCCGGGGTTGTCCAGGGAGGTGATCGCATTGTTGCGGCAACACAGGTCCCAGTCGATGATCCAGTCGGTGCCACAACCGGCCCACTGGCTCAGGTCGACCACTGTGCTGTAGCGATAGCGCTGAATACCATACTGTCCTTGGGAACTGGAACAGCGGTCCACGGCCGAAAGGCAGATCGGGGTAACGATGTCCACGCTCTCCAAACCGAAGCACGGCGTGAAGGTGGCGTTGCATTGTGTGCTCCGCATGCGGAACTGTCGACCATTGTTGCAGTTGGTCGGTGCTGCCACCCCATTGCAATCGCGGTAGAAGTTCAATCGCACCCGATACAGGTTGGGGCCTATGCACTCGTAGGTGAGTTCACCTCCCATGGCGTGCGTGGCCTGCGCCTCGGTCTGCCAAAGCAGCACAACCGTAGCCACGGCGAGCAGGGTGCGAAGGGACTTGACCAAAGAGCGACCCATCCAACGGGTGGCTTGCGAAAGGCGTACGTGTTCAGCCATGTAGCATCCGGTATGTGGTACACCATGGGCATGGGCCGACTCTTCACGGTACTAAAGCCAAAGGCCTGCGAGATGCAGCCTTCTGACCCGGGCCCACACGTTTGCTCACTTCAAGTCCCGCTATAGGACCCTATGACCAACGTGTTGAAAGAGCGGACAATGCAACAGGTGCCGGGCAAACCTAGGCTTGTGATGGAGGCCTTTTTATCCACAACCCGGCCGACTTGTCAACAAGTCGGTGTGAGGCCATCCTCGGAAGGCTGAGTAGTATGCCATCGCATGCAAGGCGAGCCGGTCGACACCATATGCCCTCCCGTCGAGGAAAGGCAAGGGTCCATCGCATCGGCCATTCTGCACCCTTTGCAAGGACAATGATCTCCTGCACGGATAGCGGCCACCTCAGACCTTCTCGAACACCATCCGGTAATGCTCGAAGATCTCGCGTTCGAACACCTGCAGGTTGGGCGCGATCTGATAACGGCGTACCCACTTGCGGAAGTCGCTGCTCAAGAGCTTCGGCAACAGGGATGCATAGAGCATGTACTTCTGCGGATGGAACTTGTTGAAGGCGGAGGTCCAGCGCGCAATGGTCTCGATGTAGTCCAGTCGTCCGCTATCAGAATGGATGAGCTTGAAGTGGTCCTTCGCGGGACGCACCATGCCTTCCTCTCCATAGGGTAACCATGAGCCGGGGAACACATCGCATACCAGGTCCATCAGTTCTTCTCCCGTGTAGCTCTTGCGGTTCTTCCACACGTTGGTCTGCCCGAACTTGATGTCCTCGAACTTCACCATGTTGGGACCGAAGACCATGGTCTGGCAGTAGAAGCGGCCACCGACAGGTAACAGGTCAGCTACCTGCTTGAAATAGGTCTCGTAGATCTCCTCCTGCCGTCCAGCCCGGTATTCCTCCACACTACACAGGTGCTCCGGACTTCCCATGGCACACACCGCATCGAACATACCGAACGTTTCCGGAGTGATCTTCTTGCTATCCATATGGTGCACGTTCAGTCCGTTCTTGCGGCAGGCGATGGCCTGGCCTTCGGCGAGCACAACGCCGGTGGTATGCACACCTTGCTTGTTCAGGTAGTCGATGAAGGCTCCCCAACCGCATCCGATGTCAAGCACCTTCATTCCGGGCTTGATGTTGCAGTGGTCCATGATGAACTTGTGCTTGCGCTCCTGGGCCTGCTCCAGCGTAAGGGAGAAGTCACCATCGAACCGCGCACCGCTATACCCGCCCTTCTCGCCCAAGCTCAGGCGGAAGATCTTGTCCATGGTGGTGTAATGCGCGTCGAGTTCCTGTTGATCGGCCATGGAAATGGAGGGCTAAGTGTGTTCACGATGTGCCATCCCCAGACAGCACATGGAACAAGATAGGGCAAGACCAACCGGAATCGATGAACTGCACCTGGAAAACCCCAAGCAAGGCACCTCGCGTGGTGCGTGTTATCAGTTCTGACCGAACACCCGCCGAAGCAGGTCCGTCGTCCGCGCTGCGGGGTCCTGCCTGATCTTGCTTTCCTCTTCAGCGATCAACCTGAAAAGTCCATCGATGGCTTGCTGGGTCACATACGCATCGAGGTCGGGATCCACGGCCTTTGTGCCCATGAGCATGCCACCCTTGTTGTACGCGCTTGTAAGGGGTGTCCAATAACTGGTGAGCGCCACTTTTTGCGTTGCGCGTTCCACGATGGGCCTGAATCTTTCGGTGAGCGAAGCGCTCGTCTTCTCACGCAAATAGTCCGTGGCGGCCTCATCGCCTCCCTTCAGGATCGCGAACCCATCACCTACGCTCATACCGGTAACAGCATCGCGCAGAATGGGGAAGGCCTCCTTCGCAGCCTCCTCGGCCGCGCGGTTCATCGTCAACTCGAACTCCTCCACCTGCTTGCTCATGCCCATGGTGTTCAAGGTGCTCCTCATCTTGTGCGCCGATGCTGGGAAGGGGATGCGGATCTTATCGTTCTTCCAGTATCCATCCAACGCCGATCCCTTGGCTACGGAATGCTCAGCGCCCTTGCTCAAGGCTTCCTTTAGACCTGCGATCACATCATCGTTCGTAAGTCCTCCGGCATCTCCTTTGCCGGCCACCTTGTCGCCGATCTGCTTCAAGGAAGTGGGGAGTTGGGCCGACGCGAAGGTTGTTCCGACCAACAACAGGACGAGCGTAAGATGGGTGCGCATGGGTCTGGTACTTTAGATGGGATGTCGTGCCAAGCATCATGCCGGAATAGGCATGGAGGCCGAAAATACGTCCGTGGGCTTCATCCATTCCAATGGGGCCTTTGGGCGATGTTCCTTTTAGGAGGTGCTCGCTGCACGCCAACCCGGCCGGAAGCGTTCAATGGACCGGGCTGAGAATTGTGAATGTACCTCGCTTCACATGCGCCATCACCAATGCATGGCGCCCCACTCTGCCTCCAGCGGAAAAACGGATACGACCCAGACAAGTTGTCCCGATAGTCCGGCGGCTGGGTCCTACACGAACGGCTTGGGAGCGACGAGTCCTGAACGCCGCACCAAGAAGATGGATCTCCTCCTGTGATAGTCAGCAGCGACGGAGCGACGACACTTACAACCCCAACAACACCTCTCCTGGATCCTTCCCACCGAACACCAGTTTCGCGGGATCCTCGAGCATCTCCTTCACCTTGAAGAGGAAGCTCACGCTCTCCTTGCCATCGATGATGCGGTGATCGTAGCTGAGGGCCACGTACATGATGGGACGGATGACCACCTGGCCGTTCACCGCCACGGGGCGCTCAACGATGTTGTGCATGCCCAGGATGGCGCTCTGTGGCGGGTTGATGATGGGTGTGCTGAGCATGCTGCCGAACACACCACCGTTGGTTATGGTGAAGGTACCTCCGGTCATTTCATCGATGCTGAGCTTGCCGTCACGCGCCTTGATGGCAAGTTCCTTGATGCCCGCTTCGATCTCCGCAAGGCTCATGCGCTCGGCATTGCGCAACACAGGTACCATCAGTCCTTTGGGGCTGCTCACGGCAATGCCGATGTCGGCATAGTCGTGCATGATCATTTCCTCACCATCGATCTGAGCATTCACCGCTGGGTAGTGGCGGAGCGCCTCGGTGCAGGCCTTGGTGAAGAAGCTCATGAAACCCAGGTTCACTCCATGCTGCTCCTTGAACTTGTCCTTGTATTTGTTCCTCAATTCCATCACGGGGCTCATGTCCACCTCGTTGAACGTGGTGAGCATGGCCATTTCGTTCTTTACGCTCACAAGGCGCTGTGCCACCTTCTTGCGCAGGGTGCTCATCTTGTTACGGCTCTGGTCGCGGCTTCCGCCCCAGCCGTTCATGGCGATTGCGCCGCCATCCAAGCCACCCGCGATGTAGGCCTCCACGTCGCTTTTGGTGATGCGCCCGTTCGGTCCGCTGCCCTTCAGCTTGCTGGCATCCACGCCTTTTTCCGCCATCACCGCCTTGGCAACAGGGGTGGCGTGTGCCGCACCAACAGGGGCGGAAGGGGTCGCAGCAGCCTCCTTCGCTGCGGGAGCTTCTTTCTTCGCTTCCTCCACCACCTTGTCCTCAGCCACTTCCTTGGCCTTCTTATCCGCCTTCACGCTGGTATCCACACGCGCCACCACATCGCCCACGGCAACTTCCGCATCGGCTTCCACCAACAGCTCTATCCTACCCTCGGCCTCGGAACTGAGTTCAAGGGTGGCCTTGTCACTATCGATCTCGGCGATGACCTGGTCCTTCTCCACCGTATCGCCGCTGGCGACCATCCATTGTGCGATGCGGACTTCACTGATGCTCTCTCCTGGACTGGGGACTTTGATGTCGACGGTTGCCATTGAAGGGAAAGGTGATGTGTGAGTGCTGAAATGTGGGCTGTGAACGTGACTATGCGCGGACCTTAGCGGACTTGGCTTTGGCACCATCGGTGGGGCGACCTGCGAAGGCTTGCTCCACAATGGACCTCTGCTGCAAGGCCCAGCGCACGCTGCTGCCCGTTGCGGGTGCTCCGCTGGCATCCCGGCTTATGCGCTGCAACTTGTACGCGGAAAGCACCGGATGTTCGGTGAAGTTCATCTGCATGTACATCCAGGCGCCCATGTTGGCGGGTTCCTCCTGCACCCATAAGGTGCGGGTGGAGTTGCTGTATTTCTTCAGGATCGCGGCGAGCTGCTTATCAGGCAGGGGATGCAACTGCTCCACCCGCACGATGGCGGTGTCCTCGGCACCGAGCTCTTGCTGCTTCTCCAGAAGCTCGTAGTAGATCTTGCCCTGGCAAAGTACCACGGTACTAACCTTCTTTGGGTCGGCTTTGGCATCGTCGATCACTTCCTGGAATCTTCCCTTCACCAGGTCGTCCAGGCTGCTCACACACTTGGGGTGTCGCAACAGGCTCTTCGGCGTGAACACCACCAAGGGGCGACGGAAATTGCGGGCCAATTGGCGACGCAACACATGGAAATAGTTCGCAGGAGTGGTGCAGTTCACCAACTGCATGTTGCCATCAGCAGCGGTGCTCAAGAAGCGCTCCATGCGAGCGCTGCTGTGCTCGGCGCCCTGGCCTTCATAGCCGTGGGGCAGCAACAGGACCAGGCCGTTCATGGCATTCCACTTCTCCTCGGCGGCACAGAGGTATTGGTCCAGGATGATCTGTGCACCGTTCACGAAATCACCGAACTGGGCCTCCCAGATCTGCAAGGCTTGCGGCTCGTAGAACGCATACCCGTACTCGAAGCCCATGACAGCGTACTCGCTGAGCAGGCTGTTGTAGATCTCGACAAGACCCTGGTCATTGGATAGGTGGGACAAATGCATGTACTCCTCTTCGCTGTCCTCCACCTTGACCACGGCATGGCGATGACTGAAGGTACCGCGCTCCACATCCTGCCCGGTAAGGCGCATAGGCTTGCCGTCCACGGCCACACTGCCAAAGGCCAGTAGTTCGGCCATGCCCCAATCCAGCTTCTCCTCCTCCATCATGCGGGCGCGGTCCCTCAGGATACGCTCCAACTTGCTGAAGAACTTCTTGCCCTTCGGTATCTCGGTAAGCTTGGCCCCAATGGCTTGCAAGGTCTTCTTGGGGACCCCTGTGGCCGGGCTTTCATCGAACGCGCTGATGTCCGGCCGCTCATAACCCACCCAGCGGTGCGCCAGTAAAGGGGTGATCCGTCTCTTCTAGATCTGCTT
>CAYQMC010000007.1:7780-23364 GCA_964418285.1 uncultured Chryseobacterium sp.
ACAGCAGCTGGATCGATCCCACAATCCTCCGCCATCTGCTTGGCCTCATCCAACCGCGATTGCAGCATATCCTGGAACTGCTGCTCCATTTCCTTGGCCAGACCAGCCTCGATGGAACCGCTTGACAAGAGCTTCTCCTTATAGATCTCGCGTGGGTCGGGATGTTTGGAAATGGCCTTGTACAGCACCGGTTGGGTGAACTTGGGTTCGTCACCCTCGTTGTGGCCGTGTCGGCGATAACCCAGCAGGTCCACGAACACATCGGTACCGAACTCGTGGCGGTAGTCCAACGCGAGTTGCATCACGTAGGCCACGGCCTCCACATCGTCGGCATTCACGTGGAAGATGGGGCACTGGGTAACCTTGCCCACATCGGTGCAGTAGATGCTGGTGCGCCCGTCGATGTAGTTGGTGGTGAAGCCCACCTGGTTGTTGGTAACGATGTGTACGGTACCACCGGTGGAATAGGCCTTCAGGCCCGCCATCTGCACCAGCTCGTACACCACACCTTGCCCGGCGATGGCAGCATCGCCGTGGATGATCACCGGAACCACCTTGGTGTTATCGAAGGAATGCTCCCGTTCGATGATCGCCCTTGCCATGCCCTGCACCACGGGACCCACACTTTCCAGGTGGCTCGGGTTCGGGCTAAGGGTCAGGGTCACCTCCTTGCCGCTTTCGGTCTTCACCCGGCTGTTGTAACCCATGTGGTACTTCACATCGCCCTCCACAAGCGCATCCTCATAGTCCTTGCCTTCGAACTCGGTGAAGATGCTTTCGTAGGTCTTGTTGAGCGTGTTGGCGAGCACGTTGAGGCGGCCGCGGTGGGCCATACCGATCACAACGTCCTTTACATCGTGCGCCTTGGCCCCATGCTCGATCACCCAGTCCAGTGCGGGGATCAGTGTTTCCACACCTTCAATGCTGAAGCGCTTCTGCCCGATGAACTTCTTGCCCAAGAATTTCTCGAAGACCACGGCCTGGTTGAGCTTGAAGAGGAATTCCTTCTTCTCATCCAAGGAGAAGTCGGGCGTGTTCCGGGCCTGTTCCATGCGGCGCTCCAGCCACTTGGCCTTTTCGGGCTGGCGTATGTGGCGGTATTCCACACCGATGTTGTTGCAGTAGGTCTGCTCCAGCATGGCGATGATATCGCGCAGCTTGGCCGGGCCTATACCGATCTCGTTGCCCGCTTCGAAAACGGTATCGAGGTCGGCGTCGGACAGACCGAAGTTGTCCACCGTGAGCTTGGGCTCGTACTTGCGGCGCTCGCGCACCGGGTTGGTATGGGTGAAGAAGTGGCCGCGCGTACGGTAACCCACGATCAGGTCCAGTACCTTGAACTCCTTGCGGATGTGTTCGTTATCGCCACCACCCACGGAGGGCTTCACCCCCGGCAGGGCATTGTACTCCGTTCGGGCCAGTTCGAAGCCTTCGAAGAAGCGCGCCCATCCTGCATCCACGGATGAGGGGTCGCTGAGGTACTGCTGGTAGAGGGCGTCGAGAGCGGCCGTGTCGCCGTTGCTCAGGTAGGAGTGTTTGTCCATGATGGGGTCCTGTTCGGATCCTGGTCCAAAGGTAGTTCTTCCGTTACGTGTGCGGCCTTCTACGCTTCGGGGGGAATGGAGTTTCTGCCAATCCCAGCAGACCCACTACCCACCTGTCGGTCGATACGCAGCCCAGGGACGCAGGACCCTGGACCTTCTTCCCGATCGTCACGGTTCCAGCTAGGGATCCCTCCCTCTTCATGCCGGTCGCCAGGCGGAATACCCTTGCCGGTATTCCTCGGACCGGATCGCAGGTCCGGCAAGCGGTTGGACGCGATCGACGCTCGGACACGACTTGGATCGAGAAGGGTGTCTAGTAGCGGCCTGCGAAGCGCATTCTTGTAAGGACCTTCTGCAAGGCACGGAGCACGCACTCACCAGCAAGCTCATGCAGGCCGCCCAAGGCCATGGTACTGCGCATGTGCGACTCCGGGATATCCACCCGGTAGATAGCGACTTGAAGGACGGCCGTGCCTTGCGCTTGCAGTGCCTCCAAGCGAGGAAGCACCGCAGCGCGCAGGTGCTCGAACGCCTCATCGCCCAGTGCAGGCAAGGGGAGTTCCGCGGGGGACATGGAGAGGTCCTTGCGCAATTGGTCCACGGTGGATGAAAGCACTTCGGCCTTGTCCAACCAGCGCCCTACGCCGCCTTGCTCCTGTTTCGACAGTTCGTTGTTCACCGTGTAAGCGTTCTGAACAAAGGTCGCTGATCCGTGGCACTATTTTCGCCGTGCCGCCGCGTGCCGGTCGCAGTACGTTGCAAGTACTGCGTTCATCCACCAACCAACCACGACCAGCGAACCATTCCATGCGCCATCTGATCGCCTCCCTCCTCCTGTTTCCTGCCCTCCTCCTTCACGCCCAGTATGGCTCGTTCGATGGTTCCGCCGTGAAGAACGCCAAGAACTCCACCACCGTGGTGGTGCTTGACGGCGGTGGGACACCGTACGACCGCATCATCACCGAAGCCGTAAAGGCCGATTGGAAGTTCACCGGCGAGCATGAGTTCATGACCATTGCCGACTTGGGCATGCAACCGATCTCCCCGGACAAGATCTACCTGATGAAGGTGAGCAGGGTCGATCCCACCAAATACGAAGGCACCTTCCTGATGCTGGTGCAAGGCTGGAAACCCAAGAAGGGCGAGGCTTTCACAGCCAAGGACAACGCCTTCACCAGCATTCCATCCACCCAGGAGCTGGCCTCGCTACTGATCGATGACAAGGGAATGAACGAGCTGAACACCACGGCCATGATCCGCCTATACGTGCGCCACCTGCAGGACTACCTGAAGCTGGTGGAAACAGGCAAGATCACCGACCGGGCCACCGCCGATCGCACCTATGCATCGCGCAACCGCTTGATCCGCGACACCGAGCTCTGGATGGCCAAGGAACACCTTGACAAGACCATTCCCGATGCTGCAATGGCCAAGGAAACCTACACCAGCCCGCTGCAGGTGATGGATCTGGCCCAACTGATGAGCGCAGTGGAAAAGCAGGACCGCGGCATCACCATCACCGATGTAGTGCTCACCGTGGGCGACCACAAGAACAAGCACGCCTTCAAGCGGGTTTTCAACTCGGCCACGGGCGAGTTGATGTACCTGCGCGACGATGCGGCCATCTTCGGCAAGAAGGAAGGCTTCATCGAGGACGACCTGAAGACGATCGAACGGGCGCGCTGACACGGTTTTTCGTAAGAATTGAAGGAAAGGACCGCGGGACCACTCCTGCGGTCCTTTTCTTTGGGTTCCACCAAAGCGGCACCGACAGCCCATGGCCGACCGAAAAGCGCTCCTTGTTCGTTTCTCCGAACTGGAAGCCCAGCGTAATGCGCTCCTCCGCACCTTGGCCGGCGAAACGCACGAACGCTTGGCACAGCAGCCCAGGCCAGGTGCGTGGAGCGTAGCCCAGGTGGTGCTCCATCTGGCCATTGCCGAAGAGGGTATCATGAACTACATCGACAAGAAACGTTCGTTGGGCGGTCATCGCCCAGTGGGGGTCTTTGCCCCGATCCGCCTGGCGCTTCTGAATTCGGCATTGGCCCTTCCCATGAAGTTCAAAGCCCCTGCAGTGGTGGCCACCGTACCGCCATGCAGCTTCGCGGAAGCCTGCCAGCGCTGGCAGGATGTACGGGAACGGATGCAGCACTGCTTTGCCACCATACCGGAGGAGCTCATCGGGCATGGCCTGATCAAGCACCCCTCTGCAGGCAAGTTCGACCTGGTGCAGGGCCAGCGCTTCGTGCGCTGGCATGTGCGGCACCACGGCCCACAGATCCGGCGTACCCTTCGCTTGCTGACTTGAGCCCCCACGAACGGATCGGCGCCTTGGAGCGTTATACCAGCATGCGCCCAGTACCCGTATCCGTCCATGTAGCGAGCCTCGTGCTGTTGATCAACATGGCCATCGGGCTTTGGGGTGGTCCACCTTGGCTCATCGGCGGGCTGTTCATTTCCGGCCCGGCATTGGTGATCTGGATGGTATGGCAGGTCCTGAACGACCACTCCGTTCCCATGCGCGATCTTGAAGGGGATGAGCAGTGGGGCTACCAGGACAAGCCCGACCTAAGGCCCGAACGATAGTCGGTGCGCTTGGTCGCCTTGGGATAACCCTGCCTAACTTTCCAGCCCTTACGCGGTCCTTTTCGCGTTCATGTCCATGGCCATCCGTACCCTGCTTCTCGTGTGCCTCGGCACCATCAGCGCCCTGCTCCATGCCGAACACCTGCCCGGTGGAAGCATAACCTACGAGTGCCTTGGCAACAGCACCTACACCATCACGCTCACGCTTTTCCGCGAATGCTCGGGCGAGCCCATTACCCCGCAGGACCTGCGCTTCAGCAACGATTGTGGTGTTGTATTCACCCTGAGCAACCTCGTTGCACAGGAAGTGGTCGACGTATCCCCCATCTGCCCTTCGGAAGTGGGGAACAGCACTTGCAACGGAGGATCGCTATTGGGCATAGAGGCCAACATCTACCGGCAGACCTTGTTCCTCAGCCCTTGCAATGCATGGACTATTGCGTGGTCCACCTGTTGCCGTCAAAGTTCGGTGAACGTACAAGGCAATCCGGGGCTTTACTTGGAAGCACGCCTGAACAATGGGAACGAAGAATGCAACAACTCTCCGGTGATCACCGACCCAGGCATTCCTGTGGTGTGTGTCGGCCAGCCCGTGGAGTATGATCCAGGAGTGTTGGAGACCGATGGGCATACGCTCAGCTACCGCTTCATCGAAGCCCGCTTCGGTACTCCGGAACCCTTCGCGGTGATCTACAACTTCCCGTACTTCGGACTGGAGCCGTTCTCCGGGATGCTCATCGATGACGCTACCGGGCGGATCACCTTCACACCTACCATCCAAGGTTACGTGGTGACCGCTTTCCAAGTGGACGAGTTCGATGCCGATGGCACCTGGATCGGGAGCGTGATGCGCGACTTCCCCTTTCTGGTGCGCGCCTGCTCTACCCCTGTCCCTACGGCTACCACGGGCCTTATCACCGGAGTGACCGGTGCGGCCCAGCAACTGGGTGATCGCGAAGTACGCTTGTGCACAAGAGGGCAGATGTGCATGGACCTGGTCTTCAGCGATGCCAATGCGGGTCAAGGCCTGAGCGTAAGCACCAATGTTGGAGTTGTGTTACCGGGTGCTACGGTGAGCACCTCGGGCACCAACCCCCTGAATGTGCAGATCTGCTGGGAGCCCGACAGCATAGCACCCCTGGAAAGCAACTTCACCATGGTGGCGAGCAACAACGTATGCCCGGTGCCCGGTACCCAGTGGTACACCTACACCATTTCGGTGGAAGCACCTCCGGACAGCCTGCTGGATGGAAGTGCATTGTCCTGCCCACAGACCGAGCCCTTCGCGTTGGTCGACAGCCTCGGGACCTTCCCATCCACTGCCGGAACCTGGACCGCTCCGAACGGGGAGCCGCATCCAGGCATCTTCACGCCCCCCACGGACCCGGAAGGTGCCTACACCTTTACCATGGAGTCTTTCCCAGGCTGCGCCACATCGGCCTCGGTGAGCGTAGTGTACCTGGCCGCGGATGATACCCTGTGCTCCTTGGTGAGCGTGCCGGAATTGGTCCGTAATGCGCCCACGATCCATCCCAATCCAGGAACGGGAATGTTCGTAGTACAAGGGCTCGAAACATACGGCAGCGGCCCGTTCGTGGCCCATGTGCTGGATCTGCAGGGACGCACCGTAGTGCGTATTCCTTTGGCCCGGACACAGGGCGATGCACCCTTCTCGGTACCACCCGGAACGGCCGCGGGAACGTATCTGCTCCGCTTGGAGAATGCCGGTATCATGGCACCACCAGCACGCTTCGTCGTGGAGCGCTGACGTGCGAACCGAAGCTTGCAACCTGTGTTCCCTCTTCGATGTACACCATACTCATAACGGGCGGCTCCGGGTTGATCGGAACGGCCCTTACGAAGGCCTTGCTCGCTTCGGGCAACAGCGTACGGCACATGAGCCGGACCCCTGGCACACAGAACGGTGTACAGGCCTTCGCGTGGGACATCGGCAAAGGCACCATGGACCCCAGGGCCTTGGAGGGCGTGGACCACATCATCCACCTGGCCGGGGCTGGTATCGCGGATGAACGTTGGACCGCCGAGCGGGTCCAGGTGCTGATCGATAGCCGTGCCCTGAGCGCATTGCTCCTGCTAAGCCGGGCGAAGTCGGCCGGGATAGCGCCCAAGTCCTTCATCAGCGCAGCGGGCATCAACTACTACGGGGCTGTCACCAACGAACACCGCCACACCGAGACCGATCCCGCCGGTGCGGATACGATCGGACGTATAAGTCTGGAATGGGAGGCTGCCGTGGACCAGTGGAGCAGCCATTGCCGCGTGGTGAAACTGCGTACTCCCGTGGTGCTGGCGTCGGAAGGTGGTGCGCTTGGCAAACTCGCAGCGCCCGTGAAGCTGGGCCTTGGCGCGGCCTTGGGCAGCGGCAAGCAATGGATGCCATGGATCCACCTGCACGATCTGGTGCGCGTCTACCAGCAGGCCCTGGAACGCGACGACATGCGAGGCGCGTACAACGTGAATGCACCAGAGGACGCTACCAATGCCGATGTGATGCGCACCGTGGCGCGTGTGCTGAAGCGGCCCTTCTTCCTGCCCCCTGTGCCCGGCTTTGTGCTGAAGCTGGTCTTGGGCGACATGGCCTCCATCCTATTGGAAGGCAGCCGGGCATCGAACGCACGTTTGGTGAAAAGTGGTTTCGCCTTTGCGCATCCCGGTTTGGAGGGTGCGTTGCAGGATGTGCTCAGGCGTGGTTGAGCATTGCTACACCAGGACGAATTCCATCGTCCAGACCAACGGATCGGTCATGCGGAAAATGTGGCACCTGCGACACCCTTCGGGGTCCACTACCAACGCCGTGGTCAGTGCACCCTGGCGCGCAGCATGGCGGCCAAGGCGTAGAGGGCTCCTTTCCGCTCGGCGGATACGGCGATGGCATCGAGCTCGCGGATCGCCTCATCGTCGTGGCGTGCCACCTCGGCTTCGGCCTCATCGGGCACACCCAACTCCTCCAACACGGCCAGCATGCGGTCCACGTTGCGCTGCTCGGGCGCAAGGGACAGTTCTTCGCGCAGTTCCGAGCGACCTGCCTGTGCACTCAACTCAAGGCCACGGATCAGCAACCAGGTCTTCTTGCCGGCACGCAGATCACCACCGCGTTGCTTGCCCACCTTGTCCGGGTCACCAAAGGCATCCAGCAGGTCATCGCGCAGCTGGAAGGCCAGTCCGAGATGCTCGCCTACACGGCCCAAGCGCTCGCGCTCCTCGGCGGGTGCATTGGCAACGGCGGCGCCGATCTGGAGGGAGCAGGAGAGCAGAACAGCGGTCTTCAACCTGATCATCTCCAGGTACTCGTCCAGCGCCACATCCGCACGTTCCTCGAAATCCATGTCGTACTGCTGGCCTTCGCATACTTCCAGCGCGTAGCGGCTGAATAGCTCGCTGATCGTTGCATTGCGCCCCATTAGTTGGTAGGCCTTCACCAACATGGCATCGCCGCTCAGTATGGCCGCATTCTCGTTCCACCTGGCATGCACCGTGGGCTTGCCCCGGCGCAACGGGGCGGCATCCATGATATCGTCGTGCATCAGCGTGAAGTTGTGGAACAGCTCGATGCCGAGGGCTTCATCCAGCGCATCTTCGGCCCTGCCTCCGAAGAGTTCACAGCCCATGAGCACCGCTGCCGGACGTACCCGCTTGGCGGGGAGTTGCATCAAGTAGGCCATGGGCGTGTATAGCCCCGTGTCCGGCAAAGCCGCGATCCATTCCACGATACGGGCCTCCACACGTGCCCTGTGCTGTTCAAAACCCACCATGCTGCTCAGTCCTGCACCAACTTCAAGAGGTACTCGCCATACCCGCTCTTCACCAGGGGCCGGGCCAAGGCCTTCAGCTGTTCCGCTTCGATGAAGCCACGCTTGTAGGCCACCTCTTCGATGCAGCCGATGCGCAAGCCCTGCCGTTCCTCGATGACCTGCACGAACTGTGCGGCCTGCATCAACGAACGGAAGGTACCGGTATCCAACCAGGCGGTACCGCGGTCCAGGATCTCAACATGCAAGGTGCCGCGCCGCAGGTACTCGCGGTTCACATCGGTGATCTCATACTCGCCACGTGCACTGGGCTCCAAGGCGGCAGCGATCTCCACCACACTGTTATCGTAGAAGTACAGGCCTGGCACCGCGTAATTGCTCTTGGGTTTGAGCGGCTTCTCCTCGATGCTGATGGCGCGGTTGTCGGTGTCGAATTCCACTACTCCGTAACGCTCGGGGTCGCTAACGTGGTAAGCGAAGACCAGTCCACCCTTGGGAGTGGTGTGCTCGCTTAGCATACGCCCCAATCCACGGCCGTAGAAGATGTTATCGCCCAGAATGAGCGCAACAGGATCCGTTCCGATGAAATCCCTGCCGATGACGAAGGCCTGCGCCAGGCCGTTGGGCACGGATTGTTCGGCATAGTGGAACGAACAGCCCAGTTGCGCACCATCGCCCAACAACTTGCGGAAGCTGGGCAGGTCATGCGGCGTACTGATGATGAGGATCTCGCGTATGCCCGCCGCCATCAAGGTGCTCAGCGGGTAATAGATCATCGGCTTGTCGTACACCGGCATGAGCTGCTTGCTCACCGCCAGGGTAAGTGGGTGCAGACGGGTGCCGGAGCCACCGGCCAGGATGATGCCTTTCATGCTGTTCGTTCTTCGTTCTACTCGTTGGGCTTGAGGGTAACAGCGTCGTCCGCCGAACCGTTCGTGGGGTCATCGTCCAAGCCCATTTGGTCCACCTCGCTGTCCTCCTCCTCGTCCATCATCTTCACCATGGGTTCCTCGAAAGACTGTGTGGTAAGCACCTTGTCGAAACTGAGCAGGAGCGATGGCAGGATGAGCACGTTGGTGAACATGGCCACCAGCAAGGTGAAGGAGACCAGAAGGCCCAAGGCCTGTGTGCCGCCGAAATCGGAGAACACAAAGAGGCTGAACCCACAGAAGAGCACGATGCTGGTGTAGAGCATGCTCACTCCTGCTTCACGGATCGCCTGGAAAACCGATGCATGGATGTCGTGTCCGGTGATCTTGAGCTCCTGCCTGTACTTGGCCAGGTAGTGGATGGCATCATCCACCGAAATGCCGAAGGCGATGCTGAAGACCAGGATGGTACTGGGTTTGATGGGGATGCCCAGATAGCCCATCAACCCGGCCGTCATGATGAGCGGCACCAAGTTCGGAATGAGCGAGATGAGCACCATGCGGAACGAGTTGAACAACAAGGCCATGAGGCCCGAGATCAGGATCACGGCGAGCAGGAGCGAAACGACCAGGTTCTTCACCATGTACTTGCTGCCCTCCAGGAACACCACGCTGGTGCCTGTAAGCACCACGCGGTATTTCTCCGGATCGAAGATGCTGTCCACCGTTGCCCTCAGGTCGCCCAGCAACACATCCATGCGTGCCGTACCCACATCGGCCACCTGCATGGTCAAGCGTGTCACCTGCCGGTCCTCGTCGAGGAACCCGCGGGCCACCCCACCGTCCTGGTCGCGCATGCCTTCCAGATAGGGTGCTATGAACTGGTCCGGGCCACTGCTGCGGATCAGCTGGTACTTCTCGGGGTCACCTCCATAAAAGGCCTGTTTGGTGAACTTCACCGCGTCGGCGATGGAGATGGAGCGGGAAAGCTCGGGGTGAAGGGCCAACGAATCCTGCAAGCGCGAAATGCGCTTCAGGTTGATCTCCTTCAGCGCCTGTCCCTTCTTGCGGGTGTCCACCATCACTTCCAAGGGCATCACACCATTGAACACCGACTCGAAAAAGCGCAGGTCCTGCATCACCGGGTCGTCCATGGGCAGGTCGTCCACAACGCGGCTTTCGTTCTTCAAGCGCACCACCCCCAGCAGGCCCACCACCACGAAGAACCCGGTAAAGGCATAGACCATGGGCCTTCGGTCCTGCACCAGGTGGATGATGTATGCCGTGGCACGATCCACCCAGCGGCGCTCCAGGTGGGCCAGGTGCCGCTCCTTGGGCGTGGACTGTAGGCTGAAGAGGATGGGCACCAGCAGGATGCTGAGCGCAAATACGGCCATGATGTTGATGGCCGCCACCACACCGAACTGCTTCAGCACATCGCTATAGGTGAGTACAAAGGTGGCGAAGCCCGTGGCCGTGGTGGCGTTGGTGATGAACGAGGCCTTGCCCACCCTGTAGATCACCCGCGTAAGGGCCTTGATCTGGTTGCCGTGCGTGGCGAATTCGTAGTGGTACTTGTTGATCAGGAAGATGCAGTTGGGGATCCCGATGACCACGATGAGCGGTGGAATGATGGCCATGACCGAAGTGAGCTTGTAGCCCAACAGGCCGATGGAGCCCACGGCCCAGATAACGCCCACAACCACCACCAGCAGGCAGATCATCATCACACGCCAGCTCTTGAAGAAGAGCAGCAGCAGCAACGAAACGGTGAGGATCATGAGCAGCACGAACATGACCATCTCGCTCTTGGTGCGCCCGGTGATCACCGTGCGGATGAAGGGCAGCCCGCTCCGATACACCTTGAACCGGTCCTTGGCGAACTCGTCCACCCGCTCGGAGATCAGGTCCACCATATCCCCCCGCCGTTCGCTGTTGAAACGGTCGGCGTTCACGAAGACCATCATCAGGCTGGTGCCCGTGCTGTCGTGGTACAGGAGGTCACGGTAGAAGGGCAGATCGCGCAGCTTGGCCCGCAGGGAATCCACCGCCTCCTGGTCCGCCGGCATGCGTGGTGAAAGCTGTTGTAGTCCGAAACGTTTCAGGCTGTCGTCGCGCACCAGTTCGTAGGCATGTGCTTCGGAGAACACCGAATCCACGCCGGGCTGGTCGCGCAGGTCATTGCCCAGCTGCCACCACGCCTGGAAATTATCCACGCGGTACAGGGAGGGATCCTGCACACCCAGGATGATCACGTTGCCATCCTCGGAGAACTTGCTGTGGAGCTCTTCATACTGCACATAGGCACTGTCGCTCTTGGGCAGCAGGCCGCCGAACTTGTACGTGAGCTGCACCGTGCGGCTGTGATACCCGAAGAACACGGTAAGCAGGCCGAGCACCACTAGGATGCCGGTCCGGTTCCGGAGTATGCGACTGGAGAGCCAAGCCCACATGGCGGGGATTCCGAGCCCCGCTGATCTACGAGGGCCGTGGGGCAAAGGAACGAGATCCGGCGTGGTATACCCTCAACGCCCCAAGCCCAGCGTCACCTTCAGCGCCAAGTTGTCCCAGCTATCAGGCAGGCTGTAGGGGCCAACGCGGTAGAAGGCACCCACCCCCAGACCCGTGAAACCCGAGCGGAGCAGGTTGTCCAGCTGGATACCCGCTTCGTAGTAGCCAGCACCCAGGGCGGAGAAGGTGTAGCCGCGGTGCAGTTCCGGGGAATCCAGCGCACCCCATGCGGCATTGGCCACCAGGATGGGCACGGGCCTGAACTTCTTGCCCTTGAAGAGCAGGTTGCCGAAGCTGTGGCGCACATGCACCGCCACGTATCGGTCCGCGAGGAATTCGTTGGGGCGCATGGTCTCGAAGGTGTACTGGGCGGCCACCGGTATGCCCCGGTCGAAGGTGCCCCGCAGGTTGTACAGGAAGGGATAAGGTGCGGTGGGATCCGCCATGCCCGCCATGGAGCGTATGGAGAGCTCACCCAGCATGCGCAAGCGGAAGGTCTTCTCCAGCATGGCGTTCACGCGCCACAGGTCCAGTTCGCCTTGCCACAACCCTTGCACGGCACGCGTGGCATGTACATGCAGCACGGGCCAGCGGGTGCCCAGCCCGAGCTGGCGGTCGGGCAGGCGGGCCACCTGCTCCCGGAAAGCGAAGCGCAGCCCCACGGACAGGCTGCCGGTGACGAAACGATCGTTCAGCAGGGTGATGGCATCGGTGGTGGGTTGCGCATAGCGGTATCCGATCAGGTTGCGGCGGTCGGCACGCTCGGTGCCCACCCACATGCGCAGCGAGCTGTTCACGCGAAAAGCCAGCTCGGCTCCCGCCCGTTCGATGGCATCCATGCGGTTCATGAACACCAGCCGGTAGCTCTCGCTGCTGAAGGGCCGCTGCGGACCCGGAAAGCGCACACCGCCGCTTTCTTCCACATCGAAGGCATAATAACTGCGCAGCACCGGTCCCCGGCCGGGCGCAGGTTTCAGCGTGAGGTCCGCGCCGTATTTCCAGGCCTTGTCGGCAAAGCCATAGGCCCCGTACCCCCCCACGGAAAAGTAGCGCGAGACCTTGTCGTTGGTGGCCAAGCCGGCACCCAGCCTCAGCCCTTCGTAGCCGTTGTAGGCGAGCACTTTGTCCAGCAGCAGGTCGACGGGGCCAAGGCCCGCTTTGCCCGTGGCGAGGTATCCCAGCCAGCGCACCTTGCGCTCGATGTTCTCCGCATCGCTGATGCTGTCGATCGTGAGATAGGTGCGCAGTTCCTTGCCTTCCAAGGGCTCGGTGCGCAGGCTGTCCCAGAAGGCATCATCACGGCGCGTGGCCACGCGGTCCATGACGAATTCGGGGCCTCGTACAGCGCGTTTCGCAATGGGTCCATCCAAGCGGATGTTCTTCAAGTAGGTACGTCCGATGCCGACCACCTTCCACTTGTTCACCTCCACCCCATCGAAGTAGAGGAAGGTGTTGAGCTGCACGGGGAACCACGCCTTGTTCTCCACCTTGGCGAATTGCTGCTGGAGCTTAACGCTCACATTGCCTGTACGCTCCACCGGTTCGGCTATCACATTCTGCAAGGCGAAGCCGTCGGTGCTCACGTACAGCACCCCTTTCAACGCATCGAACTTGCGGCCGCTGCGCGGTCGGTAACTGATGATGAAGACCGTGTCGACGCCTTGGTACAACGTGTCCTCAAGGATGAAGAGATAGCGCTCGGTACTTCCGGGACCGATGGGGCTGAGATAGGTCTTCTCGCCCAGTGCGATCTGCGGTTCGTAGACCGAGAAGGTCTTGGTGGAGGCGGCCAGGCCGAGCAGCGAAGGATCCTTCAGTCCGCTTACACGCATGGCGAGCACTTCCTCCTTTTCGCTGGCCGGCGGAACGAAGGTCCGTTCGGTGGCGCTCTCGATCAGCAGGAGATGCTGCTTATCCAGCCATTCAACGCCCTCGCGATCGCTGCTATCGAGGGCCGCGAGTTTTTGGGGATCGTTGAGCACCGCACTGTCCAAGGCTGCGGTGAACACGGTCTTGCTGTAGCTGGTATAGCGGTGCGCACGGTTGCGCAGTCCATCGTTGGCCTTGCGGTTGGCATGCACTTGCTTGATGATGCGGTGGGCAGGATTCTCCCCGGGCAGCACCTCCACCGTACGCAACTCGAAGGTGGCGCGCTCCATCCGCACCAGCATCGGGTCGCCGACCCTGGCCACGACCTCCGTTGGTTTGTAGCCCACGTAGGAGAAGCGGAGCAGTACCTGGTCCTGTTCCACCGGCAGGCCGAAGCGACCATCGATGTCGGTGGTACCTCCTTCACGCTGGCCTTCGGGGACCACATGCACAAAGGCCAGGGGTTCGTTGCTGCGATCATCGACCACGCGGCCTTGGACGATCTGCTGGGCCGATAGCACTCCGGCCAATGCCCACAGCAACAGTGCGAGAGGGTGGCGTAAGGCGCGCATGTGGGTGTGACGTGGACGGGAGGCCGAAAGTAACAGGAGGCAGGGGGCTTACCTTTGGATGGTATGCCAAAGCTGTACGAGTATTTCGGCCTAGTGTTCCTGTTCTACAGTGATGATCATGATCCGATGCACCTTCATGTACAAAGCGGGAATCGGGAAGGCATCGTCATGGTGATCCTTGTGGAAGGCCGCTTGGTGGAGCTTCGGTGGCGCAGCAAACGCGGGGCGGACATGCTCACCGAAAAGGAACAACGGGATGCCGAAGCCTTCGTTCAAGCCATGAAAAGCGACATCATCCGAAAATGGACGGCATTCTATGTTGAACACAAGCGCATCAAACCGGAGCGCATAACACGCCGTGTGAAATGACCATTCCCGAGGACGTACGGATCAAAAAAGCCGAGTACATGGGTGACTACATCATCCGGTTCACCTTTACGGATGGGCATGTTTCGACCTTGGATTTCCATCCTTTTCTCAGCGCCGCTGGGCAGAACCCCATGAACAGCCAGTACCTGGATGTTCTTCGCTTCCGGCAATTCAAGTTGCACCGCGATGTGGATGTGTACTGGGATGATTGGGAGATGTGTTTCCGTTTCGAGACCCTGTATAGCGGAAAGCTGCCCAAGTTCCTTCGCCCGAAAAGCAGCAACATCAAGCGTACAAGTGTCAGCAAACGGACCAAGATGAAAGCCTGAGTGCTGTGGCTCCAATACCTTGCACCCATGCTCGCCCGCAGCCGTGATGCCTATGAGTGGGCCAGCAAAGCCACGCCGCGCCGCCTGCGCAATGCGGCCCGGTTATGGACGAGTTTCCAACGTGCCAAACGCAGCAAGGAGCCGCGGATCGGCGGGCTGCCCTTCAGCATCAGTTTCGAGCCCACCACGGCCTGCAACCTGCGCTGCCCGGAATGTCCCAGTGGACTGCGCAGTTTCACGCGTCCCACCGGCAACCTGAAACAGGACCTGTTCACCCGGGTGATCGACGAATTGGCGCCGGACCTCTGGGCCCTCACCTTCTACTTCCAAGGTGAGCCCTACATCAACCCCGGCTTCCTGGACATGGTGCGCTATGCCCACGACAAAGGCTTGTACACCGCCACCAGCACCAACGCCCACTTCCTGGATGATGCCAAGGCCGAGGCCACCGTGCGCAGTGGGCTTTCACGCTTGATCATCTCCTTGGACGGCACCACGCAGGAGACTTAGTCCGCCTACCGCCGCGAAGGTGAACTGGCCAAGGTGATCGAAGGCACCAAGCGCATCGTGGAATGGAAGCGCAGGCTCAAGAGTCGCACACCCCACGTGGTCTTCCAATTCCTGGTGGTGAAGCCCAACGAGCACCAGATCCCCGAAGCCCGCAAATTGGCCAAGGAGCTTGGTGTGGACGAATTATGGCTGAAGACCGCGCAGATCTATGACCCGAAGGATGATCACCCGCTGATCCCCACCCAGGACAAGTACGCGCGCTATCGCCGCTCGGCAAGCGGTCTTTGGGAGGTAAAGAACAAGCTGGAGGACAATTGCTGGAAGATGTGGCACAGCTGTGTGATCACCTGGGACGGCCGCGTGGTGCCCTGTTGCTTCGACAAGGATGCGCACCATGTGCTCGGCGACCTGCGTACGCACACCTTCCGCGAGTTGTGGCACAGCGACGCGTACAACGACTTCAGGCGCTCGTTGCTGCGGTCCCGAAGCAGCATCGAGATGTGTCGGAATTGCTCGGAAGGATCACCCGTTTGGGCCTAGGCCTCGGCTGCGCTCGGCCTGACACCAAACAGGTGATCGGCAAGCCACCCGAACAGACAATCGGCCTGACACCAAACAGGTGATCGGCAAGCCACCCGAACAGACAATCGGCCTG
>CAYQMC010000007.1:23464-24051 GCA_964418285.1 uncultured Chryseobacterium sp.
ACACCAAAACAGGTGATCAGCAGGACACCCGAAAAGGCGATCGGCCGGTCACCAATATCTATGACCGGGTTGACGAGCGAACCAAATGACCGAACCATGAGGCTACTTACCTTGGTTCATCATGCACATCTACTACGTGTACATCATCGAATGCAGCGATGGTACTCTGTACGTGGGTGTGACGAACAATGTGGCACGCAGGTTCCAGGAACATTGCGAGGGCATCGACCCCAAGTCCTATACCGCGAAACGACGCCCGTTGAAGCTCGTGCATGTGGAGACCTTTCAATGGATCCTTGATGCAATTGCCCGTGAGAAGCAATTGAAGGGATGGTCCGCACCAAAGAAACGGGCGCTTATGATGGGCGAAGAGGAAGCGCTGCACGCGCTCGCCAAGTGCCGCAATGGCACAGCACACGATCACCCTGACCGTGATCAAACGACATCATGAAGGTGTCACTCCGAGCGCTGCCACACAAACGATCGAAGGACAGCATGAAGGTGTCACTCCGAGCGCAGCTACCCGACCTACCGAAGGACAGCATGAAGGTGTCACTCCGAGCGCAGCTACCCGACCTACCGAAGGA
>CAYQMC010000007.1:24151-32953 GCA_964418285.1 uncultured Chryseobacterium sp.
CAGCATGAAGGTGTCACTCCGAGCGCAGCCGAGGAGTCACACCTTCATGATGTCCTTCTCCTTCGCTTCGAAGAGCACATCGACCTTCTTGTTGTAGGTGGCGGTAAGCTTCTCCACTTCCGCTTCCAGGCCTTTGGCGCTGTCCTCCGGCAGGCCATCCTTCTTGGCAGCTTTGATGGCTTCCATGGCCTTCTGGCGGCTACTGCGGATACCCACTTTGGCATGCTCGGCCTCCTTCCCTGCACCCTTCACCAGATCCTTCCGGCGATCCTCGGTGAGCATTGGCACGTGGATGATGATGCTCTCCCCATTGTTGCTCGGGTTGAACCCAAGGTTGGACCCGATGATCGCCTTCTCGATGGTATCGATCATATTCTTTTCCCAAGGCTTCACGTACAGCGTACGCGCATCACCGGTGTTGACGGCGGCCACTTGGGACAGCGGCACCATACCGCCATAATAGTCCACCTTCACGGTGTCCAACATGCCCGGGTTGGCAGCGCCGGCGCGGATCTTCGTCAACTCGAACTCCAAGTGTTCGACAGCCTTGTGCATATGTTCTTCGCATTGCTGGATGGCCGTGGTGGTGTCGCTCATGGTCGTAGGATTGAATGGGGATCGCGTTCGGATCGGCAAAAATAGACAAGTAGACGGCTACAGGCACTGCGTGCAAGGTGGTTCACAGGAAGCGGATGCTGATCCCGAAGACCAGATGCCTGCCCTTCCAGAATCGGTCCACGCCATTTCCGGTGACCGTTGTGGGGGTGCCGTTCGCGGAAGACCCGTTCGTACTTTCCCGCTCCAGGTCCGTGGCCCCGTAAGGAACGGCTTCATCGCGTTCCAGATCGTTCATGGCACTGCGGTCGTTCTGGGCACCCACCAGCAAGGGATAAGCAAGGATGTTGCCGCGGACCCGATCATAGCTGGCGCCGAGATCGCTGAAGTCGGTCGAGAGGAACCAGCGCCCGGTGGCGAAGACGTTCAATCGGCCGATCTCCAGCCCACCACCGAACGAGAAGTTCGTGAACCACAGGTTGGACCCGACCGTGGAAAGGGATGGCTTCACATCGCTGAAGCCATCCACCTGTACCGCATAGCTGTAGTCGCTGCGATCCAGGCGTATCAAGGTATTGGTCACTTCATAGTCCGCTTCGGTCCGGACCACGTCCATGCCGAAGCCGAACTCCATGTACAGTTTCGCTACGTTGTCATAGATGTGGTTCTCGCCCAGATACCACCTCAGGGGAATGTTGAAGCTGGCCATATCCATCCGCACGTTGCTCAGGCGGTAGCGGTCGTACTCCAGGAGTTCGGTACCGTCCACCCCAGCACCGGTAACGGGCTGTATGACAACGGTCTCCTGCTCTTGTGGCATCAGGAACAAGCGCCCCTGCTCCATGTCGACATTGCCAACGCGTACGGTGGAGATACCGAAGAAATCGGCCGAGAACCGGAGGTCGGCGATATGGCCGATATCGAACGGCGATGTTGCAAGCTGCACCATGCCGGGCCATACGCCCACTTGCAGACCGATGGCCACCTGCCCGGGTACGGCCACACCGTTGTTCTGTTCGCGAGCACGCACCGCCACTTCCAAGGCACCACCGGGCTGGAATCTTCCGAAGTAGGTGGAACCCAGGCCCGTTGCACGAAGCTCCACGATGGAGTTCCTTTGACTGCCGGGTCCGTCCCGTTTCAAGCGCACAGGTTGGCGGGCAGGTGGCATGCTTTCATCGGGCTTCGGTTCCTGGGCGTTCACCTCCTTGCCGCGCGGAAAAGCGGTGTAGGTCTCGGCACTTCCAAGGAGTGCGCCAGTACCGGTATCCAGCATCCGGAGCATGAGGTGCATGCGCTTATCCACTTGGAACACGCGCCCTGTGATGATCGCGTCCGCCGCCATCAGGCGGCCCAGATCGATGGCCTTGCTCTCATCGAAGGTCCCGCTCGCCGAACGGCGCTGTTCGTCCTGGACCATGTCCAGCTGTCGACGCTCCAATACCGTTACACCACCGCTCTGCACCAGACGTGAAACCAATGTCTCCTCGATGTAGCTGAGCATGGCGGGCGAGAAATCGCCGGCCGGTGCAATGACCTCCACTACGGCAACACGCCGTTTGTCCTGCTCTACAAGCCGATCCCGGATCCGCTCGGTGACCTGCGCCAAGCTGTCGCTGAAGGCATTCTGCGCCCAGGTATTGCCAGCGAGCAACGCGCAAAGAACCACTAGATATGTACGTACGGCTATCAGGATCGGCGAACGCATGGTCGAGTGACAGAACAATCCAGTTCCGTGCCGCGATGAGCAGGTCAAGATAACCCTGTCCGTGCGGTCAGAGTTCCACCAAGGTGCCTACTGGCTCTCCGGCCACCAATCGCCCGAGATTCCCTGGTTTGTTCATGTCGAACACGATGATCGGCAGGGCATTCTCCTTACAGAGCGTGAATGCGGTCATGTCCATGACGTTGAGGCCTTTGTCGTAGACTTCGGCAAAGGAGATGCGATCATACTTGGTGGCAGTATCGTCCTTCTCCGGATCGGCCGTATAGATGCCATCCACTCGGGTACCCTTGAGGATCACATCGGCCTCGATCTCGATGGCGCGCAGGCTGGCCGCAGTATCGGTCGTGAAGTACGGGTTACCGGTACCGGCACCGAAGATCACGATACGGCCTTTTTCCAAGTGGCGCACGGCCCGGCGGCGGATGAAGGGCTCTGCGATCTGCTCCATCTTGATGGCGCTGAGCAAGCGTGTCTTGTAACCCTTGGCCTCCAACGCACTTTGCAGGGCCAGGCTGTTGATCACCGTGGCCAGCATGCCCATGTGATCGCCCTGCACCCGGTCTATGTTGCCACCGGCCTGCATGCCCCGGTATATGTTGCCACCGCCGATGACCACCGCTACCTCGACACCTTGGGTGGCAATGGCGATGATCTCATCGGCATACTGGTCCAGCCGGACGTTGTCTATTCCGTAGGACTGGTCGCCCATGAGGCTTTCGCCGGAGAGCTTGAGAAGGATGCGCTTGTACTTGTGGGCCATGCTATCGGGGCTGAACGGGCGGCAAAATACGACGAGTAGCCGGGCCGCTTACCGGTGCGCGGGGCTCCATGAAAAAGAAACGGCCCCTTCGGATCGAAGGGGCCGTTCCAGGATGATCATGGTGTGGATCAGATCGTCAGCGAATGACGGGCGAATCCGGTGGCGGTAAGGTCCTTGTCCTGGGCCTTCAGGTACTGCTCAACGTTGAGCTTGTTGTCCTTGATGAATTCCTGGGCGAGCAGGGTGCTCTCCTTGAAGAACTTGCCCAAGCGACCTTGCGCGATCTTCTCGGCCATCTCGGCGGGCTTGCCCTCCTGGATGGCGAGTTCCTTGCCGATCTCGACCTCCTTGTCGATCACGCTTTGGGGAACGCTCTCCTTGTTCAGGGCCACAGGTGCCATGGCAGCGATCTGCATGGCCACATCCTTGGCGGCGGTCTCGAAGCCGGCCTTGTTCAAGCCCACCAGGCTGGCCACTTTGTTGCCAGGGTGATTATAGGCATAGACGAACTCGGCCGACACCTGCTGGCATGCGCTCACATCGATCTTCTCACCGATCACACCGGTCTGCTCGATGAGCTTCTCGGCGATGGATAGGCCGTTGCTGTCGTAGGCGGCACCTTTCAGCGACTCGATGTCGTTCGTGCCTTTCTCCAGGGCGATATCGGCGATGCGCTCGGCCATGGCGGTGAAGTCCGCGTTCTTGGCCACGAAGTCGGTCTCGCAGTTCACGCAAACCAACACGCCTTGTTTGCCATCGGCGCTGGTCTTTGCGATCACCAAGCCTTCGGAGGCATCACGATCGGCGCGTTTGGCGGCCACCTTCTGGCCTTGTTTGCGCAGGAAGTCGATGGCGGCATCGAAGTCGCCATTGGCCTCAACGAGGGCCTTCTTGCAGTCCATCATGCCTGCGCCCGTGATCTGGCGCAGCTTGTTCACATCAGCAGCGGTTATGGCCATAGTACTCATGGTTTGTGGTCGAAATGCGCTTCACCGGGATAGAGCCGGTAACACGCGGTGATGGGTCTTGATCGGAATTACTCGGCAGCAGTATCCTTGGCAACAGCAACCTCCTCGTCACCTGCTTCAGCCGCCTCTTCGGCGCTTTCGTCCACCATGGTCTTGTCGCCCTTGCGCTCCTCCAGTCCTTCGTTGATGGCTTGCACCATCACACCGAGGATCAGGTCGATGCTCTTGGTGGCATCATCGTTGGCCGGGATCGGGAAGTCGACCTTGGTGGGATCACTGTTGGTGTCCACCATGGCGAACGTGGGGATGTTCAACTTGCGCGCCTCGGCCACAGCGATGTGCTCCTTGGTCACGTCAACGATGAACAATGCGCTTGGAAGACGGGTGAGTTCGGCGATGGAACCGAGGTTCTTTTCCATCTTCTCACGCTGGCGGCTCACTTGCAGGCGCTCGCGCTTGCTCATGTTATCGAAGGTGCCATCGGTCTTCATGCGATCGATGGTGGACATCTTCTTCACCGTACGGCGGATCGTTCCGAAGTTGGTGAGCATACCACCGCTCCAACGCTCGGTGATGAAGGGCATTCCGGTCTCCTTCACCTTTTCGGCTACGATGTCCTTCGCCTGCTTCTTGGTGGCCACGAAGAGGATCTTCTTGCCACTGCGGGCGATGCTCTTCATGGCAGCAGCAGCTTCATCCAGCTTTACTGCGGTCTTGTTCAGATCGATGATGTGGATCCCCTTCTTCTCACCGAAGATATAGGGGGCCATTGCTGGGTTCCACTTGCGCTTGAGGTGGCCGAAGTGTACACCTGCCTCGAGCAATTGGTTGAAATCAGGACGAGCCATTTTTCCTTGTTTAGTTCACATTCCTTGTTCCCGTTGGTACAGGCATCCCGGCGGTAGCGTGCGTACGCCCTTCGACCCTTCCACGAATGGCAGGTGCCTCAGGGCGGCTGCAACGGTCCTCCAGGATTGGATCCTGAACAAGCGCAGGGACCTTAACGCTTGCTGAATTGGAAACGCTTACGCGCTTTCTTCTGACCGAACTTCTTGCGTTCCACGGCGCGCGGGTCGCGCGTCATGAGTTCTTCCGCCTTCAGTTTGGGTTTGTTCTCTGGGTCGATCTCCACCAAGGCACGGGCGATACCAAGGCGCAGGGCATCCACCTGGCCGGTGATGCCACCGCCATGGAGGCGCGCCGTCACGTCGTACTTGCCAACGGTGTCGGTGAGTTTGAAGGGCTGCTCCAGTTTGAACTGTTGCATGGTGATGGGGAAGTACTCCTTCCCATCGCGGCCATTGACGATGATCTCGCCGGTTCCCTCCGTGAGGGTAACACGGGCTACCGAGGTCTTGCGCCTGCCGAGGCTGATAACGGGGTCCATCTTACTTGATCGTGTTCAGGTCGAACGTACGTGGCTTCTGTGCTTCGTGCTTGTGCTCACTACCAACAACCACATGGAGGTTGTTGAACAGGCGGCGTCCAAGACGGTTCTTGGGGAGCATACCGCGTACGGCGAGTTCCACCAAGGCTTCGGGCTTGCGGGCCTTCAGGTCCTTTGCCTTCTCACGGGTCTGACCTCCCGGATACAAGCTGTAACGCTGGTATTCCTTGTCGGCCATCTTCGTGCCCGTCAGGCGGATCTTCTCGGCATTGATCACGATGATGTGATCGCCGCAGTTCACGTGCGGGGTGAAGGTGGGCTTGTGCTTGCCACGGACGATCATCGCCACTTTGCTGGCAAAACGGCCAAGTACTTCATTCTCAGCATCCACGATCAGCCACTCCTGCTGAACGGTGGCGTCATTCGCCATGCTGGTTGTGTAGGTAGTCGAAGCCACTGTCTGGTGGTTTTTATGGGGTATTCCCCGGAAACGGGCTGCGAAGATAGATCCTTTTCCGAGAAACCAACAAAGGGGTGTTCACAGCAGCTGATCCAGGATGCCCACCCAAGGCCGCCAAGCGTACTTCAGGCGATGACCCCCAGTTCCTTACCCACTTTCGCAAAGGCCGCCAATGCCTGATCGATATGGGCCTCGGTATGAGCGGCACTGAGCTGTACGCGGATGCGGGCCATGCCCTTGGGCACCACCGGGTAGAAGAAGCCGATGACGTAGATGCCTTCCGCCAGAAGCTTATCGGCCATCACCTGGCTAAGCTTGGCATCGCCCAACATCACCGGTACAATAGCGGCACCGGCACCACGTGTCTTGAACCCGAGCGCTTCGATCCCCGTGCGGAAGCGTTCAACGTTCCGCTCCAACCGGTCGCGCAACTCGGTACTGCCGCTCAGGAGGTCGATGACCCGGATGCTGGCCCCTACGATGGAGGGTGCCAGTGAATTGCTGAAGAGGTAGGGACGTGAACGTTGACGCAGCAACTCGACGATCTCCTTGCGCGCACAGGTGTAGCCGCCCATGGCGCCACCGAGTGCCTTGCCGAGCGTGCCGGTGATGATGTCCACCCGGCCCATGACACCGCAGTGTTCCAAGCTTCCACGCCCCGTTTTGCCGATGAATCCGGCCGCGTGGCATTCGTCCACCATCACCAAGGCCTCATACGTGTCGGCCAGGTCACAGATGCCCTTCAGGTCGGCAACGATCCCGTCCATGCTGAATACGCCGTCGGTGACGATGATGATGTGGCGCGCACCATCGGCCCGGGCGGCCTTGAGCTGCTGCTCCAGGTCGGCCATGTCGTTGTTGGCATAGCGGTAACGTTTGGCCTTGCACAGCCGCACTCCATCGATGATGCTGGCATGGTTCAAGGCATCGCTGATGATGGCATCCTCCTCACCCAGGAGCGGTTCGAACACCCCTCCATTGGCATCGAAACAGGCGGCATAGAGGATGGTATCCTCCAAGCCGTGGAAGGCCGCCAGTTTTTGCTCCAGCTCTTTGTGGATGTCCTGGGTACCGCAGATGAAGCGCACGCTGCTCATCCCGAAACCGTGGCTGTCCAGGGTCTCGTGGGCGGCTTTCACCACTTCGGGATGCGAGGAAAGGCCCAGGTAATTGTTGGCGCAAAAGTTCAGGACCTGTTCCCCGTTCACTGTGATCTCGGCACCCTGTTCACTTGTGATGATCCGCTCGCGCTTGAAGAGGCCTGCGTCCTCGATACTGTCCAGTTCTTTTTGAAGATGCTGTTGAAGCTTGCCGTACATGGTGTTGTGCTTGTGGCTGCGAAGTTATGCGTCACCGCCCCCGTGGATCCGTGACGGGTCGGTTCCATGTTCCTTCCAGGAGTTCCATGGCGGGTCCCTCGCTTCCGGCCGGATGCAAAGGACCCGGAACCCTCGTGAACAGGTTCGGAATACGGCCTTCCCATCCTCCATCGCTTCCCTCATAAATAGTTCACCCCCCAGCACAACCAGCGGACGTTCCGATCCGTTGGAACCCTACTTTCGTGCGTTGTTAACCCATTTTCGCAAGCACACACGTACCATGCGCGCCTTCATCCAGCGTTTTCCGGTCCTTACGTTCGTATTGCTCACACTGGCCTACCAGTTCGTGGTGGTCGCTGTGGTCTGGTGGCGCATGCCCGAGGGCGGGCACATGCACGACGATGAAGCGTCCCACATGGTATTCCGCTTCAGGGTCTTCGGTCCGTTGGTTTTCGCGGTCCTCCTGACAGCCTATCTGGAAGGAGTAGCAGGGTTGAAGACCCTGTTTCGTGGTTTCGTGCAGTGGAGGGTTCCTGCGCGCTGGTACGCGCTTGCATTCTCCTGGAAGTTCATGTTCACGTTCATCGGCATCGGTACGCTGGCGCTATTCGGGATACGTGAATGGCCGGGTTTCTTCGTGAAGAATGTATTCGGTGGCGACTACAGCACGTGGTGGGCCCTCGCCCAGAACCTGCCCTTCATCATCGGCATCGCCTTCGTGGAAGAGACGGCTTGGATGAAATTCTGCGTAACCCGCATGCAGGACCGTTTCAAGGCCTTGCCCGCTTGCTTCATCGTAGGTGTGTCATGGGGCTTGTGGTACTTGCCCATGCTGTTGGTCGGCGAAGGTGTGCCCGATGGTTATCCGTGGTTCATGTTCATGCTGAGCATGGTCGCCGTGACCATCCTGCTGGGCTGGACCTACAACATGACCCGCAGCGGTACCATCCTGCTGATCATGCAGATGGTCAGCAACTGCGCCTTCTTCCTACTGCCCGTTCTTCCGGGAATGTGGAACCTGGACGCCAGTTATGTGAACTCCTTCGTAGCGGTGAACGCCGTCACTGCCGTACTGCTGGTCCTCATCTTCGGCTGGCGCGAACTGGGTACGGGTAAGCGCGCGACCTGGAGCGAAAGCCACGCCAAGACCCTGGCAATGGAGGCTGCGAAGCAGCGGGAGCCCGCGGTGGCCTAATCCAACGAGGCTGTCTTCAGCCGCAAGCTGTTCGTCACCACGCTCACACTGCTCAACGCCATTGCAGCGCCGGCCACCATGGGGTCCAACAGGAACCCATTGATGGGGTACAACAGCCCGGCAGCCACAGGGATGCCGATCATGTTGTAGATGAACGCCCAGAACAGGTTCTGGCGGATCGTGCGAACGGTCCGTCGGGAGAGGGCGATGGCCTTGGGCAAGAGTTCAAGGTCGTCGCGCATGAGCGTCATGGCAGCCACATCCATGGCCACATCGCTGCCCTTCCCCATGGCAATGCTCACATCGGCGAGGGCCAAGGCCTCGGCATCATTGATGCCATCACCGACCATTGCCACCACCTCGCCCATGGCCTGAAGTTGCTTCACGTAGTTCGCCTTGTCGGCCGGCAACAGCTCAGAGCGGTGGTCGATG
>CAYQMC010000008.1:0-5006 GCA_964418285.1 uncultured Chryseobacterium sp.
GCAGCACACCAACTCGATGCGATCGTTCTGGCGTGGCACCACCGGGTGGTCACCTTCTCCTTTGCGGCCTTGAACTATATCGCGCCGGAAAAGAACAGTTACCGCTACCAACTCGAAGGCTTCGATGAGCGGTGGACGGACTTGGGCGCACGGAACGAGGTCACCTTCACCAATCTTGCTCCAGGCAATTATGTGCTGCGTGTGCAGGCAGCGAACAACGATGGTGTGTGGAACGAGGATGGCGCTTCGCTACGGATCCATGTGACCACACCACCGTGGTTGCGGTGGTATGCGTTCCTCGCCTATGCGATCGCCGTTGGCGGAGCCATCTACATGGCGTTCCGATATCGCTTGCAGAAGGTGCGTCGCGAAGCGGAGACCAAGGCGCGCATCGAACAAGCCAGGATCGAGGACCGCGAGCGTTTCCGCCGGAGAAGTGCTGCGGACTTCCACGACGAGGCCGGTGCACGCATCACGCGGATCAACCTGTACACGGGCCTGGTCCGGCAACAGGCAGCGCATGACCCCAAAATGACCGAACACCTGCACAAGATCGAAAACGCGAACCGCGAGCTATCGGCCGGGATCAGAGACCTGATCTGGACCATGGACCCATCACGGGATACGTTGGCAGACACCTTGGACCGACTCGCTACATTCGGCCGTGCACTGTTCGATGCCACGGCCACCGCTTTCAAGGTGGGTCCACCACCAGCAGGGCATGGCAACTTGCGCCTTGGGATGGAAGCGCGTCGCTCCATCACATTGATCATGAAGGAGGCCATGAACAACTGCGCCAAATATGCCGGAGCACATCGGTGTACGCTACAGGCCAAGGTGGACGATGCGCATCTCCAACTGAGGTTGCAGGACGATGGAAGCGGTTTCGATCCGCAGGCGACAAGATCCGCTGACCATCATGGACTGCGGAACATGCGGAAGCGTGCCGAAGAACTTGGCGCCTCGCTCGATATCGACAGCGCACACGGCGGCGGGACCGCCGTGACACTGAGGGTGCCCATGGAACAGCTTCGAACCGGAACCATCGACGCGGAACGACCATGACCAGCGAACATGCCATCCCCCGAGTGATCACCGTCTCCGTGGTGGAGGACGACCGCGAAGTGCGTGAGGCGCTCGAACTGACCTTGAATACTCAGGACGGCTTTTGCTGCATCAACAGTTTCCCGTCCTGCGAAGAAGCCCTGAAAGTGCTGCCCGAAGAGCAGCCGGATGTTGTGCTCATGGACATCAACCTACCGGGCATGGACGGTATCGGAGGGATTCGGATACTGAAGGAAAAGCTGCCGGGAACCGACTTCCTGATGCTCACCGTGCGCGAGGACGAGGAAACCATCTTCCGCGCGTTGAGCGCCGGTGCGGCAGGCTATCTGTTGAAGCATGCTTCGCCAGAAGCCATCCTCGACGCGATCACCGATATACATGAAGGAGGATCGGCAATGACGCCCGCTGTAGCACGCTTGGTAGTGCGCTCCTTTCAACCCAGGAACGACCATGCAGGTCTTTCGGAGCGCGAGACCGAAGTGCTGGCAAAGCTTTGCAATGGCGAGAACTACCGCAGTATCGCAGAGGCGCTCTTCATCAGCAACAACACGGTGAAGGCCCACATCAAGAACATCTACGAGAAACTGCATGTGCATACCCGTGCAGAGGCGGTGCGCAAAGCCTTGCGCGACCGTCTGATCTGATCCACCCATTTGGGTAATGGTGTGGCCTCCGCTTCCGGCATTGCTTTGCCGTGAAAGACCGAGGCCATGAAAAAGACCCTACTCACGACATTCTCCCTAATCACGTGCGTCGCGATGGCGCAGAACGAGATCCCGAATGCGGGCTTCGAGGACTGGTCCGGTGATACGCCCGTGGGGTGGACCACTGCGAATGCTCCCGGTTTTCTAACACCTGTCACGCAGTCCACCGATGCGGCCGAGGGTTCGAGCTCCGCGAGGGGCGAAGCATTGGCCATACCCGGTGGCTCCGCAGTGCTCGCTCCGGTGCTGACCATGGGCGTGGGCGGAGCGTTGGTACCCATCACACAAGCGTATGAAGGTATTCGCGGCCAGTATAAGATGCAGGCCAATGGGTCGGATGCGATGATCGTTGCCTTGCAACTATACGATGATGCCGGTGCACTTGTGGCCTCCGCTGAAGTGGACCTTCCCACAGCGACCATGTGGACCGAATTCGAGCTGGTGTTGGATTACAACGCGGGATCGAGCACCGAACAGCCTACACGCGGACAGATCCAGATCACCATCGAGAACAATTCAGGGACCGCAACAGTCGGTTCGGTGTTCCATGTGGATGATCTGTCGTTCACCGGCGGCACCATCGGGATCGATGAGAGCAGCATTGCCACCATTCCAATGGCCGTATGGCCTCTACCGGCCACCGACGAATTGAACGTCACCTTCACACTGCCCAATACCATGGCTGTGGAGCTGGAAGTATTGGATGCCACGGGCCGATACGTAGGGACGCTGCGAACAGGAACCCTTCCGGCCGGGGAACAACGCATCAGCTGGTACCCTTTTGTCGGGATCGCTAACGGGGTCTACAACCTCCTGTTGAAGTACAATGGCAACATCACCACCAAGCACTTTGTATTGGCGCGCTGAACCGTTACACCATGATCATCAAAACCATGAAGCAAGCACTGCTCGCCGCATTCGTTGCGGTATTCGCTGCCAGATCATGGGCACAACCTGTCCTCGATGTGCCTTTCCTCCCACAAGCAGGTACCACCGTTACTTTGGGTGGTAATGAATTCAGTGGTGCGGACCCTGGACCTGCTGGAGCGGACCAGACTTGGGACTTCAGCGGCCTCACCCAGACATTCGAAGAGTCGTACATCTTCATGGACCCGGCCGCAACGCCATTCGCAGATCTATACCCCGACGCCAACTTGGCCGCGCAGCAACCGGACACCTCGTACTTCTACTACGACCTGACCGGAAGCACGGTCGAATCGATCGGCTTTGCAAAAGACCAGGTCGGCTTCGGGTTGGTATACACCGACTTCGCGCTGGATCCCGAACGGATCATAAGCATCCCTTTCACCTACAACGATTCCGAGAGCGACACGTTCGCGGGTATCCAGGGCGCACTCGGTTTCGATGTGGAGATCTCCGGAACGAAATCCATCGAGGCCGATGCCTGGGGAACACTCGTGCTTCCTAGCGGTGAGTTCATGAACACGGTGCGCCTGCGCGAGGTCCGTTCCCAGACCTCCAACAGTTTCACCTTTGAGTCCGTGATCTACCGCTGGATCAGTCCCGAACGTGTATTCTGGCTGCTTGAGCTGGGTGAGAATTCCAATACTGGTGGTGTTACCGACCACTTGAACAGGTGGGCGTTGGCGCCGCTCACGGTGGGTATGGCAGATACGCCACCAGAGCCTGCTGGCTTCAACATACTGAACACAGTTGTGCAAAGCGGTGACCCGATCCGCATCTGGTCCTGGACACCCACAACTGGATCGCTCACCTTCAATGATCCCAGGGGCCGCCGGATCAAAACCATCGACCGCACCACCTTGGGCCGTGAGGGCATGGAACTATCCACCATGGGACTGACCAGTGGCGTCTATTTGATCACATTCATCAGCAATGCCAAGGCGCAGACCGCACGCGTAGTGATCCAATAGCGGCTTCCCGAACCACGACCAATGCTCTAGAATGGGCCGTTCGACCTAAGTGCGGTCCTTTGGCCTGCGGAAGAATATGCTCAGCGAGCACACACAAGCTCCCACCTGATAGCCGATCGTGCCATGAACCATCGACCGAAACCCATGCTCAAGCCGCGCTCTTGCAATTCCTTCGGCATGAAGACCTTCATCCTGACGCTTGCACTCTTGGTTCCATCCTTGATCTCCGCCCAGGACAAAGCTGGCTGTAAGGACCACCCCGTGATAACGCGCTATCCGGGCTCGGTGATCGGGTATTGCGAAGAGCAGAACCATATGGAATATGCCATCGCCCAGGGCAAGATCAGTGGCTATCGCCAGATCGATACGTGGACCGAAGTGCGCGGAAAACGGACGAGGATCTACTATACGCTGAAGGGCGATATGAGTATACGCGATGTGTACCTGAACTACCAGAGCGCCTTGAAACGTGCCGGTGCGACCATGCTCGCCGATGGCATCGAGGACAAGAGCACATCGCCGAACGTAGGCAGTCGTACCTATCTCGGCATACACTACGGCAGGAACGAATTCCCGCCGAGCGCTGGGATCGTCCTGTTGAACGGATCCGCCACTTCCGGAGGGAGCTTCATGCTGGCCGGAACCCTGAACGACCAGGGCACCACGGTGCATGTGGTGGTCGGCGGAACGCAATACACCACCGAAACGAAGTTGGTCCTGGTGGATATCATCGAAGAAGTAGGCATCGACACGGACCAGATCCAGGTGAACGCCGAATGGATGAAACAGCAGATCGACCGTTTTGGAAAGGTGGCGCTCAGCGACATCCTGTTCGACACCGACAAGGCTACCGTACAACCCGGATCGATGGCCATCATCGGCGAGATCGGCAAGCTCTTGAATGCCCATCCCCCATTGAAGGTGTACATCGTTGGGCACACCGACATGACCGGTGCATTCGAGCATAACATGGACCTGAGCCGCCAACGCGCGAATGAGGTCGTTCGGATCCTGGCCACCGACCACGGCATCGATAAGGGGCGCCTCGGTGGGCATGGTGTGGGTCCCTTGGTCCCTGTGTCCACGAACACCACCGCTGAAGGCCGACAGCTGAACCGAAGGGTGGAAGTAGTAGCGCGGTGACCGTGGTAGTGGCGGGTGAACAGAGCTTTGGCATCATCTACCCGCCGAAGCACTTCGTGCCGGTAGCCTTATCCTCGAACTGGAAGTACTTCTTGCTCTCGCCTGCTTCTATCAGGGGTGGCAGGTCCACGGACCATACCATACTTGTACTTCACCTTATTTGGCGCTGCGCAACGTAGCGTCGCACCCTCTCAGCATC
>CAYQMC010000008.1:5106-32621 GCA_964418285.1 uncultured Chryseobacterium sp.
TTGCAAGGCCGAACGCAGAACGCGCTCGGCCTTGCAATGGATGGTGATCCGGATCACTGCACGGACAACTTCAGAACGGTCATTCCGAAGTCGGTGTAGACCTCCACCTGATGCGCACCGGGCGACAAGCCGGGACGAACGATCGAAAAGCGAACGGCATCAACGTTGCTGTGTCGGCGCAATTCGCGACCGTCCGCATTGCGGATGACCACGCCGCGGATAACAGCTCCACCGGCATCCAAAGTGGAACGGTCGACCAATGGATTCGGTTTGATGTTGGCCCGGATGCGAGGTGCGTTGGCCGCGAACTGGGAACCGGAGCGATCGTCTACGTTGTCGACGCCAACACTGGGCGTGTACTCAGCGGCATCACTCTGGGCGTGGATCGCTGTGGCAGCGAGCAACAACACTACAACAAGGGAGAAAAGCTTCTTCATGGCTTGGGTCGTTTTGGGTTCGACCTGGGGTTTTCTACGGATGTGGTCGCGGAAAGGATACCCGAATGGTGCACCTGTTGCTCCACCTCCTGCGCAGTACCTTGTCCGCATGCAATTCCTGGACCCCGCACTGGAACGGTATTCAGAAACCTTCAGCAGTGCAGAACCCCGCCATTTGCAGGAACTGGCCGAAGAGACCCGCCTCACGGTGGACATGCCCCAGATGCTCAGCGGTCATCTGCAAGGTCGTTTCCTCAGTTTGCTCAGCACACTACTTACTCCCAAGCTTGTGCTGGACATCGGCACCTACACCGGTTACAGCGCCTTGTGCATAGCCGAGGGGCTGCATCCAGAAGGCCACCTGCATACCATCGACATCAAGACACCACTGGCTTCCATGGTGGACCACTACTTCCGCAGGGCCGGATACCACGAGCGTATCCACCAGCACATCGCACCGGCCCTGGAGGTCATTCCGCGCATCGCTGGCACCTTCGATCTGGTCTTCATCGATGCCGACAAACAGAACTATTGCAACTACTTCGACCTTGTCGTCGATCGCGTGAGGCCTGGCGGGCTCATCATCGCGGACAATCTGCTCTGGAGCGGAAAAGTGCTGGACCCTGAGGCCGAACAGGATGGTGAAACACGGGGCCTGGCCGCTTATGCACAAAAGGTGAAGGAGGACCCGCGCGTGGAGAGCGTGTTGATACCACTGCGCGATGGGTTGCTGGTGAGCAGACGTGTATGACGGTGCTCAGGTGACGTACCTTCGATACGCACCAACTTCACGGCATCATGGAAGCACAACTTTTCTACAAGGAACTGGGGCGCCTGCTGTATGCGATCGCAGCAGCGGATGGCAGTGTCAGCGACAAGGAGGTGGCCACCTTGAAACGGATCGTTTCACAAGAGCTGGTTCCACAGGAGGCCAGCACCGACCACTTCGGTACCGACCAAGCCTACATCACGGAATTCGAGTTCGATGTTCTGGCGGACCGCAGTGCCTCGGCGGAAGGGGCTTTCGACTCCTTCATCGTCTATATGGCCCGCCACAAGAATGATCTGGACCCGGAGCGCAAGGAGCTGATCTACCGCGCTGCTGATGCCGTGGCAAATGCCTTCCACGGCGTGAACAAGGCGGAGTTGCCCTTGCTCATCGCCTTGCACGAGCACTTGGAACGAAGCGCGACATAGCCCAATACAGAGCAGCGCTATCTTGGCGCGCTCCGATGGATACGATCGACCTGCGTTCCGATACGGTTACCCGGCCCGGTGCCGCCATGCGCGCGGCAATGGCCAACGCTGAAGTGGGCGATGATGTCTTCGGCGAGGACCCCACGGTGAATTCCTTGGAGGAGCGTGTCGCTGGGCTTTTCGGCCATGAGGCCGGGCTCTTCTGCCCCAGCGGCACCATGACCAACCAGATCGCGGTGCATGTGCTTACCCGGCCCGGCGATGAAGTGATCTGTGACGAAGGTGCCCACATCTATCGCTACGAGGGCGGTGGACTAATGGCCAATAGTGGCTGCTCGGTGAAACTAGTGCCGGGTGACCGTGGTCGGTTCACGGCCGAAATGGTGGAAGCCGCCATCAACGATCCTGGTGCGGACTGGCTGGCGAGGACGAGCATGGTAGGCATCGAGAACACGTGCAACCGGGGAGGAGGCTCGGTCTGGGACCTTGCCGAGGTCGCTCGCATCAAAGCGGTCTGCTCCGAACATGGCCTTGGGTTCCACATGGATGGTGCACGCATTTTCAACGCATTGGCCGTAAGCGGTGAAAGTCCAGCGGAATGGGGCCGGCACTTCGACACCTTCTCCGTTTGCCTCAGCAAGGGCCTTGGTGCCCCGGTGGGTTCGGTGCTGGTGGGTAGCAGTGAACGCATGGCCAAAGCGCGCCGTGTTCGGAAGCGCATGGGCGGCGGTATGCGTCAAGCGGGCATACTGGCCGCTGCCTGCCACCATGCCCTGGACCACCACGTTGAGCGCCTGCACGAGGACCATGAGCGTGCTGCCCGATTGGGCCAAGCCTTGCAGGAATTGCCTTGGGTGGCGTCGGTGATGCCCGTCGTCACCAACATCGTTATCGCCACCCTGGCCAATGGAAGCAGTGCCGCGCAGTTCTTGTCGAAGTTGCGCGATAAAGGCCTCATCGCTGCAGCCTTCGGGCCGGATATGGTGCGCTTCGTACTTCACCTCGATGTGGATGACGCCGCCATGGACCGGGCCATCCACATCCTACAAGAAGATCCCGCATGAAGAAGGTCGCGACCCTCCTGTTCATTTTTCCGTTGGTGGCCTGCGCACCGAAGCAATACGCCTACAAGGGAGTGCATGAGGGTGTGGATGTATCCTACCGCTGGGCGCATCCCACCGGAAAACCCAGTGAGCTACTTCTAAAACTGGAGAACACCACCGCCGAGGACAAACATCTGGAGCTTGTGCTGGACCTTTATTTCCAGGGCCGCACCGTGGAGACCTTCGAAGCCGACACCTGCTTGAAGGTGGGCCAGACGATGAACGGCAAGCTGAACGGCATCTACTTCGTTCCGCAGCGCCTAAGCACCGAACAAGTGAAGAGCGGTGACAGCAAGGTTGAGCTGACCCGCAGTACCATCACTGGGACCATCTGTCCATGAGCAAGGAGGGAAGCATCCGCACAGAGCGGGCGTTGGTGTTCGCCACGGCAGGTGTGCTTGCCCTTGCCTTGGGCTTTTCGCTTTGGGCCATCACGCGAAGCGACAACGGATCGAACACCTACCTGGATCGCGCGCTGGAGAGCGAACAGCAACTGCTGCGCATCCGTCTTACCGGATTGGTACACGAGTTGGAACAGGCCCTTGTTCTGGAAGGGGCCTTGCTTGATACCGCAGGTGGGCCACCGGGAACCAACGGGCTTGTCGGCCGATGGAGGCCATTGCTCGAAGGGCATTGGGCATTGACCCAGGTGGCCATTGCCGATGAGTACGGCAACGAGACCGCATTGCTGCGGAATGGAGCAGGGACCCTGGTCCGCAGCACCTCGGAAGGTTCCCAATACAAGCCCAGCACCATCATCGCCTTGGATGGGACCGATGTCACGGTAGTCGACAGCTTGCGGTACGACCCACGCAGCCAACTGTGGTTCAGCAGGGCGTTGGAGGATGCACGGGACGTACCGATCTGGACCATATACCGCCACGAGCTGGACAGCCTGCGCAGGCTCCGACTTTCCTTATTGCTTCGTGCCAAGGACAACACCGATCCGTTCCACGTGGTGATGTTCGAAGCGGACCCCAAGCGCATATCCTGGCTGGACCATCAATATGCCAGTATCGATCAGCATGCCTTCCTTGTGCTGAACAGCGATGGGCAGATCCTCGACCGGACACACGACTCCTCGGAAACGGAGTTGGAGGCTGCCATGCGCTCCGCAGCAGCACGTTGGAACAGTGATCGCATCAAGGGCCTTTTCAGCCTGATGGAGGGTGAGCGGGGGTATGTGGCATCCTTTGCGCCTTATGCCCTCAACGGCCAAACCCTATATACCGGCGCGGTCCTCGATACCAGCGTGGTCGGCCCGTTGGTCGAGCATGAACGGATGGTGTTGAATGTGCTGGGGATCATACTGATAGTGCTCACCGGCCTTTTGGGCAGCCTCTGGTGGCGAAGCCGCACTGCAGCGGCCGAACTGCGGGAACAAGAACGAAGAAGTCGCTCGCAGGAATTGCGGCTGGCCAAGGCGCTGGGCGAGCGTGAAGTACTGAACCGCGAGGTGCACCACCGCGTGAAGAACAACCTACAAGTGGTGAGCAGCCTGCTGAACCTGCAAGCCGCCGGACTTGATGACGGTCCTGTACGCGACGAATTCCTACGGGGTAAGCATCGCATCGACACCATCGCACTGGTACACCACAAGCTCTATGCACTCAAGGATCTGCGCAACGTGGACCTTGCCCTGTTCTTCGACGCGCTCACGCAAGCCGCTGCGGAATACAACGAACCACAGAGCCACACCGTGAGTTTCGAGGTGGAAACCCAAGGCCTGAAATGCGACCAGGATACAGCGATCGGCCTGGGCATCATCCTGTGCGAACTCATGTCGAACGCCTTCCAGCACGCCTTCCCTTACGCCACTGGTGGGCACATCGATGTGCAGGTTCAGGCCGTGGAAGGAGACCTGCACAGGCTCGTGGTAAAGGACAACGGCAAAGGCCTTGATCCCGACACCCAGACCGGTAAGGGGAAACTTGGTCTTGAGATCGTGGACGCTCTGGCAGACCAGTTGGACGGTTCGTTCCATACCCGCACCAACGGCGGAACCACCTTCGAGGTGCTCTTCCGCATGCGTGTGGCGAACGACTCAGCGAACACTATCGACCCCGAGGCCGACAGCCTCCAATAATCCTCCGCTGGCTTGCAGCAATTGCAGTTCGGCCACCTTGGTGTCGAATCCTGCCACCACGGCCTGCCGTTCGGCGTTCGCCAGGTCCAACTGCGCCTGACGGAATTGCAGACCAGTGAGCTGGCCCGCATAGAACAGTTCGCTGGTACGTTGGAAATTGATGTCCGCCGTGACTTCCGCCTGGCGCTGGATGCGCAGTACTTGGCGCTGGGTCGCCCAGGTCACGTAGGCATTCCGTACATCCCGCTCCACCTGCAATCGTGCCTGTTCCTCGGCCAGCATGGCGTTCTCGGCCCGCAATCGCGCGCTTTCCACCTGGCTTCGTATGCGACCTCCGTCGAATATCGGCAGGCTTAAATTGAGCCCGGCATTCACTCCGCGGTTGTAGGTGCCGAGGATGACCCCCACTTCGTTCTGCTGATCGGTGATCCCGTACCCCGCATTGAGGTCCAAGCGCGGCCACATGATGGCCTTCGCGCGGCGCTCGTCCACTTGTGCAGCACGCAGGTTCGCCATGGTGCTGAGCAGCTGTACGTTGCGTGCGAGCGCTTCGGTAACCAGGAGATCCTGGTCCAGTCCTTCGGCGAAGGCCACATTACGCGATACCTCGAACACCCCGAACGGCCGACGCCCCAACAGGACATCAAGGTCGTGGGTGGTGCGCTCCAAACGCTGTTGCGCCTGGATGAACGTCGCGCTGTCGGCGCGCAGGTCGACCAATGCGTTCAGCACTTCCAAGCGTCCTGCACCACCCAATTCGGCACGGTCCTCAAGACGCTGGTAGCGGTCGTTGGAGATCTCGAGCAAACGACCGGTGATGCCCACATCCTCATGCAATCCGGCCAGGGCATAATAGAGACCGATGACCTGTGCCAACGTACCCTCCACACGAGCGCGTGTGCGCAGGTCGGCCAGGTCGGCGTCCAGCTTGGCCCGCTCGTAGGCCAGGAAGGTCCCCATGCCATCGAAGAGCGTGTAAGTGAGTCCGAGCGTTCCCGCCAACTGGAAGCTCTCCACGCCATCCCGTTCCACATCGGGAATGCCCTCGATGAAATCCAAGCGGGTGTATTGATTGGTGTAGTTGCCCCGGCCGGTGATATCGATGCGCGGCAGCAGTCCAGCATTGCCCGGTGTTGCCAAGGTTGCCGCGATCTCGGCCTCGTTGCGCGCGATGCGTATACCGTGCTCGTTGGCGAGCGCCAGCGCGATGGCATCACCGAGCATGAGCGTATCCTGTGCGGCCACGGGCATGGCGCACAGCACCAGGACGGCCTCAGCCGCGCGTTTCCTCAAGGCGTTCATAGGGTAGTTCTTTCACAGCGGGTTCAAGTTCCTCTTCGCTCGGCACACGGGCGTTCCACAGCCAGTACCGGTGGCGCCGCGCCTCGTTGAGAAGGGTGAGCATGATCGGCAATACGATGAGCGTGACGAAGGTCGCAAGCAGCAGTCCGTAGGCCACCGTAATGGCCATTGGGATCAGGAATTGTGCCTGGAAACTTCGGTTGAACATCAAGGGGGCAAGGCCGGCCACCGTGGTAAGCGTGGTGAGCAGGATGGGGCGCAGGCGCGAACGTGCGGCATCGCGCAGCGCGACCTGGAACGGCATGTTCTCCTTCAAATTCGCATTGAACGTGGTGAGGAACACCAGCGAATCGTTCACCATGACACCGATGAGCGCGATGAGACCGAAGAAGCTGAACAGGCTGATCTGCACACCGTGGATCCAATGCCCCCAGCCTACGCCGATGATGGCGAAGGGAATGCCCAGCACGATGATCACCGCCTGCCACATGGAGCGCAGTGCGAACACCATGATGGCGAACATCACCAGCAAGGTGATGGGCATGACCCTGGACGCGGATGCGCCCACCTTGCGGCTTTGCTCACCCTGCCCCTCGAAACTGGACCGGATACTCGGGTACTTGGCCAGGATGGGAGGCAGCACCTCGGTCGCGATGAGCTGTTGCGCATCGGTGGTGGAAAGCGTGGCACTGGCCATGTCGGCCTCTACACGTACCTCGCGTCGGCCATCGAGGTGGTTGATGGATCGGATGCCCCGTTCGATGCGGTAGGTGGCCAATTCGCTCAGCGGAAAAGCACGTCCATCCACAGTGCGGATACGCATGTCCTCCAGATCGCGCAACGAGCTCCTCCCCTCTTCGCCGAGCCGCACCCACAGCTTGATCTCATCCTCGCCGCGTTGCACACGCTGCACTTCCAAGCCGAAGAAGCCCTGGCGTACCTGGGCCATCACATCCGCCGTCGTAAAGCCCAACAGGTAAGCCTTCTGCTTGAGTTGCAGCACCACTTCACGGTCACCGGGCTTGTCGCTGTCGATCACATCGCGCAACGTGGGCAGGCTCTCAAGTTCGCTGCGCACTTCCTCCTTGGCGGCGTTCAGTTGTTGCAGATCGTGACCGCGCAGTGACACGGAGATCGGCTTGCCAAAAGGGCTTTGCAACCCGAAGGACACGTTGGTGGCACCTGGTATGACGCCCACCCGTTCACGCAAGGCGTTGGTCACCACTTCACTTCGAATGCCGCGTGTTTCGCCGTCGAGCAGGATGATGTTGAGCCTTCCTTGTTCGGGCCTAGGCCCCAGGATACGTTGCACCTTCAGCACCAATTGCAGGCTGTCCGGGCGCTGCGCGCTCAGCTCATCGTTCACCGCCCACACAAGCTGTTCGATCCGGTCCAGCTCGCCGTTCACGATGTGGTCGCGTGTACCAGCGACCATCTCCAACTCCACCTGCACGTCATCGCGTTCGATCACCGGGAAGAAGGTGGTCTTGATCACACCCGCACCGATCGAACCGACCGTGAAGGCGATCAAGAAGAAGCCGATGCCCAAGGTGAGCATTCGGTTGTTCAGCACACGGTCGAGGAAGGGTGCGTAGACCTGGTCGCGCAGTTTCACCATCAACCCATCCATATAGCTCTCCAGCTTGTTCTTTCCCTTGCGGTGCAAGCCCTTGCTATGGGCCACGTGGGCCGGCAGTATGACCGCTCCTTCGATCAACGAGAAGAGCAGGGTGCCAATGACAACGAAAGCCAGTGCCGGGGCAAAATCCCCCAAGCGCCCTTCGATGTAGAAGAAGGTACTGAAGGCAGCGACGGTGGTGAGTACCGCGCTGATAACGGCCGTGATCACCTTCTGGGTTCCAACGATGGCCGCCTGCACCGGAGGCATGCCCTTCTCGTATTCCTGGTAGATGCTCTCCGCGATCACGATTCCATCGTCCACCAGGATGCCCACCACCAGGATCATCCCGAAGAGGCTCATGACGTTGATGGTGATGAGGCCCGGTGCCAGGATGAACATGCCGGCAAAGGCCACAGGAATGCTCAGCGCCACCCAGAATGCGAGTCGCACATTCAGGAACAAGGCCAACAGGATGATCACCATGAAGAAGCCCTGCATGCCGTTCTTCGTGAGCATGTCGATGCGCTGTCGGAGCACTGTGGTGGCGTCCAGGATAAGCGTGGCCTTCAACGCGGTGTTGCGTTGGTTGAATTCCTCCATGTAGGCCGTGGTGGCATCGGCAGTGCCCAGGATATCCTCGCTCACGGTACTGCTCACGCTCACCACCACGCTGGGCTCACCGTTCACATAGCTGCGGGCAGGGTCGTCGGCCCAAGTGTCGCGTACATCCGCCACTTCTCCAAGGCGCACCATGCGTCCATCCGCCGATGCGATCAGGGGTATGTTCTTGAGTCCTTCGGCCACGGTGCTGCGGTCACGCACGCGTATGAGCAGTTCCTCATCACTGGTCTTCAGTTTGCCACCGGTAAGTTCCAGATTTGCGCTCCGCACACGTGCCGCTGCTTGCGCGAAGGACAGACCATAGGCGCGCAGGGCTTCTTCACGGAAAGCCACTTCGATCTCCTCCTCGGGGAAACCGGTCAGCTCCACCTTGCTAATGCCCTCGATGCTGCGCAGGTCCTGCTCCACGCGCCGTGCAACGCTTTTCAGCACGGCCAGGTCAACCCCTTCACCGCTGATGGCGAAGCTTACCGAAGGACGAAGGTTCTCCAGTTTGAAGGTGCGTATCGGTTCCATGCCATCGGGCAGGGAAGGGATGCGGTCCACGGCGTTCTTCACGTCCTGCAATACCACGTCGGTGTCGTAGCCTTTGATCACTTCAACGGTGATCACACCGGCGTTCTCCTGGCTCACGCTGGAAATGCGTTCGATCCCGGTAATGCCCTTCAGGTCGTTCTCGATCCGCAGGACGACGCCCTCCTCCACCTCGGCCGGTGCAGCACCGGGGTATATGATCTGCACCTGCACCACGCGGCTTTCCGTTTCCGGGAAGAGCGACGAGCGCGTGCTCTTCAGGCCGAAGTAGCCGAAGATGAGAATGAGCACCATGAGGGTGTCGGCCGCCACCGGATAGCGGATGAACCATGCGATGAGATTCCTCATGGGCGTAGTGTCGATCGTTCGTTGGCGCTTAGCATGGGATCAGGGTTTGCTTACCGAAACCACACGCAATCCTTCATACGCTCCGGACATGCGGTCCGTGACCACGACCTGGCCATCCCGCAGTCCGCGTACCACGGCTTCGTCCACGCCTTGGTGCAATACCTCGACCGGAGCTTTGCGCAACATGGAATCCCGAACCGTGTAGAGGCTGAGGTCTTCCAACAAGGCACTGCGTGGAACTGCCACGGCATCGTTCAGGGCACCGGCTTCGATGCGGCCTGTCATGTACATGCCATCGCGCAGTCCTTCACCGCTGATGGACACGAAGAGCTTCACCGTTTGTGTGGCGGGGTCGATCTGCTCGCCGATGCGGTAGATGCGGCCGCTCCACTTGCCGGGACCCTCGCTGGACGATAACTGCAAGGTGTCACCCAAGCTGAGCAAGGGTAGTTCACTGGCGGCAATGGCCGTTTCCAGCTCCAACAGCCCTGGCGCGATGAATTCCCCCAGTCGTGTACCGGGCGTAACGATGGTGCCCGGTTCGGCAGTGGCACTCACCACCACCCCATCGAAGGGCGCGGTGATCACGTACTTGGCGAGGCGCTCGTAGAGGGCACGGATGCCGTAGTACTGGTCCAGCACACCGCGCCCAGCGAGGTAATTGCGTTCCTGCTCACTGTCCATTGCAGGCAGGGCTGGTAACAGACCTTCCACCGGTACGCTCTTCAGGTAGGCGTCCCACTTGGCGGCCACATCGGGCAGGTCGTATCTCAGATCGGGCACCAACTGCACCAGGCTGCGGAGGAAAGCACTTTGCTGTGCGTTCACTTGCGCACGCACCTCTCCATCGTCGATGCGCACAAGCACTTCGCCCTTGCTGAAAGTGACGCCTTCGCGGAAGGTCTTGCCGTTGCTTTGCAGGGTCCCCCCCACTTCGGCGTTGATGAGCATGCGGTCCGTGGCGCGCACCCGGCCGGTGATGGGGATGCTGATCCGCACAGGGCCGTTCACGGCGACCAGCGTGCGCACGGCGCGCGCCTCCATGGCATCGGGCTTGCGCTCCGGCGACTTGCGGCTGGCGGTCAGTTTGTTGCAGGTGACCACACCGCCCACCATGAGCAGCAGGCCCAGGACGATGCTCAGCCTTCGTTTGAAAAGGTCGTTCATTGCTTGATCGATCGGATGATGAGTTCGGCCACGAGCGTGCTGCGCTCGCGCATGAATGCGTTGAAGGCTTTCTGGTCCATGCCACCCACGTGCTTGATGATCGGGCTGGCCAGCAAGGGGAACTGACAAAGGGCCATCATGTTCACGATGAGCTGCTGCGGCTTGATGGCCATGATCTCGCCGCGGGTATGGGCCTCTTGCAGCTGCTTTGCGAAATGCTGTCGTGCGCCCTTGCCCAGGTCCACCAGCTTGAGGAGATGCTTGGGGTCTCGCTGCAATTCGCTCATGAGGAACTGAGGGAATAGCGGCTCGCGCTCCATGGCCTCGTGGAAGGCCAGCACGAATGCCCGGATATTGTCGAACAGGGGCCGCTCTTCCGAGAGTTGGGCCCAAACGCCATGCAGACCATGCTTACCACACACGCAGAACACCTGTTCGAATAGCTGCTGCTTGTTGCGGAAGTAGTAGTGCAGCAAGGCCTTGTTGATGCCTGCCTCATCGGCCACTTCCTGCATGCGGGTGCCCATCATGCCCTTGCGCAGGAAGACACTGCGCGCCGCGTCAAGGATGCGTGTTTCGGTGGTGATATCGGTGGCGGCTGCGGCCATTGCGGGTGCAAGTTTAACCATTTGGTTAAACCAGGCGGTGAAAAATCACGGTCAATGACCCGAAGCCTCCCAAACAGGCCCGTGATGTCCCATATCCATGAAGCGAGCACGACCGGATGGATAGCCGACACGTACCCTAGTCAGCGCAACCACTCGATCTCCACCCTTCTCTCGTCCGGGTTACGGCCGGTGCTGCGGCTGTCGCCGTAGTGGTTCACGAGCAGGCGTTCGGGTGCTATGCCGCGTTGCAGCAGGTGGTTGCGCACGGCCAGGGCCCGTTGCTCGCTGAGGCTCAGGTTCAGGGCAGGGTCCCCGCTGCGGTCCGTATAGCCCGTGATCAGGACCTTGTCCAAGGGTGAGCGTGCCAACTGCTCGAAGACCTCGTTCACCAGGACGCGGCTGTCGGCGTCGAGGGTGGTGGAATTGCGCGCGAAGCGTACCACCAGGTTGCTTCGTGTAAGCTCACTCAGGTTGGCCAATGGATTGTCGCTGGTGGGGCGTGCTTCCGTGCGCATCTCCCGTACCTCGATGTCCAAGCCCGTTAGGCGGTCCTCGAGGTCGTCCATGCGATCGCGCAGTTCCCAGAGCTCCTTGCGCTGGTCCATGCGGTCGATGCGCGTGTTGATGTTGTCCAACTCGGCCTTCAGCCAGCGATCACGCTTGCGCACGCGCACCTCGTCCACCACCGGGGTATCGGATCGTTCCGCGCGTTCGGCAATGGAGCGCATGATACCGAGGCCCAGTTCCGGATCCACTCCACCGTTGCCGGTATCGGCCAGTTGGAGATCCAGCGCACAGAGGAAGTTGTCCTCATCGAAGACGGTGCCGCAGGTGGAATTCACCTGTACCGTAGCGCCGAAGGGCAGGTCCTTCCCACCTATCACAGGCACGGTGGCAAGGGGCAGGAGGTCGGCGCGCATCTGTCGTTCCAACTCATCCCGCTGGCTCCTGACGTAGTAGAAGATCGCCAGGTACTTGTCCTGTTCGGCACCACCATCCACACCGGATCGCGCCTGGCTCCAATCCATGCGCGAAAGGCGATCGAGTTGCTCACGGGTGGAGACCGAGAACCCGGTGAAGGCATCGGGGGCGCCCAGGTCCTCCGCTGCAGCAAGGACCATCGCATCCATCTCCTGCATCATCTGCGCGGCCGGTAGATCGGTCTCCACCCCATTGCTGGCAAAGCGGACATGGGCGTCCAGATAGATCCCCAGGCCGCTTTCCAGCAAGCGGTCCAGCATGAGGCGCATCCCTGTTGGCGGTTCACTGGCAGGCAGTACCTGGAACACGGCATTGCCGCCGGGCACACCACGCCAGATGGACCTGAAGACCGGCAGCGCTTCGCTATCGGCATCCATGGTGCCCAGGAGGAGGATATCCCCACCGTTCACTTCCCCTTGGAGTTGGAGAACCGACTGGCCATGGACCACTTGGCACAGGAGCAACGCGGCCAAGGCCAACGTGTTACTTCCGAACCCTGAAAGGCGTTCTGCTCGGTCCATTGCAAGCACGAAATTACCTTGACGACCAAGGCCCGGGACCTTCCGAAGGCCGGAAGAAGTCACAGCGTTATCAACAGGAACGCTCCAAATTCAGGTCCCTCAGCTGCTTGCGTTCACGGAGCCATCGCCACGCATCCTCGCGCCAACCGAATACCCTGAAGGGGAATACCGGCCGCTGCAAGCGTTTGAAGAGTTCACCTTGCAGGCGCATCTCCAGGTCCGCGGTAACGAAGGCGACCGAACGTTGGGCACCTGTGCAGGAGCGCTGCATCAGCATACGTGCATCCAAGGGGATGATGACCTGCTCAGCACATTCCACCAGGATCGAAGCGTCCGCCTTGGGGTCGAGCACGGCTGCCAGGCGCAGCAACTCCTTCATGCCCTTCGTGTCCAAGCAGGCACCCTTGGCGAGCACCAGGTGCAGCACTCCATCCTGCCTCCACAATTCGAAGGAACTGCCGAAGGCCGATCGTTCCACTGGGATCATGGACGGAAACTACCCACTGAACGAGCGCTCCAGCGGCCGGTTCCCAGCAGATCATCAACAGCGCTATCAACAAGGCTTCAGCGTTGGAGCACTTCATGCACCACGCTGCCGGTGGCCGCATCGGGCATGGTCATGCCCACGAGCATCGAGATGGTAGGAGCGATGTCCGTTATGGACACACGCCGCAGCACCTCGCCTGGCCGGATGCCCTGGCCCATGAAGAGGATGGGCACGTGGGTGTCGTAGTTCCAAGGAGAACCGTGTTCACTGCCTTTCTTCACCACCCAGGAACCACCCGGCAGATAGCCTGGACGCAAGGTGAAACAGATGTCGCCGCTCCGCTGGGGCATGAATCCACGCTGGATCATGGCTCGCACACCGGCGGGATAGGCCGTGCGCACCAGGTCGCTGGCCGTAAGCGCTTCAGCGATGAACGGCTGCTGCAGCAAGGTGCTTGCTGCAACGCCTTGCAACTCGGCCGCATCGAGCTTGCGGGCAACGATGAGCGAATCGTTTAGGAAGAACTGCTCCTTGATGCGCTTACGCACCCATTGCCCTTTGCCGAAGCGTGCTTCCAGAGCGGTGTTGACCGTTGTAGCGAGTTCCTGCATGTCGACATAGCCCGCGCTTCCCTTCAGGTCCTTGAGGTATTCAGCGACATCCACGGCAGCGTGATCGGCCGTGAGGAATACCGTATACCGTCCCTTGCCCACCTCTTCGTCCAATGCCTTGAACAAACGTGCCAGCTCGATATCCAATCGCAGGTACATGTCCTCGAGCTCCAAGGCACGAGCACCCATCTCATGCCCGAGCTCATCCGGGGCGCTGTAGCTGATGGCCAGCAGGTCGGTGATGGCGTCCTTTCCGAGTTCTTCTGCCTTCAATGCGGCCAGGGCGAAGTCGGTCGTGAGGGTGTTGCTGCCAGGGGTCCAGCGAAGCAGTGCCGTATTTCTGCCGCCTGCTTGGAAAAGCGCACCGAGGTCCTGCGGCAAGGTGGCCGTGGTGGCCCCGGCCAAGGGTACTTCATAGGGATTATCGTCAGGCAATACCTGATGGTAGCGCTCGCGGGGAAGCAGCAGGTCCCAGGTGGTGTTCAAATACTGCTCGGCCAATTTCCGGGCATTGAGGTCCTGCACCCACTGCGGGAGCTCGTCCATGTACCACGTACTGGTCGCGAACTCACCGTTGGGTCCTTCGAAGAACCAATAGGCCGCGTCACCGGTGCGGCCTATCGGGAGAATGGCTCCACGGTCCTTCATGGCAATGCCGATGGTCTTCGAACGGCGGTCGAAACGCATTTCCAACTCATCGGCGATCGTTCCGCTGATCAGGTTGAAGGGCGAACGTTGGCCCTTGACCCCGGTGCCTCCCACGCCGCTCATACGGTCGTCCTGCACGCAATAGAGCCCTTCGCCAGTGGCTCGAACGAACATGTCGTTCGCCACGATCCCATGGTGCGCCGGCGTGGTACCCGAGTAGATGCTGGCATGCCCCGGGGCCGTGTATGTGGGCACGTAGTCGAAGTGTGCATCCCTGAGGAAGGCACCCTCCTGCACCAAGCGCTTGAACCCTCCATCACCGAAATTGTCCCAGTAGCGGTAGAGGTAATCGGCGCGCATCTGGTCGACCACGATGCCCACCACCAGGCGTGGAGGCTCCTGCCAGGTGGGCGCCTTGGCTTGCCCCGATGCCAGGGCCGGAAAACACAAGCCCGCTGCTGCGAGGCAACGGGCACCGGAACGTAGGAAGGAGAAGAACACGGTCATGACGATCGGGCGATGAGGTAGAAGAGTGCGATACCCGCCAAGGCACTGACGACCACATTGGCCATGGCATGGCCCACAAGGCCGCTGCGGAGCAGCAGGAAGTTCTCGTAACTGAAGGTGCTGAAGGTGCTGAAGCCGCCGCAGAAACCCACAGCGATGAAGGCCTTGATGGCATCACGGCCTTGGAACTGGTCCTGCATCTTGAGGACGAACCAGGCGAGCACGGCGGTGCTAAGAAGATTGGCCACCAGCGTAGCCCACGGGAATACGGCGCGCACATCCAAGAGCAGCAAAAGGCGCGTCACACCGAAGCGCGACACACTGCCGAGCCCACCGCCAAGAAAGACCGCAAGCCAGATGTTCATGGGTCAAGCACGTTGCGCGGTCGAGGTCCGCGTGGTAACGCGGCGAAAGATGCCAAAGAAGATCGACCCCACTGTTAAGCCGAAGAAAGCCCCCACCAAGACGTCGCCGGGGTAGTGCACACCAAGATAGATGCGGCTGTAGGACACCAGTGCCGCCCAGCCCAGGAGCGCGACGCAAACGAAACGGTACTTCCCACGCAGCAACAAGGCCATAAAGGCCGCAATGGCGAAGTGGTTGCTGGCGTGCGAGGAAACGAATCCATAGCGACCTCCACAGTGTTCGTTCACGGTATGCACCAAACCTTGCAGCACCGGTTCATGGCATGGGCGCAGGCGCTGGAACGTCTCTTTGAACAGCACCACGGAACCCTTGTCGCTGCACAGGATCATGAAGGCGATGACCGGAACGGCCCAAGCGAGCCCTTGCCAACCGTAGCGGCGTTGGAGCAGGAACAACAGGAACACATACAATGGGATCCACACCAGCATTTCGCTGATACCCACCATGAGCGGATCGGCCCATGGTGCATGTAAGCCGTTGAGGAAGAGGAACGCGCTGCGGTCCAGCGTCAAGATCTTATCCAACAGGCTCATACCGACCATTCGGGGAAGGTGGCCGGGGCCTTGGGGGCTTCCTGCAGCTTGCGCCAGATCACATCCTTCAGCCCACTGAGCCCGAAGCCGCTCACGCTGCTGATCATCACGTGCTCCACATCCTTGGGCAGTTCAGGGCGCATCTGCTCCATCAGCTCCTCGTCCAACATATCGCACTTGGTGATGGCAAGGAGGCGGTCCTTATCCAGCAGCTCAGGGCTGTACTGCTTCAGCTCGTTCAGCAGCACGGCATAGTCCGCAGCGATGTTCTTGCTGTCCGCCGGCACCATGAAGAGCAACAGGCTGTTGCGTTCGATGTGGCGCAGGAAGCGCAGGCCAAGGCCCTTGCCCTCGTGGGCGCCTTCGATGATACCGGGAATGTCGGCCATCACGAAGCTCTTGTCGTCGCGGTAGGACACGATACCCAGGTTGGGGGTGAGTGTGGTGAAAGCGTAATCGGCCACCTTGGGTTTGGCCGCGGAGATGGCAGCAAGCAGGGTGCTCTTACCTGCGTTCGGGAAGCCCACCAGGCCCACATCGGCGAGCACCTTCAGCTCCATCACCACCCATTTTTCTATGCCGGGTTCACCGGGCTGCGCGTAGCGCGGGGTCTGGTTGGTGGCCGTCTTGAAGTGCTGGTTGCCCAGACCGCCGCGGCCACCTGGGAATAGGATGTGCTCCTCTCCGTCCTTGGTCACCTCGCATATGGGTTCGAAGGTCTCGGCGTCCTTCACCACGGTACCCAAAGGCACCTGTATGATCTGGTCCTTGCCCGCCGCACCACTGCTCTGGTTGCTGTAACCCACCTGGCCATCCTCGGCGATCACGTGTTTGGTGTAGCGCAAGTGGAGCAATGTCCATAATTGCGCGTTGCCGCGCAGGATCACGTGTCCACCGCGCCCGCCATCACCACCATCGGGGCCACCCTTCGGCATGTACTTCTCCCGGCGAAGGTGGCTGCTGCCTTTCCCCCCTTTCCCGGAGCGGCATTCGATGCGGATGTGGTCGATGAAGTTCATTCGGCGCTGGATGATTGTCTCGCTCGGGTACTTGACCTTGTGGCAGTGGTGTCGTTGGGTCTTGTCCTATGTCCAATGACGGCTGACGGCTGTATCTGCTGTAGCGCCGAGGTGGCATGATACAACAGTCATTGGACATTGGACATGCTTCTATCCTATCGCTTCCACCAACCTCGCTGTGATCTCCTCCAAACTACCCACGCCGTCAATGGCTTTGAACTTGCCTTGGGCGCTGTAGAAATCCTTCAGCGGAGCGGTCTTGGTCTCGTACTCGCGGATCCGGTTGCGGATGATCGATTCGTCCTGGTCGTCGCTGCGGCCGCTGGTGGCACCACGCCCGAGCAGGCGCTTGATGAGTTCCTCCTCCGGCACTTCCAGCGCGAGCATGGCGGTGATGGGCTCATTCTTGGATGCGAGCATGCCATCCAGCGCTTCGGCTTGCGCGTTGGTGCGTGGGAAGCCATCGAATATGAATCCCTTGGCATCGAGGTTGGCTTCCATCTTGTTGCGGATCATGCCCACCACCACATCATCGGGCACCAACTGGCCTGCGTCCATCAAACCTTTGGCCTGAAGGCCGAGTTCGCTTTCCGCCTTGATCTCGGCACGCAGCAGGTCGCCGGTGCTCAGGTGGACGAGGCCATAGCGCTCGATGAGGAAATTGCTTTGGGTGCCCTTGCCCGCGCCGGGTGGGCCGAAGAGTACGATGTTCAGTTTGCTCATGCTTGATATGGGAAGGGCTCAGTGCCGAGCCTCGGGTTCCACGATCTTCAGTATTCCTTTCAAGTTCCGCCCAAGCCCATCGTGGTCCAGACCGCTGCCCACCACGAAAGCGTTGGGAATGCTGCGCGCCACGAAATCCACGGGGATCTTCTGCGCATAGGCATCGGGCTTGAAGAGCAGGGTGGCCACGCTTACGCTGGCGGGGTGCCGCTCGGCAAGGATGTCCATGATGTGCTTGATGGTGTGTCCGGTGTCCACGATATCCTCCACCACCACAACGTGGCGCCCTTCGATCTTCTCATTGAGGCCGATGAGCTGGCTTACCGTGCCCGTGCTACGTGTGCCGTGGTAGCTGGCCACCTTCACGAAGGAGATCTCGCATTCGATGTCCAGACGCTTCAGCAATTCCGCTGCGAAGAAGAACGCGCCGTTCAGCACGCCCAGGAAGAGCGGCCGTTTGCCATCATACTTGGCAGTGATAGCCGCCGCCAGGCGATCGATGTCCGCCGCAAGTTCGGCCTCGGAGATGTAAGGCTCGAACTCCTTGTCGTGCAAACGAACGCGTGTCATGGCTGGTACCTGGCCGTGGCAGATGGTGCCTTGCAAGGAGGCGCGAAGGTAACGAACCCCCTGTGGTGGGTTTTCCATGGCCTTCACGTTGCCAAGAGACTCTGTTCACATTGCAGGCCATCGTGGAAATCATCCCTACTTTCGGCACGATGCGCCAACTCCTACTCGCACTGCTCGTCCTGGCCAACCTGCCCGTGGTGGCCGGCGGTGAACAATACATCCTGGGCGCTCGCTTCGCGGGCATGGGTGGCAGCGGCCTAACGCTTACCGACCTGTGGAGCATACGCATGAACCCGGCCGGCATTGCCGGGCTGGAGAAACCCACGGCGGGTCTTTTCTACCAACAGCACTTCCTGAGCGAAGAGGTGGCCAGCCAGGCATTGGCCGTGGCCATACCCTTGGGCAAGGGCGTGCTGGGCATCGGTGCCGACCGCTTCGGATACAGCCTGTACAACGAAACACGGGGCAGCCTTACCTACGCGATGCCCTTGGGCGATGGATTGCGTGCTGGCATCCAGATGGACTACCTGGGTGTACGCTTGGGGGAGAACTACGGTAGTACAGGAAGTGTGGTGGCCGAGTTGGGCGTGCAGGCCCGCATCACGGAAGAACTCTGGATCGGTGCACACATCTACAACCCCACACGGGCCAGGTTGGGCCCCAGCGTGGAGGGTGCCGTGCCCGTGGATGAACGCATACCCACTTTGCTGCGCGCTGGTTTCGCGTACACCTTCAGCAGCAAATTGCTGATGACCCTGGAAGCGGAGAAGGACATCGACCGGCCGGAACGGGTACGTGTGGGCGTGGAGTACAACCCGAACAAGGTGTTGTACCTGCGTACGGGGATCAGCACGGCGCCGACAGGTTCGCACTTCGGGGTGGGCTTCCACCTGGAGCGCTTCGACATCGACATGGCCGTGGCGCTGCGCTCGCAACTGGGGCCAACACCCATGCTGAACCTGAACTACCGGTTCCCGTGAGATACGCGTTCTCGCTCCTGCTCCTCATCCAGTTCCTGTCAGGCTTTGCACAGGTGGATGGCGTTCCGCGCGACCTGATCGAACAGCGCATCGAGGATGCGGCCGAATTGCTTGGTGAGGATGCCGATGTGGACCTGACCAACCTCTTCGAGTTCCTCACCGATCGGTACCTGGACCCCATCGACCTGAACCACACCGATGCCCTGGAGTTGAACAAACTGTTGTTGCTGACCGACGTGCAGATCAGCTCGTTGGTCCAGCATATACAGCGCAACGGCAAGCTGCTGAGCCTTTATGAACTGCAGACCATCGTCGGGTGGGATGTGGAGACCATCCGGCAGATAAGCCCCTTCGTAACTGTGCGCGAGAACGAGCGGACCAGTTCAGCATCGCTGAAGAACATCCTGAAACGTGCCAGCCACGAAGTGATCATACGCAGTTTCCTGAACGTGGAACAACGGCGCGGCAATATGGACCGACCAAGCCTTCTAGGCAAGGACTACTACTTCCCGAACGGCGACCCCTTGCCGGACTTCGATGATCCGGCAGTGATGGACAGCCTGCGCGCCAACAACCGGGTCTACCTCGGCAGTCCTTCCAAGCTTTACACCCGCTACCGCTTCCGCTACCGGCAGAACATCAGCGCGGGATTCACGGCCGAGAAGGACGAGGGCGAGGAATTCTTCCGCGGAACACAAAAGCAGGGTTTCGACTTCTACAGCGCACACCTGTTCCTACGTGAATTCGGGCGTTTGAAGGCTTTGGCCATCGGCGACTACCAGGCACAGTTCGGGCAGGGCCTCACCTTCTGGAACGGGCTGGGCTTCGGGGGCAAGAGCAGCTTCACCATGAACGTGAAGCGGAACGGGATCGGCCTTATGCCATACACCAGTGTGAACGAGAACCTGTTCATGCGCGGCGTGGCTGCCACGTACGAGATCGCCAAGAACCTTGAGCTTACGGGTTTCTATTCCAACAAGGGGCTGGATGCGAACATCACCTCCGTTCCTGCCGGTCAGGACACGGCCGACACCATCGAACCGGAGGTGGTCTTCAGCAGCTTCCAGGAGGATGGATTCCACCGCACGACCCGCGAAGTGGAGCGCGCCCGATCGATCGATGAGCGCATCGTGGGCGGTCACTTGCGCTATATCCGGCCGTCCTTCAGCATTGGTGCAACAGCCGCCCACGTGGAATTCGGCGGAGTGCTTTCGCGGAATACCCAGACGTACAACCAATTCGAGTTCAACGGTCGCAGCAACACCACTGCCGGAGTGGACTGGAACGCCCTGTACCGCAACCTCACCTTCTTCGGCGAGGCGGCCATGAGCGCCAACGGCGGTACTTCGTGGAACGCCGGGTTGCTTGCTGCCCTGGACAAGCGCGTGAGCATGAGCATGGTATACCGCGATTACGGTCGCAATTTCCAGAACCTCTATGCGGTGGCCTTCGGCGAAGGCATCAACCCCTGGAACCAGCGCGGCATCTACACGGGCATCGAGATCCGTCCCGACCGGAGGTGGACCATCAACGCCTTCTACGACCAGTGGCAGCACCAATGGCTGCGCTTCCAGGTGGATGCACCTTCGCGTGGCACCGATTGGCTGGCCCAAGTGAATTGGCGCCCGATGCGGGGTACTGAACTGTACTTCCGCGTTCGGCAGCGCATCCGGCCCCGCAACACCGCTGAAGATGTGGACCGCATTCGCAATGTGGTGGAGATGGAACAAACCAATTACCGGATCAATGCGAGCTACAAGGTGAGCCCCAGCGTTAGCCTGCGCACCCGGGTGGAGACCGTGGATTTCCAGCGTGGAAACGCAGACCTGAAGCATGGCTTCCTCATCTATCAGGACATCGTACATCGCCCGCTGAGCAGTCCGGTGGAGCTCACCCTGCGCTTCGCCCTCTTCGAAACGGAGAGCTACGACGCACGCATCTACGCCTACGAGAACGAACTCATCGGTGTGTTCGGCATCCCACCCTACTTCGGCCGGGGTATACGCTGGTACGGCATGGTGCGTGCCACGCCCATGCGCCGCATGGACGTTTGGTTCCGCTACGGTGCCTGGATCTACCAGGACCAGACCAGCATAAGCAGTGGACTGCAAGAGATCGCAGGCAATGTGCGCAGCGACATCAAGGTGCAGGTACGCTATCGGTTCTGATGAGACCCCATGAGCGTGTGGAGAGGTGATGGAACATGGGTATGAGAAGATGTACAGGCTCAACGGCCCGAAGGGAATAGCGTAGGCTGCGCGGTATGAGGCCCATCCACATCCAACTGGACAATGCGCAGCCCGAGGCGCGTTTCAGTTCGGAGCGTATGCCGAGGCTCGAATTCCGGCAGGCCTTGTTCCACAGCCCCCTGCCCGGCTGGCAGCGACGCTTGTACCCGGCCGCCTTGGTAGTGGTGACCACGGCATACGATGCCGACGGACGCATCCTGGCCACGGAACATCAGGCCATGCGCTTCAGCATCCTCTACAACGACACCTGGCCCGCACCGGTGTTCCGTAAGATCACGCGGTGGCGTTACACACCGTTGCTATTGCGCAAGGAAACGCCCGTTGCAGGCTACATCGTGGAACTCAAGCTCCGCGACCTGCGCCTTGGACCGGAAGAACGCGTGGAGGTGGTAATGCTGGGTTGAGCGCAGTTCCTTCCTGCAATGGAACGGACCGGTAGCGCGGGACCCCAACGCTGGTGAACGCTGCCGACAGGCACACGACCTAGGACCCGGCCTCGCCTTCTTCTTGGGCGGCTACGCGCCGCTCTGGAGAAACCAGACCCAACACCAGATAGCCCATGACGCCGCCATAGGCGGTGCTCGTCCACCACTGTCCGGTAATGGCGCAACCGTTGGTGCAGCCGTACCAGTTCCAGTAGGCCCATCCGGCAAGGCCGCCAAGGACAACAAAGAGGGAATAGAGCATCCAACGTTTCATGGGTGCAAAGATCGTTGTAGCGCACAGCGCCAGCGGTGACCTGGCTCACAAAGGGTGTTATACCGTTTGGACACTCGGATCCGTCCGATCTGCTTGCTCTTTTTCCGCATGACTTCACCGGGGAGAACATCCCGTAGACCCCGCTACGCCATGCTCTCCACGGCTCGTCCTCCGAAGAAATAGCGGCGCATCCATAGCCGGATCCGAATGTCCAAACGGTATTAGCGGAGCAATTTCCAGGTGCGGTTTCCGGCTGGAGTTCCAACGCGAAGGAAATGCACGCCAGCAGGTAGTGCATACATGGGTAGCAAAGCGCCATCCGAAGTACGCATCGCATGAACGTTCAACTCCCTGCCGGTAGCATCGAGCACACGCACGTCCCGGATGTCTTCCAGGCCGCTCAGCACATACTGCTCCGCCTGCGTATCGTAGCGAAGTGTGCCCGACAGATCACTTTGTTCCATCACTGCGGTGCCCAGGCAATCGGCGATCGGATCACCGGGCACGGCCGTGTACACTCCCTGCTGTACGCTCCAGTCCTCCCAGGTTCCGCCGCTGCCGGTGAGCCATGTGGTCATATCGAAGGTATTGCTACCCTGCATGGTACCCGGCACTTTGTAAGCCTTCGCGGCCGCTCCTCCGTGGTACCAGGTAAGGGGCACACTTGGCTGGCAGACTTCCGGACCTTCGGGATGCAAGCAGTTCAGTTGCACGAAGTAGGCGAACTCCGGATACTCAGGCCACTCACCGAAGACCCTGGCCTGCCCCTCCGCATCCACACAAACGGAGGTGTATTCGTTGCACGCGATGCCCTTCGCATCGATGCCATGCTCGGTGAATGCGCGCGCCATGAAGGTCAGGTGGCGCCCACGCCGGTCGGGGCTGTCGTAGTGCGAGTCCGTCACCACCTCGGCCAGGAAGGGGATCTGCAGGAAGGGTGTGTTGTCCACGGTCATGTTGGGGCCGTAGGGGTTCTGCAAGGCACTGGCGCTGGTAACGGTGCCGTTCTGCGCGCTGAAGTACACGCCGCCCAGGATCGCCATGCCCGCGCTGGTACCACCGATAACGATGTTCCTTTCGGCAACCGCCACATTGATCAGGCTATCGATGGCGGTGCCGCGCCAGTAGTTCACGTAGTTCCATTGGTCGCCTCCTGCGAACCAGATCGCCTCGGCCCGTTGGATGCGGTCGTGGATGTAAGGATCATCGGCAGCCGTGGCATTGTCGAAGCGGATGGTCTCCACGCTGTTCACCGGAATCCCCAGCTCGTTCAGGAAGTAGTTGTTGTAGCCATCGCTTCCACTGGCCCGCAGCACCAGCACATCACCCCCGTTGCCTTGGCGCAGGAACCACACCATGGCACTGTCGTTCTCCGTGGCGCCCCCCATAAGGCACACGCCGCCCAAAGGCTGCGGGGAAACATTCTGGGTATTGCCCGTGAACCATGACGTGTAGGATTGACCTGCCGAATACAATGGGAGGATGGCAACAAGCAGAAGGAACACGAGTGATCTCATCCACCGAAGATCGGGAACTACTTTTACCCGGCCAACGCCCCGTCCGGAATGCGCCTTATTCTCTTGATCTTCCTGTTATCCGCCTCGCTCACCGGCGCGGCGCAACTCAACAACTGGGACCAATCGTGGTACCCGACGGACAGTGCCTTGGTGTTCCATGATGACCTTGACTACTACCTGAACGGGTACAGCAAGAAGGAGATCACCGCCATGCGCAAACAGGTGAACATCTGGCGCATGAACTTCGACAAGCTGATGCGCCAGACCATCAAGGAAGTGCGCACCTACAGCGAAGGTGGCGGTATGGAGCCACGCACGCACGACTTCACACTTCCCATGGTCTCCGGGGGCAGCTATACCCTTGGCGAGCACGATGGCAAGGTGCGTGCCTTCATGTTCGGCAGCATCACCAACCCGCCTTCGCGCCTGCAAATGGAGCGCTGGACCCGGCTGGCCAACAAGTACACCAAGGAGGATGTGGAACTGTTCGTCATCTACGGGCGGGAGCTGCACCCGCAGGACAAGAAGAAATTCAAGGCCTATCCCCTACCACGCACTGCTGAGGAGAAGATGGCCTATGCCAAGGAGTTCGCCAAACTCGGCAATCTCCCCGTACTCGTGGATGGACTGGACGATGCCACCTTCACCACATACGGCAAAGCACCCAACGGGGCGTTCGTAGTGGACAAGGACGGCGCCCTGGTATTTCGGGGGACATGGGCCGATGACCGCAAGATCGAGCACATGGTGGACACGCTTCTGAAGTGGTACAAGGCCGGTAAGCCGAAGGATTTCGGGGGGAAGAAGTGAATGTGGAAACGCTGAACGAGGAGAACGCTGGACGAAGAACGCGGAACGCTGGACGAAGAACGCGGAACGCGGAACGAAGAACGCGGAACTGAGGAACGCGGAACTGCGGAAGAGCAATTCTGAACGATCATCTTGGACGGATCGAAGTGAGCTCACTTATGGTAACTTGGAAGGAAAACAAGTGGACCATGAACAACCAGCAAAAAGCTCCTGAGGACCTGGTAGTGCGTATTCGTCGCTTTGCACTGGATGTGATCAAGTATGTGGATGGCCTGCCCAATAGACCAGTTTGCTGGGTCTTGGGCAAACAACTGTTACGCTCCGGGACCTCGGTCGGGGCCAACCACCGCGAAGGAAAAAGAGCTCGATCCACAGCGGAATTTTCCGCCAAGCTCGGCATAGCTCAGTTCGAGGCGGAGGAAACGGCATATTGGCTGGAACTCTTGATGGAAAGTGGCATCGCCAATTCTGCACTCGCGCAAAGCCTATGGAAGGAAGCGAATGAACTGCAAGCTATTCTCGGAGCAAGCATCCGCACCGCCAACCGACGCAAACAATAAGGTCGGTACCAGCAACCGTTCACCACGTTTTCAGCGCTTCGGATCGGCATAGGGAACAGTACAATGCTGCACATCGGCACCAAGCTCCGTGGATGCCACGAGGTGCGTATTCGTACTGCGCTCTCTGTGTTCCGCGTTCAACGTTCCTATACCTGCATCAGCTTCCACCTGCCTCGGCGGAAGACCGCGGCGCATAGCACGGCCAGGATGCTCTCGCTGATGGCGATGGATGCGAAGACGCCATTGGGACCCCAGCCCAGCGTGCGTGACAGGAACCACGCAAGCGGGATCTCGATGATCCAGAAGCACACGATGTTCATGTACGTTGGCGTGAGCGTATCGCCTGCTCCGTTGAAGGCCTGCGCCAGCACCATGCCATAAGCATAGAAGAAGTAGCCCAGGGTAACGATCCGCAGGGCATCCACGCCGTACTTGGTGACCACGGGATCGGTGGTGAAGAAGTGCATGATCCAGGGCGCGGTGATCCAGAAGAAGATGGCCACGCCGGACATGAACACCATGTTGTAATGGCCGATGAGCCAGGCACTGCGTTCGGCGCGTTCGGGTTGTTTGGCACCGAGATTCTGGCCCACCAGGGTACTGGCGGCGTTGGCCATTCCCCAGGCGGGCATGATGCTGAACATGATGACGCGCACGGCGATGGTGTAACCGGCAACGGCCGCACTGCCGAACACCGCCACGATGCGCACCAGGAATACCCAGCTCAGCGAGGGGATGATGAACTGCGCCACTCCACCCGCGCTCACCTTCACGATGGTCCAGAGCACGGCCGGGTCGAGGCGCATCTCCGAACGCAGCAGCACGATGCGTCCATCGGGTCGCGACATGGCCCACAGCTGGTACAGCACCGCCGTACCACGGCCGATGGTGGTGGCCACCGCAGCACCCGTTACGCCCATTTCCGGGAACGGACCGATGCCGAAGATCAGCAGCGGATCGAGGATGAGGTTGATGCCGTTGGCAACAGCCAGCACGCGCATGGCCATGGCCGCATCGCCCGCGCCACGGTAGATCGCGTTGTTCACGAAGAGCAGCAGGATCACCACGTTGCTCAAGATCATGATCTGGGCGTAGCCGGTACCCACCGCCAGCACACCCTCCTCGGCACCCATCAGCTCCAGCACGCGCTCCGCACCCAGGAAACCCGGCACCGCTATGAGCAGGCCGAGCACCGTTGCCAACAGGATGCCCTGCATGGCGGAACGCGAAGCGCCGCGCAGGTCCTTCTCCCCGCTGCGTCGCGCTACCACTGCGGTAACGCCCATACCCAGACCCCAGGCCAGGGAGTAGATGATCATCATCACGCTCTCGGTAAGGCCCACCGTGGCTATGGCATCAACACCGAGGCGGCTCACATAGAATGCATCCACCAAGGCGAACACGCTCTCCATGCCCATCTCCAGCACCATGGGAATGCTGAGCAGCACGATGGCCCGCCGCAAGCCCATCCCGGTATAGTCCTGCTCCTCTCCACCACGGATGGCTTCGCCGATGAGTTTCAAGGAGGTGCGGACGTTCATGGGGACCTTGGCACAGCGACCTGAAGGACGAGCCAAAGGCGTGCGAAGTTACCCGGACTTCCGGCCGTCTTGCGGACTTCTGCATCCCTGCGGCTTCCGGCAATGCCATCGGCCTATTCAGGAACGAAGTGCAGCGCGGTCCAGCCTCCCACAACAAACTGTTCAAACCCGGCCCGATCCTTGTCGGGAGCGGCCATGTCACCCCGATACCTTTGATCGAATGGAACGTAGACTTGTCATTCTTGCCGCATCGATCGTGGCTGCTGCAGCACCGCTGTCAGCCCAGAACCTGCTGCAAAAGACCTTGCAGAACGATACCATGCCGAACCTGGTAGCAAATCCCGGGTTCGAGGACTACCAGCGACACATGTGCGGCTGGACCCAGGATGTGGAGAAGTTCAACAGCAACGTGGCCCATTGGAGCTCGCCCACGCAGACCACACCCGACCTCTTCAGCACCCAGAACGACCCTGACTGCTGGGGCCACCCGAGCAGGCATAGTAACGGCAAGCAGAGCACACGCACGGGCCATGGCATGACCGGCATCAAGATCTATGGCAAGGGCAACACACCCTCCTATTGGCACGAATACCTACAGACCGAATTGACGGAGCCCCTGCAAGCGGGCGTGCTTTACATCGCTGAGTGCTGGGTATTGCGGGCCGTGCGCAGCAACGAAGCGAGCAACAACATCGGGCTGCTTCTCACCGATACCCCTATAGGGACCCGTGATAACCTGCCCTTGTATATCACCCCCACGGTGAACGAGGACAAGGTTGTGGATCGCAATGGCTGGCACAAGGTGAGCGGCGTGTTCGAAGCCACAGGAACGGAGCGTTTCCTATTGATCGGCAACTTCTACGGTGATGAGGTCACCGAGCATGAACGGCAACCTCAGGGTGAGCGTGGTGCCTACTACTTCATCGATGACGTGAACGTGCGCGTTGCACCTCCTGGTGCGGCCCTATCGCCCAAGCCCAAGGAAAGCAAACCACCGCCCCCTCGCCCTGTTCCGGTGCAGCACGCCAGCAGCAAGGAGGTGGACATCCACGCCATGGAACCGGCCGTGGGCACCCGGGTGCGTTTGGACAATGTGCAGTTCGAGTTCG